>CAZQMF010000035.1:0-17578 GCA_964594235.1 uncultured Acidimicrobiia bacterium
GGGAGGTGGCGTCGAGCTGACGCTCGACACCGGGCCGTTCTCACCACCGAGACCATGCCCACAGCTCCCCGACAATCCCCACCAGACACCAAAACCGCTGGTGGGTCGAAAGGTCCCCGGCGGGTTCGATTCCGTCCGCCTCCGCGGAGGCGTCGTTGGGGCGCCCTGCGTTCCAACGGCGCCGATTCTCAGTCGATCGGTAGGAAAGCGGCCTGAGACAACGGGGCGACCACTTCACCGGAAACCCGGAACCGATCACCGGCTCAGTGAACTCTGCTATTCCGCTTCCCAGTCGCAGAATGGGTGAGCGATCAGGTTGGCGTTGAAGTAGCGCGGATCACTGGTCACCTCATCGCCGATCCAGGACGGCTTGGCGAACCACTCGTCGGGATCGGTCAGCTCCACCTCCGCGACGACCAAACCCGCGTTCTCCAGGTGGAAGTCATCGATCTCCCAGATATGACCCCGGTGTGGCACCGTGTACCTGGTCTTGAAGATGAGCGGCCGTTCGCATAGGTAGTCGAGCATCGAGTCGGCGTCACGTCGGGGGATCTCGTACTCGAACTCGGACCTTCTCGCTCCCACAGTGATCCCTTTGACGGTGATGTACCCGCGCTCTCCGACCGTTCGTACCCTGACCGTCCGCTCCTTCACCGTCGACAGGTAGCCCTGCCGGTAGTCGATACCGTCGGCCATGTCCCGCCACTCCTGTGACGTGACCAGGAACTTGCGTTCGATTTCTATGCCCATCGCAACCCCCGGATCATTGCCGGATAGCTCTTGTTCGGTCGTCGATCGATCTCGAGATCCGATGCTGCCGCCTCCACGGCACTAGGATCCGCCGACTCGATCGCAACCGTTTCGTACACGACGTCATCGATCTGCACGAACGATGTCTCGCCCCTGCAGTGCCCGAACGACACGAGCGACCGATCCTTTCGCACCGGAACGACCTCAACCCGATCGAGCGTCTCTGCAGCAACGACAAAGGCGCCCTCGTCCATCGCACCGCCCGGAAGCTCCGGTAGACCGGCACCGAGCGACCCGAACACTGACGTCGCCACGATACGGGCATCCAACGGAAACGCCGCCTTGAAGACCGGCTTCCATCGCTCCAACACACCTCTGACCACGAGCAGCTGTTTGATGTCGATGATGCCTGCACGGATCTTCACGTTGATGTCTTCGACATGCGAGACGACGTACGTCTCGCTGCTCTGCCTGCGTTCGTAGAGCGAGCCCTGTTCGAAGAGCTTCGCTCTGGCGAACTCCAGATCGAGGTCCCAAACACGGAACTCGTAGCGCGGAACGATTTCCATCGCCGCGAACGTAGCACCTACCGGACGATGACTCGGCCGAACGGCCCAAGTTGCGGAACGATGCGATCGGCGTCGCCCACCATCACCGTCGTCAAACGAGAAGGCGCGAGGTGGTCGGCGGCTGCAGCACGTACCTCCTCCGGGGTCACGGATCGCAATTCCCGCAGGTACGTTCGCAGGTACTCGACGTCCAACCTCCTCGCAAGGAGAGAGTCGATCAGGCTGGCGAGGCCTGCCTTCGTATGTGCCTGGATCGAGAGCACCCCCATCGCGTAGCGGCGTGCGTTGTCGACCTCTTCATCGGTCCATGTCTCGGCCCTTTCGAGCTCCCAGAGCATCTCGGCGAACGCGGCCCCCGTTACCTCCGTCCGAACATCGGCTGCGACGGTCACGGTCGAAGCCGCCGCCAAGTGCTGCACCTGAGAGTGAACGCTGTAGGTGTAGCCCTTCTCCTCGCGAAGATTGGACGCAAGGCGTGACAGGAAGTAGCCACCGAACACGAGGTTGGCGAGCCCGAAGGCCGTGTCATGGACCGGGGCCAAGCCACCCATGCGAATGCTGGTCTGCTGTGCCCCCTCTCTATGCACGACAAGAAACGGACGGCGCTTCCACACTCCGACAGGTGGCACGCTCGACGGCTTCCTCCTCCGAATCCACCGCTCGCCCGCTATCGCGTCGAGAAGACGGACAGAGGGTAGATCGCCGACAACGGTCATCGTGCCCGACGACGTCAACCGCTGGTGGAGCGTACGCAGACCGGCCCCGGTGACACGCCGCACGGTGGACGGGGACGGAAGCCCGAGCCCGTATGGGTGACGCCCGAACATCCGTCTCCGGAACACCTCCTCGGCGATGACACCCGGCTGGGAACGGGCGAGCACAACCTCCTCGGCGAGCCGGTTGCGTTCGACGCGTACCGGACCGTCAGGAAACGTGGCGGTGCGAACGACCTCTGACAACAGCGCCAGCAGTCCGGTCACCCGTCGGGAAGGAACCGACCCTGAGATCACCAGCGCATCCTCGCTCGTGACAGCCGTCAACGTCGCCCCCATCGACTGCAAGTCGACGTCGAGCTGGATCTGGGATCGCCGGCTGGTGCCGGCGGTGATGGTTCTCGCGAGCAGATCGCGTGCCGCCTCTTCACCTGCGGTCGTGGCGGTCAACGGCACTCGCAGGCGAATTTCGGTGAGAGGCGCCCCGTCCTTGCGAACGACGACGGCACGCATCCCGCTTGGCAGCGTCTCGTCGATCACCCTGGGCACTCGAAACGCACGAGGGGGCGACACCTCGGGAATCATGCGCCACCTCCTGGAACAAGCCGCAGTTCAGATCGTCGATCCTGACGGATCCACTCCCCGGCGGTCGCTGCGATCTTCTTTGCGGTGAGTCGCTTGTAGCGCCCCGGAATCTCCTCGAGCACCCCGAGGTCGCCGTGCAACAGCACCAAACCGGCAGCCATCAGAGCTCGATTGAGCACATGGTCCATCTTGCGTATGTGAGCGGCGACGGTCTTCGTCACCGAGCGGTTGACCTCGGCCTGCGACAGTGTCCCGATGGCGTGCCCTACCTCTTCGTCGACCGCCGCGATGATCCGATCACCGTCGTCGACACGCGGGTAGTAGGCGCTGATCTGGAACCGGGTCGGATCCCTCATCTCGAACGGACCGCCCCAGCCGGGAAACTCGCCGATCCACGCGTCCACCGCAGTAACGAGCCCTTCCTGCTGCACGAGTCGCCGTTCGAGCCTGGATGCGACTCCGTCGGTCAGGATGGATCCGAAGATGTCGAGGGCGAGTACGCCTTCGAGGTTACGGATCGGGTCTGGCACCCGATAGCCGAGTGCAAGCGCCGGAGCCGGCGCGAATGGATCGGTCACTTCCGCGCGGCGGACGCCGCCGGCGATCGGCTCTGCGAACGATGGTCTGCGTGGCCGTCGTCCCCCACCGATGTCCCCAAAGTGGCGGTCGGCCATACGAAGCATCTCGTCTGGATCGATGTCGCCGCACAGCGAGAGCACGGCGTTCGCCGGCGTGTAGAAGCGGCGAAAGAACTTCTTGATGCCGGCAAGGTCTGCGGCATCGAGATCCTCGAAGCTCCCGTACCCGTCGTGCGCGTTCGGGTACGCATCGAACATGAGCTCAGGCAACTGGATCCAGGGAAACTTCCCATAGGGACGGTTGAGCACATTCAGGCGAATCTCCTCCTGGACCACCGCTCGCTGGTTATCCAAGTTCTCCTGGTTGAGTACGAGTGAACGCATCCGGTCTGCCTCCAGGAACAGGGCCAGATCGACCGCGGTCGACGGCACCACCTCGTAGTAGACCGTGTAGTCCGGGGTCGTCATCCCGTTCAGGACGCCACCATTGCCGAGCACCAGCCGATCGAACTCCCCCTTTGGAACGCGTTTCGAGCCCTGGAACATCATGTGTTCGAACAGGTGGGCAAACCCACTTCTCCCTTCCGGTTCGGAGCGGAACCCGACGTCGTAGAGGACCGATACGGCGACGACCGGACTCGACCTGTCGGGCAGGGCCACCACTCGAAGGCCGTTGGAGAGCACCTGAACGGGAGACATCGGCCCAAGGATAGGACTGGAGTGGATCCTGCCAGTGTGCCACCATGGTGAGGTGACGAACGGTCCCATGGTCGACAGCGGCGCCGGCTTTCGTGTGCTGCCCGGTTGGCGCGTCGGACATCTCGTGGAGGAGTCGACCACCCGATCTGGCCTGCTCGTTCCTGCGGCGACCATCGCCGAGAAGTCGACGGAGGCCCTGGCATTGGTCGACGTACAGAATGGGGAGAGGTTCTGGGCCGTGCCAAGCGACGCCTGGCGTTTCATCTGGCCTTCCACGGGACAGGTCGTGATTGCCGTCCGCGAGACCCAGATCATCGCCGAAGAGCAACACGACGACCAGCACTCCGGAGGCCGGTACTTGTGACGACCGGCCGCTCCGAACGGCGGCTCACCGCGACCGTCACCGACCTCTCGGTCGTTCGTCAGCGAGCGTTCCTCGTCGGTTCGATCTTCGACCGCTACCCGGACCGCTCCCTCGATGAACTCGCTCGCCTCACCGACACGGCAGGCTCGGATCCTGTCGGTAGTGTCGTCCTGCGGACACGCCAACCGAACCCCGCGACTCTCATCGGGTCCGGCCAAGCGTCTGAACTCGCGCACGAGACGGCCCGGTTGGACGTGGACGTCGTCATCTTCGACGACGACCTGACCCCCAGCCAGCAGAGGAACCTCCAGAAGGTCTTCACCTGTGACGTCGTCGACCGGCCTGGCCTGATTCTCGATATCTTCGCCCAGCACGCCACGAGCCGTTCCGGCATGCTTCAGGTCGAACTCGCACTGCTCCGGTATCACCTGCCGCGTCTACGGGGACGGGGAACCGCGCTCAGCAGGCAAGCCGGCGGAATCGGCACGCGAGGACCAGGCGAAACGAAGCTCGAGACCGACCGGCGCCGCATCGAACGACGGATCATGAAGCTGACAGCCGACCTCGAGAAGCTCGAACGCACCAGAGCCACGCAGCGCAAGGCTCGCGCGCGCAACGATGTTCCTCTGATCGCTCTCGTCGGCTACACAAACGCCGGCAAGTCGACGATGCTCAATGCGCTCACCGGAACCGACGTGATCGTCGAGGATCGCCTGTTCTCGACCCTCGACGCTACGGTCCGACGACTGGAACTGCCTGACGGACGCGGTGTCGTCGTCTCGGACACCGTCGGGTTCGTCCGCCGCATTCCACACGACCTGATCGCTGCGTTTCACTCGACCCTCGAGGAGATCGCGGATGCCGCGACGGTCGTGCACATCGCCGACGCCTCCGATCCGGACACGGAAGCCCACATCGGCGCCGTGCGTGAAGTACTCGAGGAGCTTGGGGCGGCGACCATCCCCGAACTCCTCGTTTTCAACAAGAGCGATGCGGCCGATCCGGTTCACCTCCGGCGGCTCACCGAGCTCCACCCCGGAGCCGTCGCCGTGTCGGCACGACGGGGTGAAGGGCTCGACACACTCCTTGATCGGATTCAACGACTCTTGCCACTCGAGACGATCGAGACCGTCGTGATGGTCCCCTACGACCGACCCGATCTCTTGGCGACGGTGTGGAACCAGACCGACGTTCTCTCCGAGGAACACACAGATACCGGAACTCGATTCACCGTGCGGATGCCGCCACATCTACGCTCGACCTTCAGGACGCTGCAAGAGCCGGCCGACTAGATCGTCGCTCACCTCGAGACGAACCGTCCGGTTCCGGGCCGGTCGGCATGTCGTGAATGAAGGAACCCCGAGCGTCGTGAGACAACAACGCCGGCACGCGTGGAACGCGTGCCGGCGTATTCCAAAGAAAGGTCAGGAAGCTGCCTTCGCCAACCCGAGCAGCGCCATCCCGGCGATGAACACAAGGATCACGACCAGAATGAACCCGATCACGGCCGGGATCAGAACGATCGCCGCGGCCGAACCCGTGGACACCTCCTCGGACTCCCTCACGGCGATGACGGCACACACGAGCGACCAGACCCACCCGACGAGGCTGCCAATCCACGGGATGATCGCCAGAGCGCTCGGCGCGTAGGCGTACCCGAGTGGCCGGAACATCTCCATGAACTGCGCTTTGCCGCTGAACAGCTTGCCGACGAGCCAGAGGATCCCGGTGCCGATGGCAAGTCCCACTGTCGGGGCGAGAATGATGGAAAAGAGCCACGAACCAAACCTGAAGTTCCCGGGACCGATGGCCAGGCCGAGCCCGCCGATGGCCGCGGCGATTGCGACCACGATCATCGCTTCCGTCGTCTTGGTCTCGTCGGCCGACACCTCCTTGTAGAGGGTCGGGTCGAGCTTCACGGCGCGTATCACGCGATCCATCAATCCTGCGCTCCCACTGCCTTCAACCGTCACGCGGCCCTCCGTTGTCGATGGAGGACATCATTGCACACCAAATGTGTCGGCGTCGGCAATCGTCACCCTGCGGATGCAACCAAGGCAGCCCCGACGATGCCCGCCTCGTTCTCGAGAACCGCGGGCACCACGTTGGGGATGTCGGAGAGTGCCTCGGAGAACTTCTCGTACTTCCGGCTCACGCCCCCTCCGAGGATGACCAGATCCGGCGAGAACAGCCGATCGATGTACCGGAGGTACAGGTCGACCCGTTGACCCCACTCGTGCCAGCTCAACTTGTCCTCTTTGCGGAAGCGGGCAGCCGCGTAGTGCTCGGCCTCATCTCCTCGGAACTCCAGATGGCCGAGTTCGGTATTGGGTACGAGCACGCCGTCCGTGAACAAGGCGCTACCTATGCCGGTGCCAAACGTGAGCAGCATCACGACACCGCCTCGCCCCTTGCCTGCCCCAAAGCGCATCTCGGCGACACCAGCAGCATCCGCGTCGTTGAGCAAGGTCACCGGAAGGCCCGTCGCCTCTCCGAAGATCTTGTGACCATCGACCCCGATCCACGATTTGTCCACGTTGGCCGCTGTGTAGACGACGCCTCGTCGCACTACCGACGGAAAGGTGCACCCGAGCGGCCCCCGCCATTCGAAGTGGTGCACGAGTTCGGTGACCACCTGCGCCACTGCCTCCGGTGTCGCCGGTTCAGGAGTGAGGATCTTGAACCGGTCGGCTGTGAGCGCACCCGTCTCGACGTCGACCGGAGCCCCCTTGATACCCGAACCACCGATGTCTATACCCAGGATCTCCATGGCTGTGAGGATAACGAGTCAGGGCCCAATCGAGAGGTCCAGCGAGGATGCGACGCCTCGGCGAGATTGGGCAGCGCATCGTCGCCGGGTCGATGAACCTAACATCGGTCGTGTGTGACACGATCGTCGTTGTCCGATCGGACGGAGTGCTGTTCGCCAAGAACTCGGATCGCGACCCCAACGAGGCGCAGATTCTCGAGTGGCAGCCGAGGCGTTCGCACCCGGTTGGAGCAACGGTTCGCTGTACACATATCGAGATCCCACAGGCTCCCGAAACAAACGCTGTCCTCCTCTCGAGGCCGTTTTGGATGTGGGGTGCCGAGATTGGCGCGAATGAGCACGATGTCGTCATCGGCAACGAGGCGGTGTTCACCGACCAGCCCTACAACAAGACCGGCCTGACCGGTATGGATTTGATCCGTCTGGCGCTCGAACGTGCCCACTCTGCACGCACCGCGGTCGAAACCATCACCACGCTGATCGAACGGTACGGCCAAGGAGGAGGGTGCGGCTACGAGCATCCCGATTTCACCTATCACAACAGCTTCATCGTCGCCGACCCGGCGGAGGCGTTCGTGCTCGAAACGGCAGGGTCACTCTGGGAGACCGAACGCGTCACCACCGGGGCGCGATCGATCTCGAACGGCCTCACGATTCCCGGGTTCGCGAAGCACTCGGACTTCGTGAAGACCACCGTCTCGGCGTGCAGGGTCCGCCAACCGCTCACACAGCGGATCGCCGCCGGGGCAACCGAAGCCGGTGACTTGATGTCACTCCTGAGAGACCACAACGGACCGGCACCGTCCTACCACCTCCTCGCCGGAGCCATGGGGGCGCCGTGCGTCCACGCTGGAGGGCTGGCAGCCGGTTCGGAAAGCGTCGCCTCATGGGTGGCCGACCTGTCGCCCGGCAGTTCGATCCACTGGGTCACGGGCACATCCGCTCCATGCACGGGCATCTTCAAACCCGTCACGGTGGATCGTCCCGCCGACCTCGGGCCGCCACCCACCGGCACCTTTGACCCGGAGACAGGGTGGTGGTCCCACGAGCGGCTTCATCGTCGTGTCCTGAAGGATCCCGATCTCTACCGCTCCTTCGTGCCAGAGCGCGACGATGTCGAACGTCGGTGGCTGGAGGATCCGCCGTCGAGCGAAGAGGCGTTCGCCACAGCCGCCGGTCTGCTGGAGTCGTGGCTCGATCGGATTCCCGAGACACCGGATCGCCGGCCCAAATTCGTCCGACGGTACTGGCGGGTGAGGAACCGTCAGGCCGGGTATTGATCGGCGACCCTGATCCGTACAAAGAGCCATGGAGCGCCGAGCGTTACCCATCCGCCTACGAGTCCGTACCGAACGAGCCGTAGCAGCACGGCGGGCTCCAAGCCTGCCAACAACGCTCGAGGTCCGACCCATAGTCCGACCAGCACAACCACACCAATCACGAACCGCTCCGCTCGCCGCACCGTCGTACCCTCGGTGTCGAAACGCACCAGCCGCCGTTCCAGCACCACCCCGACCCCGACACCGAGCGTCGCGCCCACGCCGGTGACGACATCATCGGTGCGCTGGAAGAGGAGAACGGCCAGCGGCGCCACTGCAACGATGATCAGCTGCCACGCGATGGCGAGACGACGGAACCACCGTTCGACGACGGGCCAGCCGCGCATGAACAGCCACAGCACCAGCACGCCGATGACATAGCCTCCAAGCACGTCGGTCGGGAAGTGCACCCCGAGGTAGACCCGGGAAACCCCCACACCGACGGCTACCACCACTCCGAGGATCCACACCCACCGCCGTCGGGACCAACTACCGAGGAGCCCCCATACCGCTGTGGCGTTCTGCGCGTGCGCCGAGGGGAACCCGTTGGACGGCTGCGTCTCGATCGCCTTGATACGCGAGTCGAACGTGTACGGGCGGGGCTGGCCGACGACCACTTTGATCACCGTGTTGAGCAGGGCCGAGAACACCAGCAGCACCATCAATCGCACACCGAGCGCCCGATCCACACACCAGTACACGAACGGCAACACGAGGAGATAGAACTCCTCACTCCCGAAGAACGTCAGCGTCCTGAAGAGTCCATCGAGTGAGGGGCTCGCCTGCTGCATCCACAGCACGACGTCGCCACCCCACCGCAGGATGCCTTCCATGCGGCTCCTTTCTCCCGACGAACCCTACCGGCGCAACGGGTACCATCTTGGATGAGATCAAGGAGCCCGAACGTGAACCCCTACCGCCTTCCAGACAACGCGCGTCCATCCCGCTACGACATCACCCTCCGTCCGGACCTCACTGCGGCGACGTTCGCAGGGACGGAAACGATCACGCTCACCGTGACAGAGTCGACCGACGAGTTGATACTGAACGCCATCGAGCTGGAACTCGACACGGCGAGCCTCGGTGAACGGACACTGTCGGTCTCGTACGAGACCGACACGGAACGAGTCCACCTCTCCGACGGTGCCCCGATCCTCGCCGGCGAACACACTCTCACCATCGCCTTTCGCGGCATCCTCAACGACAAGCTCCACGGCTTCTACCGCAGCACGTTCGAGGACAAGGACGGAGAAGAACACGTCATCGCCACCACCCAGTTCGAGGCGACCGACGCCAGACGTGCGTTCCCTTGCTGGGACGAACCGGAGTACAAGGCGGTGTTCTCGATCCGCCTGGTCGCCGACGAGAACCTGCTCGCCATCTCAAACGGAAAGGAGATCGGCAAGCGCGAGCTGGGAGACGGAACCGTCGAGGTGACCTTCTCGGACACGCCGAAGATGTCCACCTATCTCGTGGCATTCGTCGTCGGACCATTCGTCGAAACCGGACCTGTCGAGACAGCCGGAGTCCCGCTCCGAGTGATCCACCGGGCCGGGCAGGAGCGGCTGGCATCGTTCGCGCTCGAGGCCGGCGCGCACTACCTCCAGTGGCTGAGCGACTACTACGACATCCCGTACCAAGGTGACAAGCTCGATCTGCTGGCAATCCCGGACTTCGCGTTCGGGGCTATGGAGAACCTCGGAGCCGTCACCTTCCGTGACAGTGCCCTCCTCGTCGATCCCGATACCGCCTCGGATGGAGAGCTCCAGCGAGTTTCCGAGGTCATCGCACACGAGCTCGCCCACATGTGGTTCGGCGACTACGTGACGATGAAGTGGTGGAACGGCATCTGGCTGAACGAAGCGTTCGCAACGTTCATGGAGATGGTCGCCCAAGATGACTGGAAGCCGGAATGGAAGACGTGGCTGGGTTTCGCTCCCGCACGGAGCGCGTCAATGGCCCTCGACGCACTCGATTCCACGAGACCGGTCGAGTTTCAAGTGATCGCACCGCACGAGGCGGACGAGATGTTCGATCTCCTCACCTACCAGAAGGGATCGTCACTGGTTCGAATGCTCCAGCAGTTCCTCGGCGAAGAGGTGTTCCAGAAGGGAGTCAAGACCTATCTCGAGTCCCACGCGTTCGCAAACACCGAGACCGGCGACCTGTGGGCCGCCCTCGAGCAGGCGTCGGGTCAGCCGGTTGGATCGATCATGGACTCGTGGATCTTCACAGGTGGTCACCCGCAGGTGAAGGTAGATGTCGGCAACAACGCCATTTCCTTGTCTCAGCGCAGGTTCCAGTTCGAGCAGGACGTCAATGACGACCTGTGGGAGATCCCGCTGAAGATCGCCTACGGGACCGTAGACGGGACCAAACGCATCAACGAGGTCATGACCGGTCCCGACATCACCATCGACGTTGGAGAGAAGGTCGAGTGGGTGCTTGCGAATGCCGGTGGCCACGGCTACTACCGGACGGCATACTCGCCGGCGCTGCTCGACAGCCTCCTCGAGCATCTCGATGACCTCGACCCGCTGGAACGCTACGGGTTGGTCGACGACGCGTGGGCGAACGTCATCGCCGGTGACATGAGTATCGGCGACTACCTGGAGATGCTCACCCGTTTCAAGGGGGAGACCGAACACGCGATCTGGGAGATGATCGTCACGAGTCTCGGCGAGATCTACCACACCTTCGACCAGTCGATCGACGGCTTTGTCCGCGATCTCGTCGGCCCGGCGATGGGGCGTCTCGGCTGGGAACCGGCCGAGGAAGAGGACGGTCTCACCCGGCGGCTCCGCGGGCTTCTGTTCACAGCGCTCGGTCGGTATGGGAAGGATCAGAGCGTCCGTTCCGTCGCGGCGGACCTCCTCCCCGGATTGTCTGGCCACTCGATGGATCCGGAGGTCCTGAGGGCGGTTATCGCCGTCTCCGCAAGTGCCGGTATCGCCGACTACAACGGCTTCTTTTCGATGTACCGGGACGCCGACACGCCGCAGGAGAAGATGCGCTATCTCCACGCGCTCCCGCTCTTCCCCGATCCTGACCTCGCAGACAGGACGTTCTCCATGGCTATGGATGGGCGCATCAAGAGCCAGGACGGGCCGTTCGTCATCGGAAGGCTCATCGGCAACAAGGACGCGCAACGGGTCGTTCTCGATCGCTTCATGGGCGCGTGGGACACCATCGTCTCGACGTTCCCGCCGATGTTGATCCGCCGCACGTTCGGGATGCTCTGGACTGCGACCAGGTACACCTCGGAGATCCACGCGTTCTTCGACGGCAAGTCGGTCAAGCATGCCGACAAGGCGCTCGCACAGCAACTGGAGAACCTCGACGCCATGACGGCGTTCCGGGCACGAGCGGAAGCCGACCTGGTTGCGTATCTGAGCTGACCCATGGATCCTTCCTTCGCAAACCGGTTCTTCGCACTCGTCACCGTCCTCATCCTCGTTGCGGATGTCGGACTGGTCGTAGTGCTCATGGGGCGCCGCGGAGTGCTCCGCAGGGCGGGTGACTGGCTCGACGAAGTGCTCGGCGGGGCGACCCTGTGGCTTGCATGGATCGTGGCGGCCGGCGCGCTCGCCGGAAGCCTCTTCTACTCGGAGATCGTGGGCTTCCAGCCTTGTCAGCTCTGCTGGTACCAACGCTTCGCCTGGTACCCGCTGGTGCTGGTTCTGCTGATCGCTGCGATCCGCCGGAGCCCCCGCCTCGGGACATGGGCGCTGCCCCTCGTTGCCATCGGATGGGGGCTGTCCGTCTACCACTACACGATCCAGCTCTTCCCCAACCTCGACGCCGGCGCCTGCACCACCGATGTTCCGTGTACCGCGCGATGGATCTGGGAGTTCGGGTTTGTCTCGATACCCTTGATGTCCTTCGCCGGTCTGACACTGGTAGGACTCCTTCTGCTATGGGCAAGGGAGAAGACATGAAGCGCTCACCCAGAATCATCGTGGCCGCCGTCGCGGTCGCCGCCGTCGCGGTGATCGCGGTCGCTGCGGTTCTATCGACTCGTGGCGAGGGAACCACCACCGAGAGCCAGACTCAGCCGGTCACGGTCACCGGCACGAACCTCCCCCGCTACCCGGACAGTGGAGCGGACCCCGCCATCGGGCTGCCGGTCCCCGAGATCAGCGGATACTCGTTCGATGGGACCCCGGTCTCGATCACTGCCGACGGGAAGCCGAAGATCGTCGCTGTGCTCGCCCACTGGTGCTCGCATTGCCAGAACGACGTGGAGATGCTGACCTCATACATCGATGACAACGGGATGCCACCTCTCGTCGAGTTCTACACGATCTCGACCGGTGCCGATGCATCCTATCCGAATTACCCGCCGTCGAAGTGGCTGAAGGACTGGCCGGTGCCGACAATTGCCGACTCTTCCACGCTCCAGGCCGCTCAGGCACTCGGCGTGAACGCGTTCCCGTTCTTCGTGTTCGTCACTGCAGACGGCAACGTCGACTTCCGGTTCCCCGGGGAGGTCCAGCCGGACGTCCTGTACCAGGCGGCTGTCACCCTGGCGAACAGCTGAAGAGGCTTGTTCATCGAACAAGTTCGATGAACAAGCGGTACCTCGTACCGGGGAACCCTCATCAGATCGCTAACGGTTTGTAGGCGGTTTATGACCCTCAGCAGATCGCTTACACGTAGTGGAGGAGGCTGTGGGGTGCTGGGGGGTAGTAGGGCTGGGTGATGGTGTGGTTGATGGGGTAGTTGAATTGGGTGATGGGTTCGCCTTGGTGGCGGATCTCGACGGTGCGCTATGCAGGTGACTGCATGCCGGTGAGCCGGCGCAGGAGCATGAGTCCTTCGGGTGTGCCTTGCCAGTGTCGTTCGACCGCGTCTGCACCGGCCTGCCGTACGGCGGAGCGGAGCACGCACGCAATCACGATGACGTCATCGGCGTAGCCGAGCACGGGGATGAAATCGGGGACAAGGTCGATCGGTAGCGCCAGGTAGACGAGGAGCGCGCCCAGTCGACGACGGATTCTGCGCGACACCGTGTCGTCTCGCGACAGATCGGCGAGCAGCCGGCCAACATCGGGCAGGAATCGTCTCGCCTCCCGCAGGCTGATGCCGCGAGGCCGCACGACCACCAGGAACACGACGAACGCGACCCAGGTGACCGCAAACGCCACGGCCACACCCGCGATGACCCGAACGACTACCACGCCACCATGCTGCCAGACAGTCGCGCGCCGCGTGGCATCCGATCCTGACACGACCCACCACAACACCGGCCACGGCCGGGCGGCATGGGTGTTCGGCCTGAACGGCCTATCTCCTGAGGGGTTGGCGGACGGGCCGCGAACCTGGAGTCGCCAGGTACGAAGTACGTTCCGTCGGTTGTCAACCGACGGAACTATCTGTCATCGCCCACTCCGGGTACTCGTCGTGGTCGAGGAATCGAGCAGCGTACAGCTCGGCGAGTTTCTCGTACCGCTCGCCGCCGATGTCACCAAGCTGGTAGAGGAGCGCGACCGTCGCGACGTCTGCGAGGTTGGCAAGCGCCCGCTTTGCGAACCACTGGGGTTCCTCGGCCCCCGCCAGATCGGCAAGCGTGCCGTGCATCGTCTTCAGAGCCCTCTCCGCGGCTGGAGATCCAACCGACTCGAGTACCGAGGTGAACTCCTCCACAAACTGCTCGTGGGCATGCTTCTTGTGCATCGCCTCGAGCATGTCGACCGCTTGCACGTTGCTCGGTCCCTCCCAGATCGGCGTGATCAGCGCCTCTCGATGCCACCGTGCGACGGCGTACTCCTCGAGAAACCCGAGACCACCGAAGATCTCCATCCCGAGGCGGGTGATCTCCGCAGCATGGTCGGCGGTCCGGTTCTTGGCGAGATGTGACAGGAATCGGGCGTAGTGATACGCGGGGGTGTAGGGAGGGCGATCGTGCCAGGCGTGGTCGAATGCGTCGACCGCGTGGAATGCAATGGCGAGGCCACCCGCCTGGCGAACGGCGAGATCGACCATATCGCGACGGATCAGCGGCAGCTCACCTAGAGGGCGGCCGAACGCCTCCCGTCGCTGCACCCTCGTGAGCGTTTCCAGGTGGGCCTTCTTGGCGATTCCCATCGCCGCCACGGCGTTGGCGAGCCTCGATACGGTCAAGTTCTCCAGCGTGTAGTAGATGCCTTCTTCGGGAGCGCCGATCAGGAACGCCTCCGCACTCTCCAGCTCTACCTCCCCCGATGGCACCGCTCGTGTCGCCGACTTCTCCTTGAGCCGTCGAACGGTGAAGTTGAGCGAACCGTCTTCACGGAGTCTCGGCACCAGGAAGAGGGCGAGACCCTTTGGGCCGGCCGGCGCACCCTCTGGTCTGGCCGTTGCGATTGCCACGTCGGCCAATCCGGCACCGCTGGCGAAGTACTTGTCTCCCGCCGACAGCACCCACCGATCACCGTCTCGTCGCGCGATCGTCTGGTTCGCCCCGAGATCGCTCCCACCCTGGATCTCGGTCATCCACGTCGCACCCCACGCTCCCCCCGACAGGAGCCGCTCCTTCCACATGTCCAGCTCCGGCGCGTACTTGTGGAGCGCGTAGGCGGTCTGTTGTGTGATCGTGATGATGCAGTAGAGGCCGGGGTCGCCCAGCAGGTAGCCGATCGCGTAGTGATGGTGCCAGCTCCCACCGTCGTAGGCGGGTCGCATCATCGGTACCAGCTTCGCGAGCAGATCCCGTTGGGAGGGAGCGATTCGTGCCCGGTCGACACGGTTGCCGTCGAGGTCATGCATCACCAGTACAGGGTCGGCGCCCTGATCGACGTGATAGCCGACTTCGAGCGCCTCGCTGCCCATCAGGTCGCCCCATCTGGTCATCTCATCGCGGTGAGACTCGAAGTCCAGCCAGTATCTCGCGAGGACCGCCTGAAGATCGACGTCGGCTGTGAAGTGGTTCTGGCCGTATGCGTAGGACAGGAATTCCACTGGTCTTCCTCCTCTCGGCTTCAGCATACGCCGGCGGACCCGGCCCGCCGTTCTCGGTTGTCAGTTGTCGGTCTTCGGTAGAACAGTCGCCCCGAGGTCCCCCGGGAGACCAGGCCGCGTTCCTACCGATGACTGAAAACTGACGACTGTGTGCACCAGCCCGCTCCTGGTACCTGGTACGCGACACCTGCGTGCTGCAACCACAGGGCAGGCCGTGCCCGCCACCCAGCCTGAACGGGTTCTTTCACGGCCAGGCACGATACGAGGTACGGTGAGCGGAGCGAGCACCCGGCAGCGTTCCTACTGACGACTGACGACTGATGACGGCGAGCGAAGCGAGCCAACTACCGTGCCCTCATGATTCGCATCGCAGTTCAGCTCCAACCGCAACATGCCGACTACGCACAGATCCGCAGAGCGGTCGTCGCATGCGAAGAGCTCGGCGTTGACATCGTCTACAACTGGGACCACTTCTTCCCGCTTTCCGGGGATCAGGACGGCAAGCACTTCGAGGCGTGGACGATGCTCGCTTCGTGGGCGGAGATCACCGAGCGTGTCGAAATCGGGTCGTTGGTGACCTGCAACTCGTACCGAAACCCGCAGCTCCTCGCCGACATGGCACGCACCGTCGACCACATCTCGGACGGTCGTTTGATTCTCGGCATCGGGTCGGGCTGGTTCGACAAGGACTACGACGAGTACGGCTATGAGTTCGGTACCGCCCCTGGCCGGCTCCGAAACCTCGATCGGGATCTGCCGATCATCAAGAGCAGGCTCGCCCGCCTCAACCCTCCACCGACACGACCCATCCCGATCCTCGTCGGGGGTGGCGGCGAAAGAGTCACGCTGCGTATCACGGCCCAACACGCCCACGTCTGGCACACATTCGCGAGCCCGGCGCGCATGGATGTGTGGGTCCACAAGAACAACGTGCTGAACGACTGGTGCGTCAAGGTGGGACGTGACCCGTCGGAGATCGAGCGATCAGTCGGGGTGAACGCGCAACGAATCGATTTCGCCGAGGAATTGGCTGCCGCGGGTGCCGGTCAGATCACCCTCGGATTTTCCGGGCCCGAGTATGACCTGGAGACCGTCCGAGACTGGATCGCCTGGCGCGACAGCCGATGACCGGCGCCGTTGCCCTCGTTGCTGGAGGCCTCGTTCTCCTGACCCTCGCGGCGGACCGTCTCGTGCTGTCCGCAGCCCGGCTCTCCCGACTCTGGGGAATGTCCGCCGTGCTGATCGGAGCACTCGTCATCGGCATGGGGACCTCACTCCCGGAGTTCCTCGTGAGCAGCCTCGCCGCCGCGAGAGGAGAGATGGATCTCGCCATGGGCAACATCATCGGATCCAACGTCGCCAACCTGAGCCTGGTCCTCGGGGTATCAGTGATCATCCTTCCTGTGGCCGGTCACCTGCACACGATCAGACGCGAAGGCATCTTGATGCTGGCTGCCGTCGTCGCATTCGGGATCGCCGCATGGGGAGGGGCCATCATGAGGCTCGAAGCGTGGATGCTGCTGGTCGGCGTGGCACTCTCTGCATGGCTGCTCGTCAGGTGGTCGCATCAGGACATCGCGGAAGGCATCGTAACGATCGATGTCGACGACCTCGCCCCGCCGGGACGAGGCGCAGCCGTCGAGATAGTGATTGGCGTTCTCGCGCTGGGAGTAACCCTCGGTGGTGCCGACCTGCTGCTTCGCGGCGCCCGAATCGTCGCGTCGGAGCTGGGGCTCAGCCAAGGCTTCATCGGCCTGTCGTTGGTCGCGGTCGGCACGAGCCTCCCCGAACTCGCGACCGGGATCGCGGCGGCACGCCGCCGTGAGAATGCTCTTGTCATCGGTAACGTCCTCGGGTCGAATCTCTTCAACTCGCTCGGAGTGGCCGGCACTGCGGCACTTGCCGGAGGGACGTTCACCACAGACTTCCGGGCGCCCATCGTGTTCATGATCGCCATCTCGACCCTCGCCGGAATCCTGACGGCGACGGGCAACCGGCTCGTTCGGTGGGAGGGCGCCATCCTCGTTGCAGCGTTTGCGGGGTTCCTGACCCTCGGAATCCGATAGACCCCGCCGGGCGGCGGCACGGCGCTTGTCGATTTCTCCTCGCCCGGCAGGACCGAGGCGCCCCGGAAGGATGTAACTACCGGGTTGCCCCAGATCAGTTCCAGCGACCCAGGGCGGTCGTGGCGAGTTGGGCGGCCGCCTCGATCCCGGACACGTCGCCGGGGGCGATCTCGAGAAACACAACCTGAAGCTCGACGAAGCGACCGCCATCCCCGGTGATGATCGC
>CAZQMF010000036.1:0-17358 GCA_964594235.1 uncultured Acidimicrobiia bacterium
CCCAGAATCAACTCGGCGAGGTATCGGCCGACGGCGTGACACTGCTGGAAACCATGTCCGGAGAACCCGTTCGCGAGGAACAGGCCCTTCATCTCCGGCCATTCGCCCAGGATCGCGTTGCCGTCCAGGGTGTTCACCGCGTACAGACCGGTCCACCCGCGAACCACCCTCAGTCGATCGAACGCGGGGAGGTCCTCGACGAGCGCCGGCCAGTAGCGATCGTAGAAACGGTCGCGGTGGACGGTGAAGTCGAACCCGACGGGATCGTCGGGCAGCGACCACCCGACCAGCCACGTGTGTGCCGACTCGGGGATCAGGTAGACACCCGATGACAGGAAGCCGCTTGGCATCCCGGCGGTTGACAGCGGGGTCTCCACCACGAACACTGTCCGCATCACCGGCAGGACTGGAAGATCGACCGCGCCAGTCGCAAGGAAGTCCTTGGCCCAGGCACCCGTCGCGTTCACCACCACATCAGCGGAGATCGTCTCGCCAGACGCGAGCCTCACGCCCGTGACCCGAGTGCTGTCGTTGAGCAGTACCACGGCCTCACCGGTCACATAGGTGGCCCCGAGGCTGACTGCCTTGCGTCGGTAGCCATGGAGAACGGCGTTCGGGTCGACGCTGCCGTCGAAACGCCCTAGCGTGCCGCCGACGATACGGTCGTTCGCGTACGGTGGATAGGCGGCGGCGATCTCGTCGGCGTCGAGCCATTCGACATCACCACCTAGTGAACGTTGCAGCGCCAGCCCGGTCTCTGCCGCGTGACGCCCCGCCTCTTCGACGAGGAACAGGTTTCCTTGCCGTCGCATCGACACTTCGGGGTGCACACCGTTGACTTCCATCGTGTCCGCGAAATGCTCGAGCACCTCCATCCCGTAGAGGGAGATGCGGATGTTCTCCTCCAGATTGAACTGGACGCGAACGTTGCCGTCGGACAGCAACGTTGAGGAGTAGCGGTAGGTGGGATCCTTCTCGACCACCGTCACGGACAACGACGAGTCGCGAGCGAGCAGGTGGTAGGCGGTGGCGGACCCCATTACTCCGCCGCCAACGATCACAACATCGCTCAACGTCACCTCGTCACGAAATCTTGTGCTCACGCTAGCCGACCGTCCCTACCCGACGACCAGTGTCAGCCCCTTCTCGAAGTCGGCCGTCGTCCCCTGGTCGTACCCGACGAGACGGATCTCGTCCATGGCATCCCCGTGCCGGTCGACCCAGTCGACGACCTGAAATGCGATGACGGCGGTCGCTTCGGCCCGCGGGTACCCGAAGATTCCTGCCGAGATCGCGGGAAATGCGATCGACCGCGCACCGATGTCGACTGCCGCATCGAGCGCCGCTCGAACCGCGGCGCGAAGGAGCGCCTCGTTGTCCTGTCCCGTCCGGTAGCGGGGCCCGACGACGTGGATCACGTAGTCGGCAGGCATCACGCCCGCCGACGTCACTGCCGCCTCTCCCTGTCCGACCGGGCCGTGTGATTGCACCCACGCGTCGGATTCGTCCTGCACGATCCGGCCGCCTGCCCTGACGATCGCGGCTGCGACTCCGCCACCATGCGCCAGGTGCTCGTTCGCGGCGTTGACGATCGCGTCGACGTTTTGCCGGGTCAGGTCACCATTGACGGTCCCGATGGCAGTGGTGCCGACGACGCAAACCATGGCGGAAGGATACCCAGGCCCGCTTCGCAGGCCCCTTCTCGGTTCTCGATTTCCGGCAGGAGGGTCGCCCAGAGGTCTCACACTGTTCCAGGCAGCGGCCTTACTGATGACTGATGACTGATGACTGACGACTGTACGCTGACATCATGTCCGGTCTGCTGTCGATCGTATTGGTGCTCGCGGCCGTCCTCGGTGGCGCGTTCGGGGAGGCCGATGCCACGGCGACTCCGGCGGCCGATGGCAAGCTGAACGTCACCTTCACCGTTCAGGTCGGGGGCGATACCAATGCGGTCATCGCGCACATCGTCGATATAGGAGGTGACCAATTCACCACGAGTCTCGCCCCTCAGGGCGGTGGCGAGTGGAGCGGCACCGCTGTCACCGATGCAATGAATTTCGTCGTCGTGTTCGAGGCCATCAGGCCGGACGACTCCGCCGACCTGTCAGATCCGATCACCCTCGCAACACTCGGTGTTGATCCCGTTCTGATCGGCGTCGAGGGTTCCGGGACCACGGCGCCGGCCGATGACAGCTACTCGCAGCGGACGCTTCGGTGGGGGTGGGGGGCGCTCGCCCTCGCCGCCTTGGCGCTCGCCCTCCTGGCCTTCTGGGCTGCGGATGGGAGGGATCGGGCCCGAGGACACTACCGGCGAGGCGAGGATTCGTCAGAGGATGAGGACGACCGGCCGTCCGGCGGCGAAGACCAGCCGGTCGACGACGAGGAGTCCAACTAGCTGGCCTCCGCGTCGGCGCGTGCCTGCTCGATCTTGGCGGTGGTGAGCCGCGGCAGCGCGAACACGAATAGGACCATGTAGACGGCTGCTCCCAACAGAAATGGCATCCGAAGACCAAGATCCCTCGAACTCAGGCGCGTCACCACGTCGACCACGATGCCTCCAAGGAACGATCCGATTGGGATCATCCCCCACGCGAAGAACCGGTACACGCTGTTGACCCTCCCGAGGAGATGCTCCGGGATGATCGCCTGTCGAAGGGAGACGGTGATCACGTTCCAGAGCACCGCGAGGAAGCTACCGATGAGGAACATCGCCCACACGATCGCAGCAGCAGAAACCAGGCCTGTGACGGCGAGGGTCAGACCGGATCCCACCAGGGTGAGAAACAGCGAGGTCCCCGACCCGATCGCCTTGCTGACTCTTGGGGCGACGATGCTCCCGATGGCACCACCGATTGCTCCGGCGGTCAGCAACAGGCCGAACTTGGCGGCGTCGAGGTGCAGGATCTCTTGCACGAAGAGAACGTAGGTGGCGAGCGCCATCGAGAACATGGCGTTCATCACTCCGAGAATGATCGCCAGCGATCGAAGAAGACGGTGCCGCCACAGCCACCGGACTCCCTCGGCGATCTCGTTCCGCCAGGCGACCTTGCCTGTTGCCGCAGCGGTCGAACGAAACGTACCGGTGATGAGGATCAGCCCGACGGCCGAGAACGCGAACGTGCCGGCGTCCACGAAGAAGGGGAGCGAGAAGGCGATCGCTATCAGGAGACCGCCCAGAGGTGGCCCCGCGAGAGAGTTCATGACCATCTCCGCCCCCCACAGGCGGCCGTTGGCCCGTTCGAGATTCTCCGAGTCGACGACGGCAGGCATGATCGTCTGGGCCGCGTTGTCGCGCAGCACCTCGGCGAATCCGAACGCGAGCGCGGTCACGTACAGGAGAGCGAGCCACGCGGCCTGGTGAGCCGGGGGCGAGGCGGTTCCCGCGGCGATCGCGTCGGGAGAGGCGAGCACGTCCCCGCCGGCGAGAACGACCAACGCGACTGCGATAGTGAGAGCGAACCGGAACGTGTCCATGGCGACCATGATCTTGCGTCGGTCGACCCGGTCGGTGACCACCCCTGCGGGGAGTGCGAAGATCAGCCAGGGGAGCCTTGTCGCGACTGCGATCAACGAGATCTGCACCGGATTGCGGGTGATCGCCGACGCCAACCACGGGTACGCGATCGTCGAGACGCCGTCACCGAAGTTCGAGACGGCACTCGCCGTCCACAGCTTCCAGTAGTTCGATCCGAGCCTGGTCACGGTGAGAGGCTAGGTCCTCGACCGGCTCTCGCGACGCTTCATCCTGAAGTCCGCTGCTGGTAGACGCATGTGCTCGATTCCCGCGACGAGCTACTCGTGCAGGTGCTCGAGATCCGTCGGGGTCACCTCATCCGCCCGCTTGCCCATGATGATCATCGCCAAGACCTCGTCCATGGTCACGTCGCTCTTGTTGACGGTGCCGACGAGCTGGCCCGTCGCCATCACGCTGATCCGGTCCGCAAGGTCGAACACGTCGTGGATGTCGTGGCTGATGAGGAAGATCCCGATTCCCTCCGCTTTCAGCTGCTTGACCAGCTCGCCAACTTGGGCGGTCTCGGCCGGTCCCAGCGACGCGGTCGGCTCGTCCATGATCAGGATCCGGGCGTTGAAGTGCACGGCTTTTGCGATTGCCACCGATTGGCGCTGGCCACCGGAGAGGGAGGCGACTGGGTCCTTGAAGTTGAGAAACTTGGGATTGAGGCGCCCCATCACCCTGCGGGTGGCGTCCTCCATCGCCGAGTAGTCGAGCGTCTTCCAGCGGCTGACCAGCTCGCGGCCGAGGAACATGTTGCCCGGTGCGTCGATGTTGTCGGCGAGCGCCAGCGTCTGGTAGATGGTCTCCACTCCGAGCGCCTTGGCGTCGCGGGGGCCCATGATGTGCACCTGTTGCCCGTCGATGAGGATCTCGCCCGAATCGGCGCGATGCGCCCCGGACAGGGTCTTGATGAGCGTGGTCTTGCCGGCGCCGTTGCCGCCGACCAGTGCGACGACCTCGCCCGGATAGAGGTCGACGGTGACGTCGTCGACGGCGTGGACGCCGCCGAACGCGACTCGGATGTGTCGCAACTCGACGAGCGGTGGTCGGTCTCTCATCGTGCTGTTCATGTCGTCGCCCTCTTTCGGAAGACCGAGTCGATGGCCACGGCGATGACGAGGACGATGCCTATGACGATCTGCTGGTATGCAGACTCGATCCCCATCAGCACCATGCCCGACTGTAGCGACTGCGTGACGAGCGCTCCGAGGACCGCCCCCGGGATGGTGCCGATGCCGCCGAGCAGCGAGGTGCCACCGATGACGGCGGCGGCGATCACGTACAACTCGCTCAGAGTTCCCAAACCGCTGGTGGCGGCGTTGAGGCGCCCGATGGAGACGGCGGCCGCTATGGCGACGAGAATACCCATCAGGACGAAGGTCTTGACGAGGGTGCGTCGGGTGTTGATGCCGCCCAGCTCGGCGGCCTCGGGGTTGCCGCCGATGGCGAACACGTAGCGGCCGAACTTGCGGCGGGTGGCGACGAATGTCATCACCATCGCCACACCGAGGACGATCAGCACCGGATTGGCCAGACCGAGTGGGATCTGCAATCCACCCGGCGGGTAGGCGATCCCATGTTCGATGGCGTATCGCTTGGCCAGGTTCTCGGGCAGGTAGTAACGGTTGAGCACGAACACGGTGCCCAGCACCGCGGCGCAGCTGATAACGCCGATGCCGATCTCAGCCCACTTGGGCCGGAGCCGGAAGCCGAACTTGATCCGCTGCCGCCGGGCGTTCCACATCAGGAAGATTATTCCTAGGCACAGGACGGCAGCAACGATCCACGTCCACGTCTCGCCGATGGCACCGCGGGAGCCGCCGCCGAGGAGCTGAAAGGTTCGATCCATCGGGGCGATGGTGCGACCCCTCGACAGGGCCCAGGCGGCGCCCCGCCACACCAGGTAGCCACCCAGGGTGACGATGAAGGAAGGCACTCGGACGTAGGCGACGGCGACCCCCTGGAGACCCCCGACCAAGGCGCCGAGAACGAGACCGAAGATGAGCGTGAGCGGGAAGATCGCCCAGTGGCCGAGACCCAGCCATTTGGGCAGGACTTCGGTCTGCACGACCGCCATGGTCATGCCGAGCATTCCCAGCATCGAGCCCACCGACAGGTCGATGTTGCGAGAGACGATGACCATCACCATCCCCGTGGCCATGATGGCGACGACGGCAGTCTGAACGGAGAGGTTCCACAGGTTGCGTGCCGTCAGGAACGTCCCACCCGAGAGGATATGGAAAACGATCCAGATGATGGCGAGAGCGCCGAGCATGCCGAGGAGGCGGCTGTCGATCTCGGCGACTCGCAGGATGTTGCGGAAAGAGGAGCGTTGCGGCCCCTCGGCCGACTGGGGTGTGACGGGTGGGGTGGTTTCAGTGACGCTCATTCCGATCACAGGGTAGGAGAGACGCGCGCCGCGCCCGCTGTAGTGCGAGCGCGGCGCATCTGGTCATGTCGTTCAGCCTCTGCGGCTCACGGGCAAACGTCGACCGTGCCCGAAGCAACGCCCTGACAGAGGGTTGCCTGGTCGATCCAGCCGGCATCGACGACCACGTTCAGGTTGTCCTTGGTGATCGCGATAGGTGTCAGCAAGATCGAGGTCAGGTCGTTGCCGCCTGGCGACGCGAATTGCACGACGCCCGACACGTCCTTCAAGGCCTTGCCCTGGGCCAGCTGGACGGCAGCCTCACCGGCGGCCTTGCCCAGCTCTCGCGCGTCCTTCCACACCGACACGGACTGCGTGCCGAGTGCGATCCGGTTGAGTGCGGTCTGGTCGCCGTCCTGACCCGAAACCGGGATCTGGCCGGCGAGACCCTGCGCCTCGAGAGCAGCAACCACACCGGTGGCCATGCCGTCGTTCTCAGACAGCACCGCGTCGATCTTGTTGTTCTCCTGCGTCAGGAACTGCTCCATCTCGGTCTGTGCCTTCGCCGGATCCCAGTTGTCGGTGTACGTCTCACAGCAGATCGTGATGTCACCGGAGGTAACGGCGTCGCCGATGACCTGGGTGAAGCCTTCACGGAGGAAGTCCGCGTTGGCGTCTGCTTGGTTGCCCTTGATAACGGCGTACACGCCGGTGGGAACCAGACCGTAGATGACCTGAGCCATCAGCTTGCCCACCCCGACGTTGTCGAAGGTGATGTAGAGGGCGTCAGGGTCCTCGATCAGCCGGTCGTAGGCGATGACTGGGATCCCCTGGTCGATAGCACTCTGCACCGCAGGCAGGATGGCCGTGCCGTCCTGGGCAAGGATGATCAAAGCGTTGGCACCCTGTGAGATCAGGTTGTCGACGTCGTTGAGCTGCTTGTCGGCAGAAGAGCCGGCGTCTGTTGAGATGTATTTTGCTCCGGCCGCATCGAGCGCAGCCTTGATCGCGGGCTCATCCCATTTCGCCCACCGTTCTTCGTTGTAGTTGTTCCACGAGACGCCGACAATCAGTTGGCCGCTGGTGACAGTCGTTGTCGCCTGCCCGGCCGTGGTCGTCGTCTCCGCAGTGCCTCCGCCGCAGGCCGCGGCGATCATTGCAAACACTGCCAGTACTAGAACCGTCTTACGTAGTGACAATTCGTGTCCTCCTCCTCAAACTTGGTGCCCCTGTTGGGCGCCAGTCTCTGGGCGGGGATCGCGTTCGCCTGGAGTCCATCGTCCCCGTGGGCTTGCATCCCCTGCAGTCCAAAGCATACGCTCCATATGTTCGATCATGCAACAAACGTCCCTACGTGGCGTTTTGGGGAACACCGGGATGGATTTCGGGCCAGCGGAATCCGGCTAGCCACTGGGCATCTGGATGATCCGGGGCGTTGATTTGGCGGTCCGCCGCCATATATAGTTGGGTAGTCCAACAAATCGATCCGAGGCGGGGAATTGACAAGGGCAAACGACAGTTCTGGTGGGCATGGGAAGGGTCGCGGCGTGGCGGCCGATGAGCTCCGTCGCCACAATCTCGCCGCGGTGCTCGAGCGGCTTCATCTGCTGGGGCCGGCATCGCGTTCGCAGCTCACCGAGATGACCGGGCTCAACCGGTCGACGATCGCTGAGCTGATCGGGATACTGAGCGGGTTGGGATATGCCGAGGAGGGGTCGGGGGTCGTGATCGCCGGCCCGGGTCGGCCATCGACGATCGTCAGGCCCAGGCCGCAAGGTGCGGTCGCGCTCGCGGCGGAGCTATCGGTGGACTCGATCGCGGTCGGCACCATCGGGTTGGGCGGTCACATCTACAATCAAGTGCGGGTGGCCCGCCCGCGGCAGCGCTTCTCGCCGCAGCAGACCGTAGACGACCTCACCAATCTGGCCGGGCCGCTGCTCGGGTCGTTGCCCGCCGACCACGTTCTAGTCGGCGTCGGGGTGGCGGTCGCGGGGATCACGCGACGTTCCGACGGCTTTGTCCACCTGGCTCCGAACATGGGGTGGCGTGACGTTCCCATCGCCGAGCTGCTGGGCGAGCGGCTCGAAGTCGCGGTTCCGATACGAGTCGCAAACGAGGCAGATCTTGGCGCCCTTGGGGAGTATCGTCGCGGAGCTCATCCTCGGAGCGGTCACCTGATCTACGTCTCGGGCGAGGTCGGAATCGGCGCCGGGATCGTCATCGACGGGATGCCGCTGCTCGGCTCCGCCGGCTATGGGGGAGAGGCGGGGCATGCCGTCATCAACCCAGCTGGCCGAAGCTGCCGTTGCGGTGGGACGGGCTGCTGGGAGACCGAAGCCGGCGAGGTTGCCCTACTGCGTCATGTCGGAGGTACGAACCGGGCGACCGGGCTGAGTGTGGTCAACTCGGTCGCCGAGCGTGCCGCTCGTGGGGACCCTGCCGCGCTGCGGGCGATCGCGGAGGTGGGACGCTGGCTCGGGTTGGGCATCGGCAACCTGATCAACATCTTCAATCCTGACATCGTTGTTCTCGGTGGCCTCTACGACCGCCTCTACCCGTTTCTCGAGGAGTCGGTAGTGGCGGCCGCCCGACGAACGGCACTGGACGCTCCCGGAGCGATGGTCACGTTCGAACGTAGCGGGCTGGGCGCCGATGCCGCACTGATCGGCGCCGCCGAACTGGTGCACTCCGAAGTAATCGCCGATCCGGTCGCGGTCAGCGAGCGTCACGCCGAGGTGGAAGCCGTCTGAACCGTCGGGCGCTCCCCTCGCGCGTCGTCCAGCTGTTGCGATGCCTCAGTCCGAAGTTCACGTGGCAGTCGGTTCTCGCATCCCCTCTTTGGGGAGAAGAGCCGGTATGACGATCAGCGCCGTCAGGGCCGCGGTGGTCATCGATACCCACATGATCATTGAGATCTCAGGGTGGATCTTCAGAGGTGACAGCCACAGCGCGCTCAAGGCGATCGCGATGCCGAGCGCATTGGCCACGATCGGTCTACCCGCGCTGTCGATCGCACGGAGGACGTAGCCAGGACCGGCCGGTCTCGCGTAGTCGATTGCGGCGACGAAGTGGATGGAGTAGTCGATACCTACCCCGATCACGATGGACGAGGCGATCGCCGTCACGAGGTTGAGTTGGATTCCGGACGCAGCAATGAAACCAAGCAGTGTGCCGGTCGTCAGCACGAGCGGTGCGAGCGCGACGAGCGTCTGGTGAACCTTCCGGTACGCGACCAGCAGCATCAGGAAGACGAGGACGAACGCGGCGATGAGCGATCCGATCTGGGCACGCAGCACGAGGCGAGCGATCTCATCCCACAAAACGGGCATGCCGGTCAGGACTCGGATCTCGGGATGCTCGTTGGCGAACGCCATCCAGCCCCGCAGCTCGTCGGTCGTGAACGGACCTGGGAACACGATGAACCGGAGGCCGTCACTCGACGCCATCGTGCCGAGAGGAAGTGACGTGGAGCCGTTCAGGACCGCATCGAGTTGGTTCGCGGGAACCTCATCGACGAGGTCGGCGGCCGAGAATACGGTGCGGATTCCCGGGAGCCGTTCCATCTCGCGCTCCACGGCAGCCAGATTGCTCAGCTGGCTCGATCCGGCTCCGGGGTCGTAGACGAACTCGCCGATAAGGGGTGTCGCTCCCCCGAACACCTGGGCGGTGAGATTGAAGCTCTGGCGCAGGGGGTGGTTCTGTTTGATGAAGAAGAGCTGGTCCGAGTCGACGTGCAAGCGTGGAATGAACACGGCCGCAAACGCGATCAGCCCGATCGAGAGCACGGCCGCGACCCAACGGGGCCGGGCGAGGGCCTTGATCACCGAAGTGACTCGAGGACCGAGGAGTACCGCATGATCCCGGTGGTGGATCTCGAGACGTGACAGCAGCGCCGGCAGGAAGAAGAACGAGATCACTCCTGCGAAGCCGATGCCGATCGCGGTGAAGAGCCCGAGTTCTTCGATGGGTTGCACGTTGGTGACGAGCAGCGACAGGAAGCCCGCACCCGTACTGATGGATGTCAGGATCATCGGAATGCCTACCTGTCGGAGGGTGGAGGTGACACGCTCGACGCGGTCCTCCGTTCGTTCTGAGGCATCTTGGAAGTGGGTGACGAAGTGCAGGCCATCTGCCGACCCCATCACGATGACGAAGATCGGCACGAGGATGGACACGATGTCGACCTGGCGGCCGAGCCCGAAGATGAGGCCGAAGGTCCAGAGTGCTCCGAGCAGAGCGGGCACGATCGACAGGGCCGTAAGACGCCGGTCGCCGATGTTGGCGAAGAACGTGAGCAGAAGCAGGAGGATGACCGACGGGGGAATGACGAGCAAGAACCAGCCGATCATGTCGAGAACCGTCGCGAAGATGACCGGATTACCGGAGAAGTCGAGGGTCACGCCATCCGGTGGCTCGACGTCGGTGACTGCACGAGCCACCTTCACGGGATTCGAGGAAGGCACGGCCACCATGAGTGTGTGGGTGCCGTCATCGCTCACCAGCAGGCCGGCCACCGGGTTCTGAGCGAGGAACGTACCGATCATCGCGTCGGGAAGTGCTTCGATCATCTGCGCCGTGATCGGGGCGCCGGTGATCGGGTTGACGTCCGGGATGATCGAACCGACTTGGGAGATACCGTCGACTGCGGCGAGCCGATCCCGTAGCTCGACGAGCGCTACCAACGCCTGTTTGTCGGTGATCGTCTCACCCTCTGGGAACGTGACGAGGATGTTGATCGGGTCGGCGGTGTCGTACTTGTCCTGGAGCGCCAGCCACGCCTCGCCTCGGTCGTTTCCCGAAGTGAGGAACTGGGTGACGTCCGCATTGACCTTGAGTCGGAACAGCATCGCCACTGCGACCAGCGAGATGATGGCTGTGACGGCGATGACGCGTCGAGAGTGAGCAACGAGAACTCGTGCGATGCGATCCACGAGGATCGATGCTAGGGGAACGAGGCGCCGGGTGGCATGGCGAACCCAGGGTTCGGGAGGGGTGCTCCGCTAGCGTGGCGGCATGCGGGGTCTCACACTCGACGGAGTCGAGATGATCACGTTTCGAGACGACCTTCCCGAGCCGACGATCGAGGCCGACACGGACGTGATCGTTCGAGTGTCTCGTGCCGGGCTCTGCGGATCGGACCTTCACCCGTATCTGGGGAGAGAGCCCGTTCGTTTCGGTGTGATTCCTGGGCACGAAGCCGTCGGGAGTGTCGCCGCGGCCGGTGGCGAGGTGGAGAGGTTCGCTGTCGGTCAGCGGGTCATCGTGCCGTTCACGACCAGTTGCGGCACGTGCGATGCGTGCGTGCGTGGCTTGAGTGCTCGTTGCGAACGAGGTGAGCTGTTCGGGTATGGCGACCCTACGAATGCGTCGAGACCGGCCCTTCAAGGCGGGCAGGCCGAACTGGTTCGCGTTCCCCTCGCCGATGGCACACTCATTGGTGTCCCCGATGGTCTCTCAGACAGCGCGGCTCTGTTGCTGGCCGACAACTTCCCCACGGGCTGGTACGCCGTGAAGCAGGCGGGTGCCCGACCGGATCGCCCTGTCGCGGTCGTCGGCCTTGGCTCCGTCGGATTGAATTCTGTTGCCGCGGCCCTGATGGTGGGTGCCGGCCCTGTCCTCGCTGTCGACCCCGTTGCCGATCGACGCGGGCGGGCCGCGCAACTCGGCGCACATGTCGCCGACCCATCGGCCGCGGAGATCGTGGCCGGGGAGATCATGAACATCGGATTCCCGTCGGTTGTCGATGCAACCGGGGCGTTGCCAGGACAGGCGCTCGCATTCCGACTTCTTCAGGCGGGCGGGATCTTGTCGATCATCGCGGTGCCGACAACCGACCGGTTCGCCTTCACGCCCGTGGATGCCTACGACAAGAACGCGACGATCGTCGCAGGACGAGCTCCGGTTCGATCCGTGCTCGGCCGTTTCGACATCGACAGGATCACGCTTCCGACCGACGTGATCGTGACGCATCCGCAGGTTCCGATCGAGCACGGTCCGGACATGTACCGACGATTCGCCGCGCGTGAGGAGGGAATCGTGAAGGTGCTGTTCTCGTTCGCCTGAGACCTAGCGGGTCCGGGTGTTGCGCTTTCTGATACGGATCGCCGTCGGAGTCACCTCGACCAGCTCGTCGTCGCCGATCCACTCGATGGCCCGCTCCAGCGTCATGGTTCGGGCGGGCTTCAGCTTGATTGCCTCGTCCGCGGCGTGGGTGCGGATGTTGGTGAGCTGCTTCGGCTTCGCGGGATTGCATGGCATGTCTGCCGTGCGCGAGTTCTCCCCGATGACCATCCCGGCGTAGACCTGTTCGCCGGGGCCGATGAAGAGGGTGCCTCTCTTCTGGAGGTTGTCGAGGGCGTATCCGGTGGAGGTGCCGGCCCGATCGGAGATCATGGCGCCACCTTGGCGAGCGGGGAGATCGCCTGCCCATGGGATCCATCCGGCGTGCTGCTGGTGGACGAGGGCCGTTCCTCGTGTCGCGGTCATGAGCAGTGACCGCAGTCCGATGAGCCCACGCGCCGGCGCCGAGATCGTGACGACCGTTCTGCCGGTCTCTCCCGGTTCGAGGCCGGCGATCGTCCCCTTTCTGGGTGCGACCGCCTGGGTGACCGTGCCCACGTGCTCGTCGGGTACGTCGATGGTTGCCTCCTCGACGGGTTCGCACATTACGCCGTCGATGTCTCGAACGATCACCTCCGGTCTGCTCACCTGGAGCTCGAAGCCTTCGCGACGCATGGCTTCTATGAGCACGGCGAGTTGGAGCTCTCCACGGCCGGCCACCTCGATGACCTCGGGCGTGGGGGTGTCGCCGATTCTGATCGACACGTTGCCGAGCACCTCGCGTTCGAGCCGGTCACGGATCTGTCTCGACGTGACAAACCGACCTTCCGTGCCGGCAAGAGGTGATGTGTTGACGCCGAACGTCATCTTCAGCACCGGCTCGTCGACGATCAGGCGGGGAAGAGGCCGGGGGTCGGCCGTGTCCGCCAGGGTGTCCCCGATCTCCACCTCGGGAAATCCCGAGATCAGGAACAGATCGCCTGCAACTCGCTCCGGCACTTCCACCCGGCCGAGGCCCTCGAATCCCATGAGCTGGGTGAGTCGCCGTGTCAAGACGCTTCCGTCGGCGCGGCAGAGGGCCACCTGATCACCGCTGCGGAGTGTTCCCTCGACGACGCGACCGATGGCGAGCCGCCCGAGATAGTCGGATGCGTCCAGGTTCGTGACGAGTGCCTGCACCGGGGCGGAGGGATCGCCGGACGCCGCCGGGATCGTGTCGACGATGGCATCGAGGAGCGGGGAGAGATCCGCGTCGTCGGTCGGTATGCCGATCCCTACCATCGCGCGACCCTTGCGGGCGATAGAGGAGATGATCGGGAATTCGATGTGCTCATCGGACGCGTCCAGGTCGAAGAACAGCTCGTAGACGTCGTCGACCACCTGCTCGATTCTCGCGTCGTCACGGTCGACCTTGTTGATGACGACGACGGCAGGGAGATGCCTGGCGAGTGCCTTGGTGAGGACGTAGCGGGTTTGTGGCATCGGACCCTCTGCCGCGTCCACAAGCAGCAGGACGCCGTCGACGAGGGCGAGGGCGCGCTCTACCTCGCCCCCGAAGTCCGCGTGTCCGGGCGTGTCGACGAGGTTGATTCGGATCCCCTTCCACTCGACCGACGCCGCCTTGGCGAGGATCGTGATCCCGCGCTCCCGTTCCTGATCGCTCGAGTCGAGGATGCGGTCGACGCGCGCTTGGTGGGCCGAGAACACGCCGGTGGCGGACAGCAGTGCATCGACCAACGTGGTTTTGCCATGGTCGACGTGCGCGATCAGCGCGACATTGCGGAATGGGGTACCCGACATGAGCCCTGAAATGGTAACGCGACCATGGGTGTGTCGAGTCGGAAAGGGTTGAGAGGAAGGCACGGATGACCGAATCGGTGAGGATCAGGCTGTACGGGTACCGGTGGGTCGTGCTCGGGGTGTTCTCGATCCTGAACGCACTCGTCCAGATGAACTGGATCACATTCGCGGCCGTCACGGGCGACGCCGCATCCTTCTACCGGGTATCTGAACTCCAAATCGGCCTGCTCTCGATGGTGTTCATGATCGTGTTCGTCGTGGTGTCGATCCCCGCCTCATACGTCATCGATACCTACGGGGTGCGGGTAGGAGTGGGAATCGGCGCGGTTCTCACGGGTGTCTTCGCGATGGCGAGGGGCCTGTGGGCGTCTGACTACACCCTGGTGCTGATCTCCCAGATAGGACTCGCCGTCGGGCAGCCGTTCGTGATGAACGCCATCACCAAGGTTGGGGCACGGTGGTTCCCGATCACGGAGCGGGCCACGGCGGCGGCGTTGCCGTCTCTGGCCCAGTTCGTAGGGATCATCGTCGCGATGGCCGCCACCCCGTTCGTGGTGTCGAGTGCCGGCATGTCCGGCATGCTCGTCTGGTACGGCGTGGTTTCGGTCGTCGGTGCGGTGGCGTCACTCGTGTTCATTCGGGAGCGGCCGCCGACGGCGCCGAGCTCGACCGATCAGGACGAGCGATTCAAGGTCTTCGAAGGGCTGCGCCACATCCTCAAGCAGCGAGACATGCAGATTCTGCTGCTGCTCTTCTTCGTGGGTCTGGGCATGTTCAACGCGATCAGCACGTGGATCGAGCAGATTGTGAATCCTCGCGGCTTCGGGCCGGAAGAGGCAGGCATCATTGGCGCCATGATGGTCGTCGGCGGCATTCTCGGTGCGGGGATCCTGCCGGTGCTCTCGGACCGGTCCCGGCGGCGCAAGCCGTTCCTCGTCGTGGCCGTTGCCGGCATGGCACCTGGGCTCGTCGGGTTGGCGTTCGCCGAAACGTTCCCGTTGCTGCTGATGTCGAGCTTCGTCTTCGGTTTCTTCCTGATGAGCGCCTATCCGATCGGCTTCCAGTACAGCGCCGAGATCAGCTACCCGGCCCCCGAGTCGACATCGCAGGGGATCATCTTGATGGCAGGACAGGTATCCGGCATCCTGTTCATCCTGGGAATGGACGCGTTCAAGTCGAGCGTGACGGGCTCGATGGCAGCGTCGATGCTGGTGTTCATCGCGCTGACGGCCATCGTGATTGCCCTGACGGCGTTCCTCGACGAATCCGAGATGGTCCGCCACGAGGCCGAGAGCGCGACCGTGTGATCCTGCGGGTCCAGGGTTCGGGCACGATGGCTCAGGCTCTGATTTCCTGTCGCATGAAGCCGACGTAGGCAAACGCGAAGCACAGGACGGTCAGCGCCAGGAGACCGACGAGCTGTGGCCACACCAGCAGCACACTTTGCCCGAAGGGCAAGTCGGAGGTGACCGCCCTGTCGAGCTGGCCGTACGTCACGATCCCCACGCTGCGCACCTCCGGGTCGAGCAGCGCCGCCGTCGCCTCGTCGTACAGGGTCACGGGGGACACACGAGACACCGCGAGTTCTGTCTGGGCGTTGTGGAGAACCTGCTCAGGTGTCGCGTCGGACGGGGCTGGAGCAAGCACGCCGGCGATGAGTTGGAAGAGGAGCGACGCGAAGAGCGCCAGTACCAACCACACGGCGATCGATACGAGCGATGACGTCGATGCCCTGCGGAGCCTCACGGAGGCGAGCGTCGCGAGCGCCAGCCAGAAACCCACGTACACGACTGCCGCAACGAGCCAGAGCAGGACCCGGAGCACCTCCGCTGCCGAAGGCACGATGCCGAGCGCGACGATCCCCAGACCGGCGACGACCGCGGTCAGAGCGGTCAGCATGAGGGCGATGACGCCCAACCCGGCCGCAAACTTCCCGTTGATCACATCGTCTCGGTGGATCGGCTGGGCCACGAGGCGGGAAAGGGTGCCCTGGCTCCGTTCGCCGTTCACCGCGTCGAACCCGAACGCGATGCCGAGGAGCGGCGCCAGGAACGCGACGAAGTTCACGAACGAGAACGGGACCGGATTGGCGCTGATCGTGAACAGTCTGAGGAACAGGGCGGGGGAACCCGCTGCCTGCTCCGCGACGCCGCGAATGCCGGAAGCTGCCGCGTACACAGAGCCCACTGCAGCAATGGCGAGGATCACGAGCAGAACCGTGAAACGGGCGGAGAGGAGATGGTCTGCGAACTCCTTGCGGGCGATGATCCGCCACCCACCTCTCGTCTTGATCGGGGATGTGGAGAATGTGGTGGTCATACGGCCTCCGAGAAGTAGCTGTGGTAGATCTCATCCAGGTCCTCGCCCATGGGGCGGAAGTGGAGGATCGGCAGGTCCGCGGATACCAGCGTGCTGATGATGGCCGGGGCCTTGCCGGCTTCGACCGCGACCCTGTAGCTGTGGGTGCGTCCCGTCGCTGCCACCGAGGCCACAGCCGGGATCGCGGAGAGCACCTGCATGACCTGCTCCGGATCGGCTCCGACCCCGACCTCGTAAAGCGTCGATGTCGATCCCAGAGACTTGGCGAGCTGGGCAGTCGTGCCTTCCGCTACGAGCTTGCCTTTCACGAAGATCCCGACACGGTCGCAGATCGACTGGAGCTGATAGAGGAGGTGGCTGGCTACGAGGACCGTGACGCCGTGGTCGTCGGCGAGGGATCGGATGAGCGCCTGCATCTCGGTGACTCCCTCGGGGTCGATCGCCATGGTCGGCTCATCGAGGATCGCGATCCTCGGCTCTTTGACGAGGGTGTCGGCGATGCCCAATCGTTGACGCATCCCACGCGAGTAGGTGCCGACGGGGTCATCGGCTGCATCTGTCAGCCCGACCCGTTCGAGGAGTGCGTGGATGCGCTCGGTGGCCTGCTCCGTGGGAATCCGGTTGAGTTGAGCGGTGTACCGGAGGTTCTGGCGTCCGGTGAGAGACTCGTAGAAGCCCACACTGTCGGGCATGTAGCCGACGACCCGCTTCACCTCGAGAGGGGCTCGCACCGGATCGAGGCCCAGTACCCGCGCCGTACCGGAGGTCGGTTCGCTCAGACCGAGGATCATGAGGATCGTGGTGGTCTTGCCCGCCCCGTTGGGTCCGAGGAGCCCGAAGATCGTTCCCTCCTCGATGTCGAGATCCAGGTGATCGACGACCGTGCGGTCACCGTAGACCTTCGTCAGATTCTTGGTGCGAAGAGCGGTCGACAACGGGTCACCTCCTCCCGAAACGCCGGAAGATGATGCTGAGACCGGCGAAGACCAGGACGATCAGCCCCACACCGATCAGCCCCCATGCCGCTGATGTCTTGACGGTGGCGCGAAGCTCGATCGAATCCTGTGCCTGGTCGGTCTGCGACGACAACGACACCCGGTAGTCGCCGGCCACCGCATCGGTTGAGGGGGTCATGGTCAGTGTCACGGCCGCCGAGTCGCCGGGGGCGATCTCGGGAATGATCTCGGGTGTGAAGGCGGTCTTCCAGCCGGACGGCGGTGTCGCCTGGAGTTGCACGTTGTCGAGTGGAGCAGAACCGGTGTTGATCACCTCGAGCTGCAGGTCACTCGAC
>CAZQMF010000037.1:0-15458 GCA_964594235.1 uncultured Acidimicrobiia bacterium
CTACCGAGAACCGAAAACCCAGAACCGAGGACTGCTCGCGAAGCGAGCCTTAGCCTGCCGGACGGCCGATGAACTGGATCCCTGCGAGCGCCAACTCGTTGTAGGGCGTCGCGCCGTCAACAGACACGGACGGGTACGTCGACGTGATCGTGATCGTGACCTGAGTGGTGGCCAGGCTGTCGAGAGACACCACCTGGTTGCGGGTGTTGTTGTCGTCGAGTGAACCGATAACGGGCGCGCCGGGAGCGTCATCGAGGGTGATCTCGTAGCCCTTCACCTTGTAGTTCATCTTGAACTTGGTGTCGTCCGCCACGTTCGTGAAGATGATCTGGTTGAGCTTGTAGGCCTGGGGGAACGTCACGGTGATGGCAGCGCCAACTCCTTTCGCCGACGCGTCGTTCCAGTACGTCTCGGGGTCGTCATCAAAGAGCTTCGCACACGAGAACTTGTCGTTCAGCTCGCTCGAACACATCTCGGTGATCACGGGTATCTCCACCGCCACCGGAAGCGTCGTCGAGGAGCTGATGGTGGTTGTCGACTGTGCCACGGTCCCGCCCTTGCCGCCGAAGATCGAGTTGACGATGAAGGCAAGCAACGCGACGACTGCAATGGTTCCGAGGATGATCACGAGGGCGCGCGCACCGGCGGTGGTCCGAATGATCGGCTGGGGAGCGACTGGGAGAGGGCCCTGACTGAGACGGGCGCCGCACTGTTCACAATGCCGGTTCGTGGACGGATTGGCCGCGCCGCAGGATGGGCACACCAGAGTCTCCTGCCGCGAGGGGGGAGAAGAAGGTAGGGGTTCCTCTGACGCCTGCCCATCCAGCGCGAACTCCTCGTACCTGGACTCCGGGAGTGGCCCGACCCACTGTCCGCACTGGGGGCAGAACTCCTGATCCTCGAAGACCTCTCCGCAGTTGCTGCAGGTGATGTGTGCCAACGGCTGCCTTCCTCTCCCGGCTATTCTGCCACGCGCGTGTACGCAGTCGTGACCAGGACCGCTGAAAGCTGGACGATCGGCAATATTGCCGGTGGTTTGCTCCTACTCGTACTCATCTCGCTTGCTCTCGCGGCGTTCATTCGTGTCACACTCCGCCGATAGCATCGCCGCATGACGTACCGATGTGAATGTGGCTACCGCTCCACGAAGTGGATGGGCTTCTGTCCACAGTGTGGCTCGCGTGACGCCCTGATCGAGGATACGACGGGGTCAGGGCGGGACACTCCCGACATCGTCGACGTGCGGGCGGCCGTAGGGTCCGTGCGACACCACGATCCCGTAGGGCTCAACGAGGTAGACAGGGTGCTCGGCGGAGGCATCGTCCCGGGGGCAGTGGCGTTGGTCGGGGGAGAACCGGGCGTGGGCAAGTCGACCCTGCTGTTGCAGATGGCTGGGTCGTTTGCGGCACAGGGTCGTACGGTGCTGGTGGCATCTGCCGAGGAGTCGGTCGACCAGGTCGGCCTGAGGGCAAAGCGGATCGGTCTCGATCCTGAAGGCGTGTCGTTGGTGGGGGAGGCGGACATCGACCTGGTGCTCGCCGCCACGCGTGCTCTCTCGCCGGACCTGGTGATCATCGACTCGATTCAGACGGTGTTTGCGTCCGATCTCGGATCAACGGCGGGGACGGTTGCGCAGGTGCGGGAGTGCGCAGCGAGGGTGATCGCTCACGCCAAGGCTTGTTCGACAGCGGCGATTCTCGTCGGACATGTCACCAAGGACGGTGGCATCGCGGGTCCCAAAACCCTCGAGCACATGGTCGACGTCGTCCTCTACCTCGAGGGAGAGGACACCATGGGATTCAGAGTATTGCGAGGGTTGAAGAACCGCTTCGGCCCAACGCATGGACTCGGGCTCTTCGAGATGCGAAGTGATGGTCTTGCCGAAGTCGTTGATCCGTCCGCTGCGCTCTTGTCGGAGTGGCGGGGATCGGTGCCGGGGACGGTCGTGTTCCCATCTGTCGAAGGCAGGCGGCCGGTACTCGTGGAAGTACAAGGTCTGGTCGCACCGAGTCAGGTGCCGCAGCCTCGCCGGAGCGTCAGAGGGGTGCCGCCCGCCCGCGTCCATCAGCTCCTGGCCGTCATGCAGCGACATGCAGGGATCGCCCTGGCGTCCAGCGAGGTGTATGTGAACGTGGTCGGCGGCGTCCATGTCTCGGAACCCGGCGTGGACCTGCCGGTTGCCCTTGCGCTCGCCTCGTCGGTGTTCGACGTGCCACTTGGATCCGTAGCCTCGTGGGGAGAGATCGGGCTGACCGGAGAGATCAGGGCCGTCCCGAACGAGCGACGGAGACGTGAGGAAGTCGCACGACTGGGGATCGAACGGGTGGTCGCCGGCACGAAGGGTGAGCCGATGGGCCTACGCGAAGCCCTGGAGTCGATGTTCTCCCCATCGAGATGAGCTAGTGTTCACCAGGCTCCTACACACATGACATGACTGCTGACCTCTTCCTTCAGACCATCGAGCGCCTCGCCCCGGGTACACCCATCAGGCGGGCACTCGGACGCATCATCCAGGAGCAGAACGGTGCCCTGGTTGTTCTCGGTGCCGGCCCCGAGGTCGATGAGATCTGCTCGGGCGGGTTTGAGCTCGCAGGCTCAGAGTTCTCTCCTGCCCGGCTCGCGGAGCTTGCCAAGATGGATGGCGCCATCGTTGTCGACGACTCCTGGGGAACCATTCTCCGAGCGAACGTGCACCTGTTGCCCGACCCGTCGATCCCCACGAGTGAGACCGGAGCGCGTCACCGGACGGCCGAGCGGGTCGCCGCTCAGACAGGCAAACCGGTGGTTGCCGTCAGCGAGGACCGACGCGTCGCGACGCTCTTTCTAGGGATCAGGCGACAGGAGCTCCAGGACCCGACCGACCTCATTCGGTACCTCAACCAGTCCCTCGCGACGCTGGAGCGACTCCGGCGGCGACTCGACCAAGCCGAGGAGAAACTGACGCCGCTCGAGGTGTCGGACATGGTGACGTACCGGTCGGTCGTTGCCGTTGTTCAGCGAGCGGAGCTGGTCAAGAGGATTGGAGCCTCCATCAACGAGGACATCATCGGCCTCGGTGGGGTGGGGGACCTCACCCAACTTCAACTCATCGACCTTCTCCAAGGGGTGGATGAACTACGCGATCTCGTCGTGCGTGACTACGTCCGGCCCCTCCGCAAGGGGACCTTCGAGCGGCGCCTCACCCGGCTCGATGCGGTTCCGACTGCAGAGATTCACGATCCGGAGGTAGTCGCAGCCGCGCTGGGGTTCGAGCATCTCGAGGAACGGGCCGAACCGCTCGGCCTCCGGGTCCTCGATCAAGTACCCAGGCTCCCTGACAGCATCAGGGAAGGAGTGGCCAAACACTTCCGAAGCTTCCAGAAGATGCTGAACGCGTCCGAGACCAACCTTGCCGCTGTGCCCGGCGTCGGCAAGACGCGCGCGAAGGAACTCCGCCGAGTGCTGGATCGCCTGCGCGGGTCAGCCCGTGCCTGGGAACACGACGATAGCTAGGCTCGCTGCGCTCGCCGTTGTCGGTTCTCGGTTCTGAGTATTCGGTGAGACGATCCCGGCAAGATGTCGCGTTGTCTGCGGTCCCGCTACTGTTGGCTGGCTGCTGGTGACTACCGGTCGAGGGGTGACGACCGAGGACCGAGACTGACCACCGGCGTCTGCACTAGAATCGCTATCCCGACCCGAGGTTCCATGGCCACAACGTCCAAGAAATCCGGCACGCCCGCGACGAAACGAACAACCGCGAAGAAGGCCGCCACCAAGAAGCCTGCTGCCAAGGCCAAGAAGCCGGCCGCCGCCAAGAAGCCTGCGAGAGCAGCGAAGAAGACCGGTTTCGACGTTGGTGACAAGGTGGTCCACCCTCAACACGGCGCCGCCGTCATCGTGAAGAAGATGCGCCAGACGGTCGGTGGTTCGCGTCAGGATTACTTCGTTCTCGACATCGCGACCGAGCAGCTCACCGTGTTCGTGCCTGTCGCGACCATTGACGAGACGATCAGGCCGGTGATCTCCAAGAACCAGGCGCGCAAGGTGCTCGGCGTCTTCAAGGAGCCTCCACAGGAAGCGGGCAGCAACTGGAGCCGCTGGTACAAGGTTCTCAACGAGAAGATGACCAGTGGAGATATCTACCAGGTCGCCGAGGTCGTCCGTGATCTCACCTATGCGCAGCAGATCAAAGGCATCTCGCCGGCCTTGAAGCGAATGCTGTCACGCGCCCGATTGACGCTCACCTCGGAGCTCCAGTTTGCGCTCGACGTGGACGAGGAGGATGCCACGAAACGCCTCGACCGTGCGCTGCCCAAGGTGGAGGAGCCTCCCACCCCGTGATCGTCGAACTGGTTCGTCTCCTCATCACGCTGGCTCTGATGGCGATCGGGTACAGAGTGGGTCCGTCGCTGTTTCCGGAGAGCCCGGATACGGCGCGGGTGCTGAGTGCGATCATCGGGACCGGGACCGGCTACGTGCTCGGCGGCGTGGTAGGAAGGTTGTTTCGATCCTCCCTCGACTCGATCCCGAAGTCGATCGTCGCCCGCTCCACCGGTCCTGAGTTGTTCGCCGGCGCGTTCGGGCTGATCGTCGGCGTCTTCATCGGATTCGTTGTTGCCCTCCCCGCAGTTGTGTTCCTCCCCGCCGAGGTCGGTGTGCCCATAGCGGTGCTGATCGTGTTGATGCTGGCCATTGCCGGTGCCCGCCTCTTCGCTGGGCGAGCAGACGAGATTCTGGCAGCGACAGGACTCAGACGGCGCGGTGGCCTTGTCAGCAGGTCGCTTGCCGATACCGGATTCCTCCTCGACTCCTCGGCGGCGATCGACGGTCGAGTGCTGAACATCGCACGTCTGGGACTCCTTCGAGGACGAGTGTGGGTTCCCGGGTTCGTCATCGACGAGCTGCAGGGTTTGGCGGACGCAACCGATACAGATCGCCGGCGTCGGGGACGGAGGGGCCTCGATGTCATCGAGGCGCTCCGGGACATCCCTGAGGCGGACATCGCCGTACTCGAGGACACGGTTCCAAGTGTCGAAGGGGTGGACGCCAAACTGATCGCTGCTGCGGGCAGGGCGGGTCTCACCATCATCACGACCGACCACAATCTGTCGCAGGCGTCGGTCGCGAGAGGCATCGAAGTGCTCAACCCGTTCGCGATCGCAGATGCCATGCGGGCGCCGGTCTCGGTGGGCGACCGGGTGCACGTCTCGATTCGACGCGCGGGCACCGAACCGGGTCAAGGAGTCGCGTTCTTCGAGGACGGGACGATGGTGGTCGTCGAGGAGGCGGGAAGCCTCGTCGGGGAGGAAGTGGACGTAGAGGTGACCGCCACGACCCGAACGGCCGTCGGTCGCATGGTGTTCGGCAGGCTGGTGTCGTGACCGTGGCTTCCTGCACCGGGTGGGGCTTCGACGCGCATCGGTTCGGAGGTGATCCCCCTTTGCTGCTGGCAGGGGTTGTCGCGGACTCGCCAAGGGGGCTGGCGGGGACGTCGGACGCAGACGTCGTCGCACATGCCGTCGCTGATGCGCTCCTCGGCGCTGCTGCGCTCGGCGATCTGGGTTCCTTGTTCCCTTCCGACGATCCCACGTGGGTGGGAGCCGACAGCATGGAGCTGCTCGCGAGTGCCGTCCAGCAGTGTGTCTCAAAGGGACTCGTGGTGGCGCATCTCGATGTGACGGTCATCGCGCAAACCGTACGGGTCGCACCCCTCCGAGAGGAGATGCGGAGGCGGCTCGCGTCGGCCCTCGGTGTGGAGGTCGACGCCGTCTCGGTCAAGGCGACATCGACGGACGGCATGGGCTTCACAGGTCGGGACGAGGGGGTCGCTGCGGTTGCGGTCGCCACTGGCACGCGGCCGGTACCATCGAGTGGATGAGAGTCTTCAACACGCTCGGCCGTGCCTATGCGGAGTTCGTTCCCCGCGATCCGGGGAAGGTATCCATGTACGTGTGCGGCCCGACGGTGCAGTCCGAGCCCCACGTCGGGCACGGACGGTTCGCCGTTGCGTTCGACGCGGTGCGGCGGTACCTGATGTGGCGCGGCTTCGACGTCACCTACGTTCAGAACGTCACGGATGTGGAAGACAAGATCATCGCGGCGGCGCAGGAGCAGGGGGTCCCCGTCGAGGAGCTCGCAGTCCGCATGGCAGAGACGTTCACGGAGGTGTTTGCGAAGCTCGGCGTTCTCGAACCGGACGTCGAACCGAAAGCGACCGAGCACATCTCACAGATGCAGGCGATGATCGCGACGTTGATCGATCGAGGGCACGCCTACGAGTCGGATGGCGACGTCTACTTCTCGGTGCGGTCCTTTCCCGGCTATGGGAAGCTGTCGGGCCACCGTGTCGACGAGTTGATCTCGGGAGCGAGGGTCGAACCCGACGAACGCAAACGCGACCCGCTCGACTTCGCATTGTGGAAGAGAATGAAACCAGGCGAGCCGTGGTGGGAGTCACCGTGGGGTCCGGGACGGCCAGGCTGGCACATCGAGTGCTCGGCGATGTCGCTCGAGTATCTCGGCAACGGTTTCGACATCCACGCCGGTGGTAGCGACCTCATCTTCCCGCACCACGAGAACGAGATCGCACAGTCGGAGGCGGCAACCGGCGCCCGGTTTGCCCGCTATTGGCTTCACAACGAGATGATCAACCTCGGGGGAGAGAAGATGGCCAAGTCGACGGGCCATGTGATCGACCTGGCAGACGCAGTGGAGCGATTCTCTCCGATGGCGGTGCGTCTCTTCTACCTGCGTGCCCACTACCGAACGCCGCAGGAGTACAGCGAGGAACTGCTTGCGGACGCCAAGTCGGCAGTAGAACGCCTCTGGGCGTTTCATCGGAGAGGCACGCCGTCGGGCGAGCCGGACCCTGAGGTCATCGAAAGGTTCGTCGAGGCGATGGACGACGACTTCAACACCCCGGAGGCGGTGAGCGCGTTGTTCGAAGTCGTCCGTGAAGGGAACCGTGTGCTCGATGCCGGCGGCGACGCAGGCCGCCACCTCGCGACGTTTGCGACCATCGCCGGTGTGCTCGGGCTCTCCCCTCCCGACACAGATCTCGAGGAACTCGCTGGGCGGCTGGCCGACCTGGCGAACTCGCTCGATGTCGCGCTCGGTGTGACCCCGGAGGCGACCATCGAACGGCTGCTCGATGCTCGGGCCGAGGCGCGCGACCGCAAGGATTGGGCGACTGCCGACACGATCAGGGATCGATTCGGCGAGATGGGGATCGTCATCGAGGATACGGCAGATGGTGCCCGCTGGCATCGGGACTGAACTCGAGGGAGTCCACGCGGTCGAGGCCGCTCTCGACGCTGGGAGAGTCGTAGCCATCGAAGTCCAGACGTCGCGGGTACGTCGGCTGGGCGGCCTTCTCGACCGGGCGAGGGCTCGTGGTGTCGACGTCACGATCGTGGACCGGATCGATACCGTGACCGACGCTCCCCAGGGGATCAAAGCGGTCGCCAGGCCACTCCGCACCTACGAGCTGGACGAGCTCGTGGAGCCCGCACCTGCAGCTCTCGTCGTGCTCGATCACATCCAGGATCCACACAACGTCGGGGCGGTCGGGCGGTCTGCCCTCGCGGCAGGCATGACAGGTCTCATTGTGTCGGACAGACGGGCGGCGCCCCTTCAGGCGACCGCCTTCAAGGCCGCCGCAGGAGCATTCGAGCGCCTGCGGGTGTGCATCCACTCGTCGATCGCCGACGCAGTCGTGCGCCTTCAACAGGCCGGCATCTGGATCGTGAGCCTGGGAGCCGATGCCGAGACTCCGTTGTTCGGGCTGAGCCTGTTCACGGAGCCGGTAGCGATCGTGGTCGGGGCGGAGGGTGCCGGCCTGTCGCGGCTGGTGAGGGACCGAAGTGACGTGATCGTGCGAATCCCGATGACCCCGTCCGTGGAGAGTCTCAACGCGTCGGTGGCAGCGACGCTCGCGATGTTCGAGGTCGGCCGAGTACGTTCATGAGGCTATCCTCTTGGACTGGTTCGGCCTCGTGCCGAACCTCGTGCTGGCGTAGCTCAGTCGGCAGAGCAGCCGCCTTGTAAGCGGCAGGTCGTGGGTTCGATTCCCTCCGCCAGCTCGGCGAAATCCGCGTCTCCGGGTTCGATTGTCGATACCCTCTTGGCCCGGAGGTACTCAATGCTGTCGCAGCGCGACAAGATGGTGCTCGACTTCGAACGATCGTGGTGGATGTTGCCGGGTCCGAAGGACCGCGCGATCCGAGAACATCTCGGCATCGGTGCCGGCGTCTACTACCAGGCGCTTCGGCGCCTCGTCGACGATCCCGAGGCCGCAGACTACGATCCTCTGACGATCCGACGCCTCCGCAGGGTGCAGGCGAAGCGGCGAGCTGTACGACAGCAGGTGGATACGGCGGAACACTGATGGCACGACATGCAGAGCCAGGACTGAGGGGCTTTCTGAGGGAACTCGGCGTGTTCTCCCTCAAGGTTCTCTTCTGGGCCGTGATCGTGTTTGGTGGCGTCGTGCTGCTCACCAAGGGGATCGGGTGGCTCGCGACGCCGTCGACGACCGCCGGCGAGGTGTCGACGACGTCTCTCGTCTCGGGTGTGACGGGGACAGCGACGACGACATCCACCGCTCCGACGACGACCACGGCAGCGACGACCACGGCAGCGACGGCTGCGTCGACAACGACGACCGAGCCGGTGCGTGCCCCCGCGGACATCACGGTGCAGGTGTTGAATTCGACCACCCGCGACAAGATCGCGGCCGCTCTGACCGATGTTCTGGCATCCGCCGGCTATCAGACGATCGACGCCGACAACTACAGCCACGCGCTCGATCAGTCGACGGTGTGGTACACGCCGGGGTTCGAGAGTGAGGCACGGGTCATTGCTGATGCGTACATTCCGGATGCCGTTGTCCAAGAGTCACCGGGTCCGTTGGAAGTCGACATCGTCGTGGTGATCGGCGCCTCGTACCAAGAGTGAATCCGATCAGCCGCCGCCGAAGGTTGCCGGCCGGCTTGTGGACGGTGTGGGCATGGCTGATGGTCGCGCTCGGTGGAGTGTCGATCGGCGCCGGGATTGTCGGGGGGATCCTCGCTCCCAGTGTCCTGCTCGACATCGTGTCCTTCTGGCCGCTCGTGGTCATCCCTCTTGTGACGGCACTGGTCCTGTGGAGACGGCGCTCGGCGAGAGCCGGCGCAGTGCCTCCGCTGTTGCTGATCACCATCGTGGCGCTGGTCGTCGGTCTGCACCTCCTCGGATGGTCCAAGCTTCCCTCGGCTGCAGCGGATCTCATTGGTCCGCCGACCCAGGACGGGACAGTGTCATTGATGATCTCTCTTCCCGGTGCCCTCAGCGTCGACGCAGGTGAAGCTCCGCTGTACACGGTCACGTTGGACAGAGCGGGAGGAAGTCTGGGGGTCCCGGAGGCACTCGAACGGTCGGCCGACGGTGCACTCTCGATCGACATCGCCGAGAGGGACGGCGGCCGTTGGTTCCGGACGAAAGGCTGGATGCTGAAGCTTGCCCGTCGACCTGTGTGGAGCCTCCACCTCACATCTTCGCAGCTCGACGCCGACCTTCGGGAGTTGGCGATCGACTCCCTGAGCGTCGACGGATCGGGAGTGGTGCTACTAGGCCCGTCCCCGGCTGCCGTCACGGTGACGGGTACATTCACTCTCGATGTGACACCGGGCGCTTCGGTCGAGGTTCATGGAAGTGCGGCAGTGCCGTCTGGTTGGGAACCGACCGACGACGGCTACCGATCACCTGGCTCGGGGGCGTCGATCTCCATCTCTGTAACCGAAGGGTCACAGGTGGTGATCAAAGAGCTGTGAGTACACTCCGTGGAATGACGAAACTGCCAGGGTACGACCAGCTCAGAAGGGCAGGAATCGCCTCTTGGAGCGTGTTGGGGGCGATGTTGCTGCTCGCGGCGCTGATCTGGGTGATCCAGGCGGTGAGCGTCGTGTGGCCTCCGCTCGTGCTCGCCGTCGCCGTGATCTACCTGCTGTCCCCGCTGGTCGATCTTCTCCAGAAGTACAAGGTGCCGAGACTTCTCGGGTCCTGCCTTTCGTACCTGCTGTTCGCCGGCCTCCTCGTCGCGTTCGGGTTCGTCGTCATTCCGATCATTCAGGACCAGTTCGCCGAGTTCGGAACGAGATTCCCGCAGATCGTCGACGATGTGGAGAAGTTCATCACCGATCTTGGAACCCGGTTTGGGTTCACCGTCGGCACATTCGACTTCCAGTCGATTCTCAACTGGTCGTCCACGTTCTTCAGCCCCGAGCGGATCCAAGGCTTGCTCAATCAGGTCGGCACATTCGCGAAGACCGGCATGCAGGTGCTGGCCGTCTTCGTCTTGGGACCCGTGCTCGCGTTCTACATGCTGATGGACCTGCCGTCGATCCGGCGGCGGACCCGGAACCTGATCCCGGAGCAGATGCGGTCAGAGCTCGTTCATGTCGCCAAGCAGGTTGGCAGGGTCGTCGGTGGCTTCGTGCGCGGCCAGCTCCTCGTCGCTCTGATCGTCGGTCTGCTGTCCAGTCTTGGCCTATGGATCCTGAAGGTCCCGTTCTGGCTGGTGATCGGGATGACCGCAGGCCTGCTGAACATCATCCCGTTTGTGGGACCGTTCGCAGGTGGCGCACTCGCAGGGATCGTGTCGCTGCTGTTCAACGACGTTGCAACCGCCATCTGGGCTGTCCTGATGTTCGTGGCGGTGCAGCAGTTCGACAACCACGTCATCAGTCCGAACATCCTCCGCAAACGTGTGCAGCTGCACCCCGTCTTCATCTTGCTGGCGTTGCTACTTGGAGCGTCGCTGGGTGGCTTCTTCGGGATTCTGATTGCTGTGCCCGTCGCGGGGGTAGCCAAGGTGGTTGCGGGACACTTCTGGCGGACCCGCGTGCTGGGTGAATCGTGGGAAGAAGCGGCCGAGGCCGTCGCCCCGGAGTACGTTCCACCGAGCCGGGAGAGCATCGTCGGCCGACTACGGCGCGCAGGTCCCCCTGGTGACCACGAAGAGGACGAGTCGGACGAGTAGCTGCTACTCGAGTTCGCCCAGGTACGCCTGAGAGAGATCCGGATGCTGACGGAGGGCCTCTGCGCTGTCCGAAAGGACGATTCGTCCGGTCTGAAGCACATAGCCTCTGTCTGCGATCGACAAGGCGATGTGTGCGTTCTGCTCGACGACCAAAATGGTCGTGCCCTGATCGTTGATCTCTTTGATGGTGTCGAACACCTGCTGCACGAGGATCGGTGCAAGTCCCATCGAGGGTTCATCCATGAGCATGACCTTCGGCCGGGCCATCAGTGCCCTGCCGATCGCGAGCATCTGCTGTTCCCCTCCTGACAGGGTCCCTGCCTTCTGAGCGATTCGTTCCTTCAGGCGGGGGAACAGGCCGAACACTCGGTCCATGTCTTCTTTGATCTCGGCCTTGTCGGAGCGCAGGTTGGCGCCGATATCGAGATTCTCGCGAACCGACATCTTGGAGAACAAGCGCCGATTCTCGGGCACCATGGCGAGGCCGCGGGCGACGATCTCCTGGGTACGCAGTGTCTCGATGCGTTCGCCGTCGAAGGTGATCTCACCCTTGTGGGCTCTGGTCATCCCCAATATGGTGCGCAACGTGGTGGTCTTGCCGGCGGCGTTCGACCCGAGCAACGAGACGATCTCGCCATCGTTGACGTAGAGCGACACGTCGTTGAGAGCGCGTACCGGTCCGTACGCGGCGCTGACGTCCTCGAGATTGAGGATCGGATCGCTCATGCCTGGGCCTCCGATGCCGCCCTGCCGAGGTACGCCTCGATGACCTGCTGGTTGGCGGCGACTTCGTCGTAGGTCCCTTCGGCGATCTTGCTGCCGTAGTCGAGGGCGGCCACTCTGTCGCACACGCCCTTGATCACCGGCATGTCGTGCTCGATGAGCACGATGGCATAGCCCTTCTCGTCTCTCAGGCGGCTGATCAGCTCGATGAGACCGTCCTTCTCCGCCGGGTTCATCCCGGCCGCCGGCTCATCCAGCAGCAGCATCCTCGGCTCGGTCGCCATGGCCCGTGCAATCTCGAGGCGTCGACGATCGGCGTAGGCGAGTTCCGACGCGAGCTGGTTCAGACGGGGGCTGAGCCGATCCCCGAAGAAGTCGAGCGCCTCCCTGGCGTTGTCGACGATCCGTCTTTCCTCTCGCACCGTCCGTCTGGAGTTGATGATCGTACCGAACACGCCCGAGCGAGTCCTTGTGTGCTGGCCAACCATCGCGTTCTCGATGACCGTCATGTTGGCGAAGAGGCGCACGGCCTGAAATGTACGTGCGATACCAACCCGGGTTACCTGGTTCGGCTTGAAGCCCACCAGGTTGTGGCCGTCGAAGTGGATGGATCCAGAGTCGGGTCGGTAGAACCCGGTCACGATGTTGAACAGGGTGGTCTTGCCGGCCCCGTTGGGGCCAATCACGCCGACGATCTCGCCGAGGTCCGCGTGGAAATCGACGTCGTCGACTGCCTGAACACCACCGAACCGCTTAGAAACGCCCTTGAGGTCGAGGAGATGACTCACGCCGGCTCCTCCGTGACAAGCTCACCCATGTGAGCCTCCTGTTCAGCAACGTGCAACTCCCTCAGTCGACGCTTGTTGGGAATGAGCCCCTCTGGACGCAGGATCATGATTCCGACGAGGATCGCACCGTAGATCAGCAGGCGGAACTCACCGAACTCTCTGAGGAACTCGGGAAGGCCGACGAGAACGAACGCGCCGATGACGACACCCGGGATGCTGCCGATGCCGCCCAGGATGATGACCGACAGAACGTTGATCGACACGAGAAGGCTGAAGCTGTTCGGGAAGATGGAGCCGATCTTGGCAGCAAAGAACACGCCGCCAAGGCTCCCGACACCGGCTCCGATGGCGAACGCGAGCAGTTTGTATCGAACGACGCTCACGCCCATAGCTTCGGCAACGTCCTCGTCTTCACGCATCGCGGCCCACGCGCGACCCACGCGTGAGTCCTTCAGGCGATACGCGACGTAGGCACCGATGAGTCCGAAGATCATGATCAGGTAGTAGAGGTTGCGCGGGTCTCGGAGGTTCCACGAGTCAGGGGGTGCGGGCGGGACGCGCAGCAGGCCTTGGGCGCCACCGAGGTAGGGGGCAAGCCAGTCGGACAGGACGAGCGTGCGGATGATCTCGCCGAATCCCAACGTGACGATGGCCAGGTAGTCACCCCGAAGTCGGAGAACCGGCGCGCCAATAGCAGCACCGATGATGACGGCGATTACCACCACGATCGGCACGGCGACCCAGAAGTTCATGAACCCATGAGTCGCAAACACCTCTCTGTTGCTGGTCACGAGGAACGAAGCAGTCGATGTGAGTACCCCTGTCGCGTAGGCTCCGACCGCGAAGAACGCTACATAGCCGAGGTCGAGCAGCCCGGCGTACCCGACCACGATGTTGAGTCCGAGTCCGAGCAGAACGTAGAGCCCCACGGTGCCGAGGACGTCGCTGATGAACGTTCCGACGACCCATGGGAGGGCGATGAGAACGACGATGATCACGCCCGCGAACACGCGGCTGTAGGTGCGCCGTCGCTCGTCCGGCATGTGAGTCTGGAACTGCGCCACCGTGTCACGATTGTGGAGCCAGAGCCAGCGTCCGACACCGGCTACCACGACCGTGATGATGGTGCCCACTATGGTGAGGCCGCCCTTCGCGGGGTCGTAGAGCCAGTCTGATGGGATCGACAGTCCCTCGATTACACCTGTGAGCAACGGCTCGGCAAGGCTGACTCCCAGAACCATGGTCAGGCCGTACACGATCGCCCCACGCCATTCAACGGCGAGCGTGCGAAGCGCCGCCGCCGCAGCACCGAGGGCACCGCCCACGATCACCAGCAGGATCGGGCCGAGGATCTTTCCCGCCCCGAACTCGAGCACGTTGAGGAGGCCGGGCGTGACCGAGACGAACACGTTCCGCACTTGGATCCCGGCCGACAGCATGATTTCGAGGATGACGACGCAGGCTGCGATGAACAGCCCGGCGAATGTTCCGGTCACGAGTCCTATGAGGGCAGGCGGATCGTTGTGCTCTTCGGTCGGCTTCGAGGTCAGGTAGCCCGTCCCGATGAAGGCGAGGAGCATGAGCGTCGTGCCGAGTCCGATGACGTTGGTGATGATGAACCGGTCCTCGAAAGCCTCGATCATGCCGATGAGGGCGAAGTAGAGGATGATGGCTCCTCCGATGATGCCCTGGCGGAATCTCGTGCGGATCATCTCATGCCCTCTCATCCCCTGCGGCGCCGAAGAAGCCGCCAGGCAGGAAGATCAGTACGAGCACCAGAATTCCAAAAGCCACGACGGGCTGAAGCTGATTCGGCGACGGAACATTCGCGCCGGTCAGGAACAGGTTCGGTCCCACCGCTTCGAGGATTCCGAGGACGAGGCCCCCCGCTGCCGCGCCGGTGATACTGCCGATGCCGCCGAGAACCGCGGCCGTGAAGGCCTTGAGGCCCGGAAGGAATCCCATGATGAAGATGACTTGGTTGAAGACGAATACGAACAGGATGCCCGCGGCGCCGGCAAGCGCGCCGCCAATGGCGAACGTCGCGACGATCGTGCGGTCCACGTCGATGCCCATCAGTGCTGCGATCTCGCGATCTTCGCCGACCGCACGCATCGAGCGCCCTGTTCGAGTCTTGGCAACGACGAGGAAGAGGACGCCCCACAGAATCAGTGCGGCGATGATCACGATCGCTTGCTTCCGCAGGACCTCCACACCGAAGAAGTTCCAGGTTCCCTGCAGGACATCGATCTCGGGGTACGAGCGAACGTTGGCACCGAACAGGCCGCGCATCGTGTACTGGAGGAACAGGGATGCACCGATGGCCGTGATGAGGGGGACCAGCCGGGGGGCGCCGCGAAGCGGGCGGTAGGCGAGACGTTCCAGCACGATCGCGACGACCATCGATACGGTCATCGAGATGACAAGGAGTATGGCGATCGAGATCAGCGGATGCGTGTTGAGAAAACCGCTGCCCGCGAACCCCACGGCGACGAAGTAGGCCGTGTAGGTGCCGGAGGTGAAGACTTCACCGTGGGCGAAGTTGATCATGAACAACACCCCGTAGACGAGGGTGTACCCGATGGCGATCAGTGCGTAGACACTGCCCCTGGCGATTCCGTTGATGACGAGCTGACGCCAGTTTGCCCCGGTGAACTGGCCGAGGCGGAGTGTGGCAGCACTGCCCGCAACAACCCCGTAGATGATCGCCAAGCTCAGGGCGATCAGAATGATGCGACGCACTGGGAGTCGCTCGAAGGGGATTCTTCGAGCGCTCCCGGTTGGTGGCGGTGCTGCGTTCATAACAAGTGGTGTGGGAGGGGACAGCTGCCCCCTCCCACTGAGTCGACTAGCTTCCCAAGCTCATTTGCTTGCTCCAGACAGGATCTGTCATCTGGCCGTTCTCGACCTGGACCATGGCGATCGTCGCCGTGGTCTGGCAGTCTCCGTCG
>CAZQMF010000038.1:0-15375 GCA_964594235.1 uncultured Acidimicrobiia bacterium
GCTCGAGGTCGGGACCAGTGGTCTGGAAGGGAAGGTTCCCTACGTAGATGTTCATGTTGGCTCTCGCCCTTTCTGTCGGTCCGTCCGCCCACCGAATCCGCTATCAACTCCGACTCGGCCACACTCTGGGCGAAAAAGCACAACCAGGCGAGTCGCTGCGCTTGCAGCACAGGACAGATTAGCCGCTCGTTACGGAGATCGTCCTCTTGCGGAGCGCCGCGACCGGGCTAGCCTCCTGATACGCGCTCATCAAGAGCGGCTGAGGGACAGGCCCTGTGAAGTCGCGGCAACCGATGCGTTCGGTGCCAATGCCTGATCGATGAGCTGAGCGGTCGCTTCCGCTCGGGGTGCTCGAGAGCGCGTCGAAGGGAAGGAGACCGAGTGAGTCGAGGAGACCAACGCAGCGGCTACGCCGTATCGGCGCGTGAGCGGGTACTCATCTACGACGGCGCGACGGGCACGAATCTCCAAACCATGGGCCTCGGACCCGACGACTTCGGTGGGCCGGACCTCGAAGGCTGCAACGAGTTGCTCAACGTGACCCGTCCGGACGTCGTCGCCACTCTCCACGCGAGCTTCCTCGATGTCGGCGTGGATGTGATCGAGACCAACACTTTCGGGGCGTTTGCCGTCCCGCTCGGCGAGTACGGGATGCAGGATCGCGCCTACGAGCTGGCTAGGGCAGGGGCGCGTATCGCCCGGGATACGGCCAACTCATTTACCGACCACCCGCGATGGGTTGCGGGGTCGCTCGGACCTGGGACCAAGTTCGCGACCCTCGGCCAGATCACCTACCGGGAGTTGCGCGATGCGTACGAGATCGAAGCCCGGGGGCTGCTCGACGGGGGCGTGGACCTCTTCATCATCGAAACCCAGTTCGACCTCCTTGGCTTGAAGGCGGCCGTTGCCGGATGTCGTCGTGCGATGGCGTCAATCGGCACAAGGGTTCCGATCCAGGCACAGGTCACTCTGGAGCTGACGGGACGCATGCTGGGCGGAACCGAGATCGCCGCTGCCCTCGCCGCGATCGAGCCGCTCAAAGTGGACGTTGTCGGGCTCAACTGCGCAACAGGGCCCGAGGAGATGTTCGAGCCGCTCCGCTACCTGTCGAGAGCATCCCGTGTACCGATCTCCGCGATCCCCAACGCGGGGCTGCCGAGCGTCGTCGATGGTCAGGTCTGCTATCAGCTCGCACCCGACGAGCTGGCTGACTACCACGCCCGCTTCATCACCGAGCTGGGAGTCACCGTTGTCGGTGGCTGTTGCGGCACGACCCCGGAGCACCTGCGAACGGTCATCGAACGGTGCAGGGGTCTCGAGCCGGCGCGGCGCGACCCCGTTCATGAGGGAGGGGCGTCGTCGACCTACACGTTCGTGCCCTTCCGGCAGGACACGTCGTTCCTCATCATCGGGGAACGCACCAACGCCAATGGATCCCGAGCGTTCCGCAACGCGCTCCTTGCCGAGGACCGGGATGCCGCCCTTCAGATCGCTCGTGACCAGGTGGCAGAGTCGGCCCATCTCCTCGACGTGTCGGTCGACTATGTGGGACGGGATGGAGTTCGGGACATGTCGGAGATCACGTCCCGGTTCGCGACCGCGGTGACGGTCCCACTCGTGCTCGACTCGACCGAGCCAGACGTGTTGGAGGCGGGCCTCGAGAACATCGGAGGTCGGTCGGTCCTCAACTCGGCCAACTTGGAGGACGGCGACGGTCCCGGTTCCCGGTCCGACCGCGTGTTTTCTCTGGCGGTCGAACACGGCGCAGCGGTGATCTGCTTGCTCATCGACGAGGAGGGTCAGGCGCGGGACGTCGAGTGGAAACTTCGAGTGGCGCACCGGCTCTACGACATCGCGACCGAGCGGTACGGGTTGGAACCATCGGACCTGATCTTCGACGCTCTCACGTTCCCGTTGACGACCGGCGACGAGTCTCTCAGGGGTGACGCGATGGCAACGATCGAAGCGATCAGACGTATCAAGGAAGAATTGCCTGGTGTGTTCACGACGCTCGGTGTCTCGAACGTGTCCTTTGGAATCAACCCCGGAGCCCGCCAGATCCTCAACACGATGTTTCTGAACGAGTGTCTCGCCGTCGGACTCGACTCCGCGATCGTGCATGCAGGAAGGATCGTGCCGCTCGCCAAGATTCCGGAAGACCACAGGCAGGTGTGCCTGGACCTCATCTACGACCGGCGCCGTCCCGGCTACGACCCGTTGCAGGAGCTGCTCGCGTTCTCGTCGGATACGACCTCGAGCAGCAGCGCGATCGAAGACCGTAGCGACTGGCCGGTCGAGCGGCGGCTCGCGGCACGGATCGTCGACGGCAACCGGGACGGCCTCGTCGCCGAATTGGATGAGGCGCTCGCGACCGGCGCGACGCCGCTCGGCATCATCAACGACACGCTCCTCGACGGCATGCGTGTCGTGGGGGAACGGTTTGCGAGCGGCGAGATGCAGCTCCCGTTCGTGCTCCAGTCGGCCGAGACGATGAAAGCAGCGGTCACCTACCTGGAGACGCATATGCGTCGCGAGGACGCTGGTAGCAAGGGATCGATCGTGCTGGCAACCGTCAAGGGTGATGTCCACGACATCGGCAAGAACCTCGTCGACATCATCCTCACCAACAACGGCTACACGGTGCACAACCTCGGGATCAAGGTCGACGTCGGCCAGATCCTCGACGTGGCCGCCGAGGTGTCGGCAGACGCGATCGGCATGAGTGGTCTGCTCGTCAAGAGCACCCTGGTGATGCGTGACAACCTGGAGGAGCTGAATCGGCGAGGGCTGCGCCCGCCGGTGCTGCTCGGCGGGGCGGCGCTCACCAGATCGTACGTCGAGAAGGACTTGCGGGCCGTGTACCCGGGGCCGCTGTTCTATGGGCGTGACGCGTTTGCGGGTCTGGCTGTGATGGATCGGATCGCCGAACAGAAGCGCACCGGCGAGGTGGAGCCAGACTTCGGGAGGGTCGCAGAGGGCCGCGTGCTGCCTCCAAGGAAGCCCCGTCCCCAGATCGACAGGGGCTCGATCCCCGTACGATCGAACGTCGCCACCGACAACGAGATCTTCATACCGCCGTTCCTCGGATCGCGTGTCGTCAAAGGGATTCCGCTCGCCGAGATCGCGGTGTACTTGAACGAGACGGCGTTGTTTCGCAATCAGTGGCAGTACCGACCCGAACAGGACGAGGACGACGCCGCGTTCAAGGACCGGTTGCGTGTTCTGCTGCGTGAGCGCATGTCGGTGGCGACAGCGGAAGATCTGCTCATCCCGCAGCTCGTCTACGGGTACTTCCCGGTGAACGCGGACGGCGACGAGCTGATCGTGTGGACAGACAACACCAGAACCGAGGAACAGGCGAGGTTCACGTTTCCCCGGCAGAAGCAGGACCCGTTTCTGTGCATCGCCGACTTCTTCCGTCCGATCGGTGAGCCCGACTACGCGGCGTTCCACGTCGTGTCGATGGGTCCGCGAGTGTCGGAGCGAACTGGGGAGCTGTTTGCCGCAGACCGCTATCAGGAGTACCTGTGGACCCACGGGATCGGGGTGGAGATGGCCGAGGCGCTCGCCGAGTACTCCCATGCCAGGATCAGAGAGGAATGGGGGTTCGCCTCCGAGGACGATCAAACGGTCGCCGGCCTATTCCGTCAGCGGTACAGGGGGGGCCGGTATTCGTGGGGCTACCCGGCATGTCCGGACCTCGAGGACAACGTGACCGTCGCGAACCTGTTGGGGGCAGATCGGATCGGGATAGTGGTCGGTCCAGAGACCGGATTCCAGTATCAGCCAGAGCAGACGACGTCCGCGTTGATCTGTCACCATCCGGCCGCCAAGTACTTCGTGGCAAGAGAGGGATGAGATGCTGACCAATGCCGATGGGTGGGTGCACATCGCCGAGGTGAACCCGCCGCAGTTGCCGGACATGAGCCATCGAGAGTTGGAGGGTGTCTGGAGCAACGTGCTGATCACGGACAACGTGATGGGCAAGATCCGGGTGTCGCCGTACGCGTTCGGAGCACGAATCACCCACGACGTCCCGTCGGTGCACCCGACCATCGTGGTGTCGACGAGGGATCGCAACATCCTCGCGATCGAGTCGGAGGTACGCGGCGCGCTCGGCAACGGGATCGACTCGTTCTTTGTCGTGATCGGCGACACCGTGCCGGCTGTCGATCATCTGGCCGATCACTACGAGATCGTCGAGCATCTGCGAAGCCTCCAGGAGCACATGCCGAGGTTCGAGGTGGGGATGCCGACGAGATTCCGTGAGTGGCAGCTTCGTAGGCGGATCGATCTGGGAGCGCAGTACTTCATCGCCGGACCGGTGATCGACCCGGCGACAGTGGGGCCCCAGACCGAGAAGCTGCGGTTCAAGGACGACGATCCACCCGTGTTCCTGGCGTTGATTCCGCCGTTCTCGGTGCCGTGGGTGGAACGGGCCGAACTGCTCGGTACGGTTGCCGCGACCGAAGGGTTGAAGGAGCAGATCGCAGCGCTTCCGGCGGAACGACAGCGCGCTCACGGATGGGATCAGGCTGCGCGGACCGCTCAGCTGGCCAAGGAACTCGGCTACGCCGGTGTGGTGCTGATGGGGTTGAAGTACTCGACGCTCGTCGACGGCGGTGCCGCCGAGTGGCGGGGACGGCTGGAAGCAGACAGCTGAGGCTCACTTCGTGGGCGGTTCTGGGCCTTCGGTAGGCCTGGCGCCCCGCCTCCTCATGGTCAGTCCGGCCGCGTTGGTGACTGGAGACTGATGACTGAGAAAATGGCCGGAGGCCATCTTCTCACCGACTTTTCTCTCACGGAACCCTCAAGCTGGTGGGTCATGGTGGCGATGTCCATACAGAGAGATCTTCGAAAGGAGTTCTCGACACAAGTCTCATCCTCCCTTCCCTTCCGAGAAGCGCCCCCTTGTGGGGCGCTTCGTCCAGGAGATTCGCCATCGGCGGCGGCGTGTGCCGGTTGCCGGGCCGTTCTGGCCGCGCGGTTGGGCTCTCACCCTTCTCGTGTCGCGAGCGCTTCTTGGAGCGTCGTCCACGGGAGTGAGGCGCACTTGATTCGTACCGGGAACTTCCTGACGCCTTGGAGTGCTTCGAGGTCGCCGAGGACTGCTCCTGGCCGGGCCGGGTCCAGACCATCGTCGCCTTTCTCGACGTCCATCATCGTCTTGAACCGGTGGATCAAGTCGTCGACCTCGACGAGTGTCTTGCCCTTGATCGCCTCCGACATCATCGACGCCGACGCCTGGCTGATCGAGCAACCCTGTCCGGTGATCGCCACGTCGGTGACGGTGTCGTCGTCGATGGCGAGATCGAGGAAGATCTCGTCGCCACACAACGGGTTGTGTCCCTCACCGTGGGCGTCACAGGCTTCGATGTGTCCCTGGTTTCTGGGACTCCGATAGTGGTCCAGGATCACCTGTCGATAGAGGTCTTCAAGCGACATCGAACAGCTCTCTCGCCTTGTGGAGTCCGGCAACCAGCGCGTCTACGTCGGTCGGGACGTTGTACACGTAGAACGATACTCGGGCCGTCGCCGGCTCCCCGATCGTCCGCGCGAGCGGTCGCGCACAGTGGTGACCAGCCCTGATCGCGATGCCCTCACCGTCGAGGATGGTCGCGATGTCGTGCGGATGGATCCCGTCCATCGTGAAGCTCACCACACCGCCACGATCGATCGAGGCCTCCGGCCCATAGATCGTCAGTCCTGGAATCTCTGAGAGGCGCTCGAGCGCAAAGGTCGTCAGCTCGTGGTCGTGCGCGGCGACCGTCTCCATGCCGATTGCCTCCAGGTACTCGATCGCCGCGGCCAGACCAACCGCCTCCACGAACGGCGGCGTGCCGGCCTCGAAGCGGTGGGGGATCGGCGCCCAGGTCGACGATTCGAGCTGCACGTCGTCGATCATCTCGCCGCCACCCTCGTACGGTTCCATCTCCTCGAACCGCTCCATGCGTCCCCACAACACGCCGACGCCCGTCGGGCCGAGCATCTTGTGAGCGGAGAACGCCAGGAAGTCGGCGCCGATCTGCTCCACGTCGACGGGGAAGTGTGGGACGAGTTGGGCGGCGTCCACAACCACCAGCGCACCATGGTCCCTGGCCAGAGCGGCGATTTGAGCGACCGGCGGTATCGTGCCGAGCACGTTCGACATGCCTGTGACCGCAACCACCTTCACCGTCTCGTCGAGCAGCTCGGCGAATGCGTCGAGATCCAGGCGGTAGTCGGCGGTGAACGGTGTGTAGGCGAGGCGGGCGCCCGTGTAGCGGGCAACCATCTGCCATGGCACGACGTTGGCATGGTGCTCCATCAACGTCAGCAGGATCGTGTCACCGGCCTTGAGATGGTTCAGTCCCCAGCCGTACGCGACCGCGTTCAGCCCCGACGTGGCGCCGCGTACGAACACCACCTGGGACTGCGAGGTTTTGATGAACCGGGCAACGGTGCTCCGTGCCGACTCGTAGGCTGCCGTCGACTCCTCTGAAAGGGTGTAGGCGCCCCGGTACACGTTCCCGTACTTCGACCGGTAGAGATCGTCCATTGCGTCAAGCATCTGCACGGGCTTCTGGCTGGAGGCGGCGGAGTCGAGGAACACGAGCGGCCTGTCATGGATCGTCCTCGACAGAATCGGGAAGTCCGCCCGGAGGTGTGACAGATCCGTCTTCACACGTGCGCCCTGAACCCTTCGTAGCCGGCCTGCTCCAGCTGCTGCGCGAGCTCTGGACCACCTGACGCGACCACATGACCGTCGAAGAACACGTGGACGAAGTGGGGTGTGATGTAGTCGAGCAGACGCTGGTAGTGCGTGATGATCAGAAACCCTCGCTCGTCCGTCGCGAGCCGCTTGGCGCCCTCGGCGACGACCTTCAACGCGTCGATGTCGAGCCCGGAGTCGGTCTCGTCCATGATCGCCAGCTCCGGCTGCAACAGTGTCATCTGAAGCAGCTCGTTCCGCTTGCGTTCCCCACCGGAGAATCCCTCGTTGAGGTAGCGGTCGGCGAACGATGCCTCCATACCGATCTCTCGCATGGCGTCGGTGATCTTGAGGCGCATCTCGAGGATGGTGAGATCGACACCCATCCGGTTCGACAGGGCGGTCCGCAGGAAGTTGACGAGCGTCACCCCTGGGATCTCCTCTGGGTACTGGAATGCGAGGAACATGCCGAGGAGCGCGCGCCGGTCGGAGGCCATACCGACGACGTCCTCACCCTTGAACAGGATCTCACCGTCGGTCACCTTGTAGGAGGGATTGCCCATCAGGACGTTGGCCAGGGTCGACTTGCCTGAGCCGTTGGGGCCCATCAGAGCGTGGATCTCGCCACGGTCGACGACGAGGTCGACGCCTTTCAGAATCTCCGTGCCGTCGACGGACGCGTGCAGATTGTGGATCTCGAGGAGGGGTTGCTCGGACATGGCACGTAGCCTACTTACCCCTACCCCTGTAGTGGGAATGCGGGCTCCGTCACGGCGGATCGCTCAGCCGGCCGGTTCAGCCCGTAGTGGCCCCTTCGCTGAGGTGTGCGTCGACGGACGACTCGATCGACATTTGGAGGTCCGTCGTACCGTTCCCCTCGGAAGAAGAGATGGCCATGTGCATCGACATGGGGATCGAGTATGTCTGGTGGACCTTGCGAACGATGCCCGCCTCCTGGTCGAACCAGTACGTACCCGAACCGCTCGACTCGCCGACCGAAACCACGAAGTCGATCGTCGGGATCGGCTCGGTCGTGGAGGTGTCTTGTCCCATTGACGCGAACCCCTCGATCAGTGCCTGGAACAACTGGCCGAGATCGACGTCGGCCCCGGACGAAGTAGCCGTGAAGTCGATGACCGTCACGTCGTGTCCATCGACCGTGTCGGTTCCCGTCACCGTGTAGGTGACCGACGTGGCAACGGTCTGGTCCGTGTCAGGGATGTCCTGCGATTGCTCCTCCGTCCACGAGTCGCCGATCGCAAGCGCATGGTCGGGAAACTCGGGGCCGAACGGTTGGTCGAGCCCACCCGAGGCCAGTCCGCCGAACAGGGCGAACGGGTCACCGAAGAACTGCGAGTCCGACGGTACGGTCGTTCCGTCGACGGACACCGGTCGGCCGTACTTGTCGAGCACGATCGTCGTGTCCGGTACCTCGACGAGGTCGGGGACCGTCCCCGATTGGACGTCGGAATCGGTGACAGGCTCGCCGTCGACCGTACCCTCGACATTCACGTTGTCGAACGTTCCCGAGATGTGCATCGTCGTCGTGTCGGCCTCGGGCCCGTCCGAGAGGTCGTACTGGACCGTCCCGTCGACGCTTGTGTCGACGTCGACGTTGCCGGGTGCGTCTGCGCCGCCGAACATGCCCGGATCGCCCTCGACCGTCGTGGACATCGTGAGATGTTGTGCGAGTGAGATGTCGTAGGTGTAGGAGTCCCCTGCGGCATACGAGTACGCGAGTACCGCCGCCGGCACCGGGGGTTGGGTGGTTGTCGTCGTCGACGGTTCAGTCGCGACGGTCGTTGTGGCTGCCGTCCCGCTCGCGCACGCGGTGGCGACGAGAGCGAGAGCGGCGATGAGGATTCGTGTGCGCATGTGCGCTCCTTCCCGAAACAAGTCTACGGGCGCGCGAAGCTGGTGAGAAGCTCATCGGACCGCGAGGCCGTTTGCTTGAGGTGGGTCACCGGCTGGGTCGATTGATAGCATGGGCCCGCAGAGTCCCGCCGCGAGGAGCGTTCTCATGTCGCTGAAAACCCCGGGGGAGTATGTCGAGAGTCTCCGAGCACTGAAGATCCGCGCCTATGTGGCCGGTGAGCGGGTCGACAGCATCGTGGACCACCCGATGATCGCGCCCCACATCAATACAGTCGCCAAGACCTACGAGCTTGCGCACCGGCCGGAACACCGCGACGTGATGACGGCGATCAGCCATCTCACCGGCGAACGCATCCATCGCTACACGCACATCTTCCAGAGCCCGGACGACCTCGTGAAGAAGATCGAGATGCTGCGTCTGCTGGGCCAGACGACGGGGACGTGCTTCCAGCGGTGTGTGGGACTCGACGGCCTCAACGCCCTGTATGCGATCTCCTATGAGATCGATCAAGCCGAGGGGAGCGACTACCACGATCGGTTCAAGCGCTACCTCTCCCGGGTCCAGGCGGAGGACCTCATGCTCGCCGGTGCAATGACCGACCCGAAGGGCGAGCGAACCAAGCGCCCGTCGCAGCAGGACGACCCGGACCTGTACGTGCACGTCGTCGACCGTCTCTCCGATGGGGTCGTGATTCGTGGCGCGAAGCTGCACAACACCGGTGGCATCAACTCTCACGAGGTGCTGGTGATGCCGGGGACGTCTCTCAGAGCCGAGGAGGGCGAGTACGCCATCGCCTGCGCCGTGCCGGCGAATGCGGAAGGGGTCGTGTTCATCTTCGGTCGACAGTCCAACGACATGCGCAAACTCGAGAACGGATGCGATATCGGGAATCCGCGGTTCGGCATCGTCGGCGGCGAGACCATGATCGTCTTCGACGACGTCTTCGTCCCCAACGAGCGGATCTTCATGAACGGCGAGACCTCTCACGCGGGGACGCTCGTCAACTACTTCGCCGCCTGGCACCGGACCAACTACGGCGGGTGCAAAGGCGGCAACGCTGATGTTCTCATCGGGGCGACCGCCAAGATGACGAAGATGCTCGGAACCGATCGCAACGCCATCGTGCGCGACAAACTCGTCGAGATGGTCCACATGAACGAGACCACCTACGCGTCGGCCATCGGTGCCAGCGCCATGGGGTACCGGTTGCCGTGCGGGTCCTTCATGGTGAACCAGATGATGGCGAACACCACCAAGCAGAACATCACGCGCAACGTCTATCAGATCAGCCGGCTCAGCCACGACCTTGCAGGCGGGTTTCTCTCGACGATGCCGGACGCCCGGGCGCTCGACAACCCCGAGATCGCCGGATACGTCGAGAAGTACCACACCGCGAGCCCGCAGTACGACGCGAAGGAACGCATCCGCTTCGGCCGCTACATCGAGAACATGACCAACGTCGCGTCCCAGGTGGAGGCACTCCACGGCGCGGGATCACCGCAGGCGCAACGCATCGAGATGGCGAGGCTGGCCGCTTTCGACGACAAGATCGAGATGGCCGACAGGGTGATCGGCGGGACCGACGACGTCGAGGGTCTTCCGCTTCCTCACAAACCCGAGAGCTGACCTCCACTCCGCACGGCGCGGCCGCCCCTCAGGGGGGAAGTACTCGGAGCTGCAGACTCGGAGGTATAGGGGTGTTCCCGCGCAGCGCAGCACGCCCCGAGCACTACTCGCCACCAGGAAGGCCGCGAAGGGTGCTACCCGCCCAGCGCCTCGAACGTCTCGTAGAGGCCGCCGAGGTCTGCGAGGTCCAGATGCTGGACGTAGAACTTGGTGACGCCGATCTCGGCGAGCGAGGCGAGGGTCTCCCTGACCCGTGGCGGAGGGCCGACGGGGATGCCGTGATCCGACCACGACTGTTCGAGGTTCTCGGGATCCCGGTTCCTGATCGCGGCCGCCTCCCGCAGGCGGCGCCGGTAGCTCGTCTCATCCTTGCCGGTGAGAACCGGGCCCATCACGCTGACGGTGATTCCTTTCGGGTCCCTGCCGGCGGCTTCCGCCGCCTCCCGGACCGCGACGATCTTCGGGGCGATCTCCTCGGCAGGGGCGAGGAAGTGGTTGTACTCGTCGGCGTGCGTACCTGCGAGCGCCGGCGTCTTGTGTGGTCCGGTCCCGCCGACGATCAGCCTGAGATCAATCGGCCGGGGATGAGCGTCGGCCTCGAGGGAGTAGAAGGTGCCGGCCATCGGACCCTCGGCACGGCCGATGGCATGCTCGACGTAGTGGAGTGCCTCCTCGAGACGATCGAACCGCTCCTTCCACGGTGGGAACGGCAGCCCGAACGCGTGGTGTTCGAGCTCCATCCACCCGGTGCCGATCCCGAGATCGAAGCGACCGCCGGACATCTGGTCGATGGTCACGGCGTTCTTTGCGATGATCGCCGGATGGCGGAACGTGATGGGCGATACGAGCACCGCCAGACGAATCTTCGTCGTCTCCCTCGCGAGACCTCCGAGCGTGGCGAACGCGTCCGTGGTGTCGGGGTGCGGCTCCCGGCTGCCGTAGTAGTGGTCGGAGCGGGCGAACGAGACGAGCCCGGCATTCTCCGCCCACCTCGCTGCAGCGAGAAGTTGATCGTATGTGCCACCCATTTGAGGCTCGGTCATCAGCGCGAAATCCATGGGACCGATCGTAGCGACGAGCAGTGGTGGTGAGAGGTCGGCGGTAGCATGACGCTCATGAGGAGCACGCTTCGATGACGCAGGTTCTGTGTGGTCGGTGCGAGACGCCGTTCAGCGTCCAGGGACCGGGCCGCTACCCCTGCCCGCGGTGTGGGGTGGTCAACGAGGTGCGGGCTGAAGTCGATGTGGCCCGGAGGGAGCCCACACCTCAGGCCACGTCTCCCCGGAGAACCTGCTCGGACTGCGGGTTCTCATTCATTGTCGGTGACATCGAGGTTGCCATGTGTCCGAACTGCGGGGCACAGGTCCCGTCCGGAGGTGGCATATGAAGGATCAGTGGGAGCGGGAGTACGCCGAAGGCGCGAAGCGGCGGGAGCGGTTCCAGACGATCTCATTCGAGGATGTCCCCGCCCTCGGAGTTCCTGACAACGGTGATCCCGGTCCGAACATCGGCTACCCCGGTCAGTACCCGTACACGAGAGGCATCCACGCCACCGGCTACCGGGGCAGGTTGTGGACGACCCGGCAGTTCGCCGGCTTCGCCGGCGTGAAGGAAACCAACGAACGCTTTCGGTCGCTCCTCGGCAAGGGACAGCATGGGCTGTCCGTCGCATTTGACATGCCGACCCTCATGGGCATCGACTCTGACGACCCGAGGTCGCTCGGCGAGGTCGGCAAGTGTGGGGTGGCAGTCGATTCCGCAGACGACATGGTGAGGCTCTTCGAGGGGATCCCGCTCGGAGATGTGTCCGTGTCGATGACGATCAACGGGCCGGCCGAAGTGATCTTCGCGTTCCTGCTGGTGGCCGCGGAGGAACAAGGGGTGAACTGGCGAGACGTGCGCGGCACCCTTCAGAACGACATCCTCAAGGAGTACATCGCGCAGAAAGAGTGGATCTTCCCTCCGGCGCCGCACATGCGGATCATCGTCGACATGATCGACTTCTGCACACGAGAGGTGCCCCAGTGGAACACCGTCTCGATCTCCGGGTATCACATCCGTGAGGCGGGTGCGACCGCTGCTCAGGAGCTTGCGTTCACACTCGGTGATGGCTTCGCCTATGTAGAGGCCTGTCTACGTCGAGGGCTGGAGATTGCCGACTTCGCCCCCCGACTGTCGTTCTTCTTCGACGCGCACCTGGATTTCTTCGAGGAGATCGCCAAGTTCAGGGCGGCCCGCCGCATCTGGGCCCGGTGGATGCGCGACGTATACGGTGTAACCGACGAACGGTCGCTGAAGTTGCGGTTCCACACCCAGACCGCCGGCGTCTCGCTGACCGCACAGCAGCCTGAGAACAACATCGTTCGGACCGCCATCGAGGCGCTCGCCGCGGTGCTTGGTGGAACTCAGAGTCTGCACACGAACGCTCTCGACGAGGTGTACGCATTGCCGACCGAGAAGGCTGCCGAGATCGCGCTGCGCTCCCAGCAGGTCATCGCCGAGGAGACGGGCGTCGCCAACACGGTCGATCCTCTCGGAGGATCGTGGTTCGTCGAAGCTCTGACCGACAAGGTCGAGGCACGGGCCGAAGAGATCCTGCAGAAAGTGCGCGCCATGGGCGGTGGGTCCATGCTCGACGGGACGCTGACAGGTATCGAGGAGAACTACTTCCAGGGTGCGGTCGCCGATTCCGCCTATGAGTTCGAGAAGGCGGTCGGGACAGGCGAACGGTCCGTCGTGGGTGTCAATGTCTATGTCGACGATGCAGAGACCCCGATCGAGACGCTGGTGATTCCCGAGCAGGTGGAGGTGGACCAGCGTCGTGCCGTCGAGAGCGTTCGTGCCGCCCGCGACCAGCAGGCAGTCGAGTTGGCGTTGAAGGCGCTCGAGGAGGGCGCTCAGGGCGATGCCAACCTCATGGATCTGATGGTCGACGCTGCCAGAGTTCGGGCAACCGAAGGAGAGATCATCGCCGCCATGAAACGAGTGTTTGGGCCATACCATGAGTCGGCTCGCATCTGATCTGCGACATGCCGTCGGGCGAGCCGTTCTCGCAGGGTGGTTCGCCGTTGCACCGTCGACCGTTCCCGCATGGCGGCTGTCCGTCTCACCACCGCCGGCGAGCGTCCTGCTGGTCGGCGAACCTGTACGCTGGTTCTCGAGAGGAGGTTCGGATGGCACGAGTTGATGAGCCCGGGTCAGAGCCTGAGGCGGAGGACTTCCGGGACGCACTCGTCGATGCGTTCAACGCGCGCGACCTCGACGGTATCGCCGAGCTCGTGAGCGAGAGCGTGACGTCGGACGTGTTCGAAGGCGTTGGCGTCGAGGCAGCCCTCGAGGGTCTGAGCGATCTGTGGATGCGTTACCCGAGCCTCATTGCGTGGCGAGGCGACTGTGAGAACGACTGCGTGGTCGCCCTGTGGCTGCCCGACGAAGAGGGCGTGTTTCGCTCGATGGGGTTTCTCGAGCTGACCATCGAGGACGAGCAAATCGAGCACGTGAGCTACATCGACGATGACGATGCCGACTTTCGCGCCGAACCGCCGGATGAGGAGGAACTCGCCGAGTGGTTCGACTGGGCCGAGTGGGACCGTGGCGAGGAGGCCGTGGCGGAAGGACCGTTCGGCTGATGGGAAGGCTCAGACGGTTCGAGAAGAGCCGCTATGTCGGGACGCGTGACACGATGCGGTACTACGACTGCGACGACGAGGGGCAGTTCGAAGCACTCGAGATTCGCGTTGAGACCGAGGACCTCCTGGATCGGAAGTTGCTGTCATCGTTTGCACCGGACGAGCCGTCGGAAGCCCGCAACCGAGGATTCCGAACGGTCACGTGAACGTTCGAACCAGGAGCGCGGTCACACGATCGTGACGGAAGACGAAGAAGTGGTCGCTGCCCGTCAGCACCTCTACGGTCGCCCCGATCAGTTCGCCATACGCCTGTGTCGCGGCAACGGTCGTGAACTGGTCCCGATCACCGATGATCAATGTCCTGCGACCTGGAGCGAGAGCGTGGGGGGGCCTGTACATGTCCAGCGGCAACGCGATCCCTGCGTACGGTGACGTATCTCCGGTGCGAGCCTGCCAGCGCAGCGACGTGAGCGCACCGAACGACCAACCGGCGAGTGAGAGTGTCAGATCGGGATGCGCTTCTCGTGCGGCGGTGACCGCAGTGTTCACATCCTCGATCTCGCCGGTGCCGCCACCCCACGTGCCGGTCGACGCGCCGACTCCTCGGAAGTTGAAACGCAGCACGGCGAATCCCGCGTCGACCAGCCCAAGGGCGACACGGTGCATCAGCGGTGCGTGCATCGTGCCCCCGTACCGAGGGTGCGGGTGACAGAAGACCACCACACCTCGCGTCTGCGCGGGTCGATCCCAGCGGGCGTCGAGGACGACTCCGTCCGACGTGGCAAGCGTCGCGTTCGAAGAGGGCAGTCTGACCATCGACACGACAGTAGTGGGGCGCGAGTTGCGATCCACTGCGGTCCGTCAAGGATCCCGGGCCACTATCCTCGGGACCCTCACACGGAGGAGCTCTTTGTACGACGTCGTGATCATCGGTGCAGGTCCGGGCGGGTACGCGGCGGCCCTCTACGCCCACAACTTCGGTCTGAGCGTCGCGCTCATCGAAAAGGATCAGCAGGTCGGCGGTACATGTCTCAACAGGGGGTGCATCCCGGCCAAGCACTGGCTCTACACCGCCGAGGTGTACTCGACGGTCAAGAATGCCGCGACGTTCGGCGTGACGTCAGGTGAGCCATCGATCGACTGGGGCGTTGCGCTCGCCCGCAAGAACGACATCGTCGGAGGGCTCACCAAGGGTCTAGCGGGCCTGCTCCGGTCGCGGGGGGTGGAACTCGTATCCGGGTTCGGACGCCTCGACGGACCCGGGAAGGTACGTGTTATCGGGCCGGAGGGCGAACAAGTCCTCGAAGGGCGTTCGGTCATCGTTGCCACCGGTTCGGCACCGAGATCGATCCCCGGCTACGAGATCGACGGTACCCACATCATTACCTCCGACGAGGCGCTCGACTGGGCGACCCGCCCTCAGCGGGTTGCGATCATCGGCGCCGGTGCGATCGGCTGCGAGTTCGCGTCGATGCTCGTCGACGTCGGCAGCGAGGTACACCTGTTCGAGATGATGGACCAGATCGTTCCGGGTGCCGACGCAGATGCCGCCG
>CAZQMF010000039.1:0-14392 GCA_964594235.1 uncultured Acidimicrobiia bacterium
ATCCGGACATCGACGTCGAGATCACCCCCCAGGACTACGCGGCGGGCAGGGATCCACAGATGGATCGGGCCATCGCGGAGGTGTTGTCGATCATCGCTCAGGATCAGCCGTCGATCCCCGAGTTCGAGGAGCCTCCGAGTCGTACGCTACCGACGCCGCTCACCTGACCATGGCCGCGTACGAGGCGCGCGTGCTCGGAGCTGCGATCGTCGCGGCGCGCAAGGTCTTGCGGGACCTCGACGAGGATCAGCTGCCGGCCTCACTGCGCCCGGTTGCAGCATCCGCGGCGCGTACTCTGCCACCTCCGCTGGCGAATGCCCTCATTCGCGATCTGGACCGCTACGAGTGGCTTCGACAGCGAGCGGTGGAACAGTGGCCCGAGATTGCCGAGGCGCGCGACGAGGACGCCCCCTCGGCAGCGTTCCTGCTGCGCCCCGACGGATGGCATCGCACGCTGGACGCGGCGACGAACTCCATGTCCGAGCGGGACCTGATCTCCCGGATCGATCGTCTCACCGGACAGGTTCGGGATCTCCAGTACCAGATCGGTGTCGAGAAGGAGCGTGTCGAGAAGGCACGTGCGGAGAAAGCCGACACGGAACGCAGGGCACGTCGTGAAAGCTCTGAGATCTCGGCGAGAGTGCAGGAAGCCACCAAAGCGGAGCGTGTAGGTCGTATTGCGGCCGAGTCGAGGCTGAAAGAGCTGCAACGAGCGCTCTCCGATGCGCGGGCCGACCTTGCAGAGGCCGATGAGAAGGTCGCCTTTCTCAAGGATGAGCTGCTGAGGGCAAGGCGTGTAGCTGCGGCCACCATGTCTTCCGCGTCGCTCGACGTGTGGACACCCCGCGATCCGGCAGCGCTTGCCTCGATACTCGATCAACTGGCGGCCGCGGCGACGGTTCGAGTGGTTCCCGAGCGTCCAGAGACTGTCGACTCCCCACCCAGACTCGCGCTTCCCTCAGGGGTGCGTCCCGATGACGCTGCGGCCGTCGAGTGGCTCTTGGGCCAGCCTGAACCATTCTTGATGATCGTGGATGGATACAACCTGGCCCATCAGTGGATTCCTCAGCTGGCCCGAGACGATCTCAACCACCAGCTGGCCAGACTCCGGCGGCTCGCCAACGCGCCGGTCCGGCTGGTGGTGGTCTACGACTCCGGTTTGACGGGCGGTGGGCAGAGCGGTCCCGGTCCGGGCGGCATCGACGTCCGATTCACCGACGAGGGCACGATCGCCGATCGCGAGATCATGGATCGGGCAGCCGCGACGGAGGGCAATGTGGTCGTTGTGAGCTCAGATCGGGAGGTGCGTGAAGGGTCTCCCGGTGCCCTGTGCCTCTGGAGCCAGGCTGTACGAGAGTGGTTCAGGAGGTAGCAGGCTCGCTTCGCTCGCCGTCATCAGTTCTCAGTCTTCAGTCCTCGGTAGGAGCGTGGTGTGAGCGCGCCATCCTGCAGGGCGAGTGCCCCACCGACAACCGACAACCAATGATCGTTCGCTTGGCGAACGATCATTTTCTGTCCCACCCCCTTCGTATGGTGGCGGCAGAAAAGGAGGACAGATGCGAATCAGTTGCGATGAATGCACCATGCAGCACTCGACGGCCTGCAAGGACTGTGTTGTCACCTACCTACTGCGCGAAACGGCGGGTCCGGTGGACATCGGCGCCGATGAGGCGGAAGCGCTGGGTCGGATGGCGTCCGTGGGGTTGCTCCCGCCACTACGGCTCGTACGTCGGGAGGCGACCGGGTGACCCGACCGGCGGGTCTACGCTGGTCGGGTGTCCGACCTGACGAATGACCTGCGTGCGTTCATGCTCGAGCGCGGAGCGGTCGGGTTCGGAGTATGCACCGCCGACCCATTCGATGAGGTCAGGGAGGCGATCCGGCAGCGGAGTGACTCGGGACTCTCAGCCGGCCTGCACTTCACCTTCGGCAATCCCGAGCGGGCAACCGACGTTCGTACGAGCTTTCCATGGGCAGAACGCATCATCGTCTGTGCCGTCCCGTATGGCATCGAGGCCCCACTCGTGCAGAGCGGCCACGAAGGAAGGGTCGCGAGATTCGCGGTGGTTGATGCGTACCGGCCGCTTCGTCGGGCTCTCGAGGAACTCTCGAGTCTTCTCCGCGAGCAGGGGTGGCGTGCCGAGGTCCTCGTCGACGACAACCGACTCGTGGATCGAGCTGCAGCGGTGCGGGCCGGTGTTGGTTGGTGGGGCAAGAACACGATGGTGCTGGTGCCCGGGGTCGGGCCGTGGGTGGTGCTCGGATCAGTGGTGACCGACGCCCGAGCAGACCCCTCTCCAGCGATGGTTCGCTCCTGTGGTTCCTGCACCGCGTGCCTCCCCGCCTGCCCCACGGGAGCGCTGATCGCACCCGGGATCCTGGATGCGCGTCGATGCCTCGCGGCGATCGCCCAGTCGCCTGGCATCATCCCTCGTGAGTTCCGTGCCGACATGGGTGACAGGATCTATGGGTGCGACGATTGTCTGGAGGCATGCCCACCAGGTGGCAGGGCTCTTCGACGCGCCGGCGGGTCGCGGAAGGGAGTTGTCGATCTGATCGAGATTCTGATGGCGGCAGACCGTGCCCTTCTGGGCCGTTTCGAACATTTCTACATTCCCAGACGCGACCCTCGCTACCTGCGCCGCAACGCGCTCGTAGCGCTTGGGAACGGGTGCGATCCCGGGACCACCGGGATCCTCTCGGGCTACCTCGGGCACCCCGATCCGGTCCTTCGCATCCACGCGGCATGGGCGCTCGGACGGATCGGGCGTGGTCGCGCCTCACTCGAAGCGGCGAAATCCAGGGAGCGCGACGATGCTGTGAGAGCGGAGCTGGAGCTCGCCCTTGCTGCGTTGCAGAACGGGGACCGGGTACCCTGACGGAGATGTCGACGCACGCCATTTGTCCCGACTGTGGAGCGCGAAACGCGGTGGGCGCGCTCTGGTGCGGTCAGTGCTATCGCCCCCTCGGGGAGACGAACGCACCCCCGGCGGTGAGCGACCAGGAGGATACCGGAGCCGTGGACGACGCTCAGATGCAGCTGCATCTTCCTCTGCCGGACACACCTCGGGTCGATGGGGGATCGTGGACGTGTAGCGTGTGTGGACGCGTGAGTCCTCTCGTCGAGTCCACCTGTTCGGCGTGCGGGGCGACGATCTTCGATGCGTTCAGAGAGGCTCCACCCGAACCCAGGAACCCTGTCCAAGCGTTGATTCGCGGGCTGGTCGCGCCCGGTCTCGGTCATGTGTTCGCGCGCCAGGTGCTGCTCGGTGTGTCGGTCGCGGCGCTGACCCTCATTGGGATCGTCCTGGGTGTCGTCCTGATGGTGCACGGCGTGATGCTTGCGGGCGTCGCGCTGGTGCTTATGGGGGTTGGTGTGTGGCTCGTGGGTGCCATCGATTCGTACCGATGGGCTGAGAACAAACCCGATGAGGTTGTGCTCCGTCCTCGAGTGTTGACTGTGATCATGGCTGTCATGTTCATCGTTCTGATCGCCGCTGCCTTTTCGGCGAGGGGTGGCCAATGAACTTCGTCTATGGGATAGCGCTTGTCATCGGCTTTGTGGCACTGGTGGTGTGGGTGATCGGGACCTTCCTCCCGAACGGCTTGAACGAACGAATGGTCGCGAGAAGGACCGTCGGTGGATTGATCGCGTTCGGCATGGGGGGGCTGTCGGCCTCGTACGCCGGATGGCCGCAACTTGGTGCCCTCGGCGCTGGGGTGGTGGCGGCAGTCGTGGTGGCCTGGTACGTCGGCAGAGCCTGATGCTGCTGGTGTCCGACGTACACGGGGCGTTTGACGACCTGGCTCGCGTCGCGCACCAGGGGGAACCTCTCGTGATGCTCGGCGACTTCGTGAACTTCGTCGACTACCGCACCAACGACGGGATCCTCGCCGACGTTCTCGGTCATGAGTTCGTCGGAGAGGCGGCGAAGCTAAGGGCGAACGGCGACTACGTGGGATCGAGACGTCTGTGGAGGGATCGCTTCGGGGCAGGCAATGAACGGATCCGAGATGGGATCAAGGCGGGCGTGGAACGGCAATACGCGCAGCTGTCGTCCTCCCTCATCGGTGCGCGCGGCTATGCCACGTTCGGGAACGTGGACTGGCCGGCGCTGTTGGAGCGTTCACTCCCGGCCGGAGTCGAGTATGTGGACGGCGAGGCCTTCGAACTAGAAGGGATCGTCATCGGTCTGGTAGGCGGAGGAGCACCGACTCCACTCGGCGTTCCCGGTGAGGTGTCCGAGTGGGAGTTCGCGGAGAAACTGCGCGACCTCGGGCCGGTGGATATCTTGTGCACACATCTTCCACCGGCCGTGCCTGCGCTCCGGCGTGATGTCATCACCGGTCGGCTCGAGAGCGGGTCCCAGATCCTGCTGGAGTACCTCATGCGGCACCGGCCCCGCTATCACTACTTCGGTGACATTCACCAGCCGCAGGCGTCCCGATGGAGGATCGGCCCAACCTTGTGCATCAACGTCGGATACTTCCGAGCAACCCGTCGGGCAGTCCGGCACGTCGACCACACGAGCTACGCTGGAGCCAACAGGGAGCGAGAGTGAGCGAAGGCACCGTTCAGAACATCGAGATTCCTGCATCCGCCGAAGCCATCTTCGACGTGCTCGCAGACCTGGAACGCTACCCCGAATGGATCACCGCGATGCGTTCCGTGGACGTCATCGAACGCGACGCAGACGGTATGCCTCTACGGGTGAGCTTCGAGGTCGACGCCATGGTCAAGGTGATCTCCTACGTCCTCACCTACGACTTCAAACGTCCCAGGCTCATGTCGTGGGTCGCGGAACCGGGAGAGGACATTCGAGAGATGGTCGGCTCGTACGAGTTGAGCGACCTCGAGGGGGAGGGCACCGACGTGGTGTACGCGCTCCGAGTCGACTACGCGTTTCCGCTTCCCGGCTTCCTGCGACGGCAAGCGGAAAAGCAGCTCGTGTCAACGGCGCTGAGAGGGTTGCGAAAGCGGGTGCGGCAAGTCGGGTCCGACTGATGCGGATCGTGCTCGTCACCGGCAAGGGTGGCGTCGGCAAGACAACTGTGTCTGCGGCCACCGCCCTGCGTGCCACCGACCTCGGCTACCGGTCGCTCGTCGTGTCCACGGATCCGGCGCACAGTCTCGGCGATGCATTCGATGTGCCCCTCGGTGACGAACCGCGACAGGTGGTGCCGGGTCTCGACGCACAACAGATCGACACTCAGAAGCGACTCGAGTCGTACTGGGGCGAGATACGCAACCAATTGATGGCGATCTTCGACTGGGGAGGTGTGCGAGGCATCGAGGCGGAGGAGTTCCTCGTGTTCCCCGGCATGGACGAGCTCTTCGCGCTCATCGAGGTGAGAGCACAGGCGATCTCGGGTCGGTACGACGTCGTCGTGGTCGACTGTGCTCCGACGGCCGAGACACTTCGCCTGCTCTCTCTTCCCGAGGTGTTGTCGTGGTACTTCGACAAGATGTTCTTCACGCAGCGCCGGCTCATGCGCGCGGCGAGACCGGTGCTGAGCAGGGTCACCGATCTGCCCCTGCCGGGCGAAGCCGTGTACGACGCCGCAGAGAACGTGTTCACAAGCATCGAGCGGGCGCGAACGCTACTCCTCGACACCGAAGTCACCTCGGCACGCCTGGTCGTGAATCCCGAGCGCATGGTCGTGAACGAGGCCCGCCGCACGTACACGTACCTGACCCTGTTCGGATATGGCGTCGACAGCGTCGTCGTGAACAGGGTGCTGCCCGACGCTGTCGGCGATCCCTACTTCGAGCGGTGGAGAGAAATCCAGGCCGAGCACCTGGCCACGATCAACGACTCGTTTGCAGATGTGCCCGTGCTCCGACTCCGTCTCTTCGATGACGAGATGGTGGGGGAGCAGCGGTTGCGCGCGCTCGGCCAGGAGTTGTACGGAGATACGGATCCGGTGAAGTCGTACGCAGGCGAGCGACCGTTCAAGGTCGTCGAGCGCGAGGGCGCCGTTCGTCTCGAGCTTTCACTGCCTTTCGCCGCGAGCGGTGACATCGACGTCATGCGCGACGGCCACGAGGTGTACGTCACGGTTGGCCCATACCGCCGGTCGTTCGTGCTGCCCGACTCGCTGCAGCGACGCGAAATCGCCGGCGCACGTCTCGCCGGCGGAGTGCTCGCGATCGAGTTCGTCGAACGGTGAGCGGCCCGGGTTGTCGGGCCGCCCACGGACGTTCGGCTACTCGCCGATCTCGACTTTGACCTTCTTGGGAAGCACCTCTGGGCGTCTCGGGATCGCGATCTCGAGGATGCCATCGTGGTACTGGGCACTGATCTTGTCGGCGTCGAACTCGTCGGGCAGGTACACGGCACGCTGGAAGCTGCCATAGGCGATCTCCCTGCGGTGGTATCCCTTGCCCTCCTCGGTCGTTTCGAACGAACGCGTTCCGGAGATGACCAGCTCGGAGTTCTCGACCGTGACGTCGATGTCCTCGGACCGCATTCCCGGCACCTCGGCTCTCACGACGAGCGAGTTGTCCCGGTCCAGGACGTCCACCCGTGGAATCCACGGGCGGTCCGGCTCCTCGAAGAACCGATCGAAGTCTCGAACGATGCTGAATGGGTCGTATCGAAGGAGATGGGCTCTCATTGATGCACTCCTCTCTTGCTCACCAAATCTAACAATAGCATAGTCAGGTTTTATTCTACGGGCAACCTCGGGTCGTGACTCGGATATGATGCGGACGGTGGACGCGATCGGGATCGATCTTGGGGGCACCAAGGTGTTGGGAGGTGTGGTCTCGCCGTCGGGTAGCATCGGCGCCGCCCTGACGCGCCCCCGTCCTAGCACACCGTCGGAGATGGTGCGGGGTCCCTCCGAAATCGTGCATCACCTTCTCGATGATCGTGTCGGGGCCATCGGTCTGGGAGTCGCCGGGCTCGTGACCGAGACCGGAGTCTTCGAGTGGGGTCCGAACGTCACCGGCGAACATCTCGCGTTTCTCGAGGTCCTCGAGGGTGAGTTCGGTCTACCGACCGTCGTCGACAACGACGCGAATCTGGCAGCCTTCGCAGAAGCAAGGCTCGGTGCGGGGAGGGGATACCGCGTCGTAGTGATGGTGACCCTCGGCACAGGGATAGGTGGAGGGATGGCCATCGATGGGGAGATCTACCGGGGCAGAGGATTCGCCGGCGAGATCGGCCACATGGTGGTCGACGTGGGCGGTCCTCTGTGTACCTGCGGGCAACAGGGCTGCTGGGAGACCTTCGCTTCCGGACGTAGGCTCGACCAGATGGCTCGCGACGCTGCCGCCCACCATCCCGCGGGGCGCATCGCCCAACTCGCTACGGGTGAACCCCCTGCGGGTCGGCACGTGACATCGGCGGCACTCGAGGGTGACGAGCAGGCACGAGCGCTGGTGGCAGAGGTCGCGGAGTGGCTGGGCGTCGGCCTGTCGACACTGATCGCCGTCCTGGATCCGGATGTCATCGTGATCGGTGGGGGAGTATCGCGCCTAGGTGATGTGCTGCTGCGTCCCACCCAAAAGGCGATTGCCGCATCGCTCGAGGGGTACGATGTGCGAACACCGACGCCGATCGTCGCGGCGACGTTCGGGGAGAACGCAGCCGTCGTCGGCGCCGGCCTTGCGGCATTGAGGAAGGCACATGTCTGACGTACTCGCCCCGGACGAGGTCATTGGTCCGGGCAAGACTGGCGACACGCGTCGCTGGCTGAAAGAGGCCATGCTCGCGTTGCCCAGGATGGTCAAGCTCATCGGGAGGCTGATCCGCGATCCGCGAGTCCCCACGAGAGCCAAGGCGTTCGCGTTGGTATCGGTCGGGTATGTGCTGTCTCCGGTGGATATCATTCCCGACTTCGTGCCGGTGATCGGGGAGGCGGACGATGTCCTCGTCGTCATCCTCGCGCTCCATCGCCTCATCCGAGCCGCCGGGCACGAGGTGGTGCTGGAACTCTGGGACGGCCCTCAGGACATCCTCGAGATCGTCGAACAAGCTGTCGATCTCGCCGCCGGTCTGGTGCCGGCCAGGCTGTCGTGGTTGGTGCGGCGGATGGCGTGACGATCTCTGTCACGCTTCCCCAGTTCGTCGATGATCCTTCGCGTCTCATCCGAGGCGCGCAGCGGGCGGAGGCGCTGGGATTCGACGGGGTATTTCTGTTCGACCACCTGTTTCCACTCGACGGACCTGATCGACCGATCATCGAGTCGACGGTGGCGCTCGGTTCCGTCGTCGCGGCAACCCGTCGAGTCACCGTGGGGACGCTCGTACTCAGGACATCCCTGAGGTCCCCCGAGCGTACCGCGGCCGCCGTGCTGACAGCTTCACGCTTGAGTGGCGGGCGCGTCGTGTGCGGGTTGGGTGCAGGTGATTCCCTGTCCCGCCCCGAGTTCGAGGCCTACGGAGTGCCGTTCCCCGACATGCGAGACCGAGTTCGGGTACTCGAAGCAACGGCCAGGCTCGTCAGGGGCATGGTGCCACTGTGGATCGGTGGCACGTCCTCGACGATCCAGCGGGTCGCCGCCGAGTTCGCCGAGGGATGGAACGTGTGGAACGTGACACCCGAGTGGCTCGTGGAGCGACGCGCTCGTCCGACCGCGCCGCGTATCAGCTGGGGAGGACAGGTGCTGTTGGCTCGGGATGAGGAGGAACTCACTGTCGCCCTGGCGCGACGTCGGGCCCCGGTGCTCGCTGCTACGGTCGAATCGTTGCCGAGACAGCTCGCCGAGCTTCGGGCCGCGGGGGTCGATGACTTCGTGTTTTCGCTGCTGGGGGGGACCTGGCAGCTGTTCGTCGACGAGGTGATGCCGCGGATGAACGCCGGCTGACAGGTAGCCTGCCGGCAACGGAGGTGATGGTGAAGTTCCGCCGAATCGAAGATCTGCCCCCTTATGTCTTCGCGCAGGTCGACGCGGCCAAGCGCGAAGCCCGTCGAGCGGGCGAGGATGTGATCGATCTCGGGTTCGGGAATCCGGACATCCCGTCCCCACCAATCGCCGTCGAGAAACTGATCGAAGCGGCCAGGAACCCCAGGAACCATAGATATTCGGCGTCCAAGGGAATCCCGAATCTTCGCAAGGCCGTCGCCGACCGGTACCGCCGCCGTTTCGGCATCGACGTCGACCCTGAGACGGAGGTCATCACGACCATCGGTGCAAAAGAGGGTCTTGCCCACCTGATGTGGGCCCTGGTCCGTCCAGGCGACGTCGCACTCGTTCCGGAGCCGAGCTACCCGATCCATATCTACGCCGCCGTGCTCGCAGGTGCCGAGGTGCGTCGAGTGCCGCTCAGCCTCGGTGAGGACTTCTTCGACCGGCTCAGCGCGGTGTTTTCCGATACGTGGCCTCGGCCCAGGGTGATTCTCACTTCGTTCCCGCACAACCCGACGACGGCGTGTGTCGATCTGGACTTCTTCGAGCGTCTTGTGGCGTTTGCTCAGGAGAACGAGGTGATGCTCGTTCACGACTTCGCGTACGCCGATATCTCCTTCGACGGATACGTTCCGCCGAGTCTCCTCGAAGTTCCCGGCGGCAAGGACGTGGGGGTTGAGCTCTACACCATGACGAAAGGACATTCGATGGCGGGATGGAGAGTGGGTTTCGCTGTCGGAAACAGCGAGATGGTCGCAGCCCTTGCGAAGCTCAAGTCCTACCTCGACTATGGCACGTTCCAACCGATCCAGATAGCGTCGATCGTCGCGCTGAACGAGGGTGACGAGTACGTCAAGGAGGTCAGAGACATCTACAGGGTGCGGCGTGACACCCTCGTCGATGGCCTCGCGAGAGCGGGTTGGACCATCCCTCGGCCGAAGGGAACGATGTTCGCGTGGGCGCCCCTGCCGGCAGGGTTCGAGGAAATGGGCTCGCTCAAGTTCGCATTCCAGCTCCTCGAGGAGGCGAAGGTGGCGGTCAGTCCAGGGGTCGGCTTCGGGCCGCACGGTGAGGGTTTCGTACGGTTCGCGCTCGTCGAGAACGAGCACAGAATCCGCCAAGCTGTCCGCGGCATCCGGAAGTTCCTCGAAGAAGCCTGAGGTTCGCTTCGCGAGCCAGTACCTGGTATCTGGTACCTGGTGCGGAATCTCGCGCGCTGGCCACCGCGGGGCGAGCCGCACCCGCGCCCGACCCAGACTCGGGCGCTACTTGCCGCTCGAGACGAGGTGCAGGGGACGAGGTGGGTCTCAAGACGCGCTTCGCGAGCCTCGAGAACCACTCAGAGGGATATACGCGTTCTGCGCGTACTCCTTCACCATCCTGTCCGACGAGAAGTCCGTGATCGTTGACCGCATCGCTTCGCGCATCATCGCTACCCAGCCGCGTGGGATGCCGTCCTCGTCCCTGTCGTAGAAGCTGGGAACGACGTGATCCTGAAGTGTCCTGTAGAGCGCGATGGCGTCTTCATTGTCCTGGGCATCGTGGTCGCCGTTTCCCCACTCGAGGCCGAACGCCCATCCGTTGCGACCATTGTGACCTTCGAGCCACCACCCATCCAGAATGGACAGATTCAAGCCTCCGTTCATCGCCGCTTTCATGCCTGAGGTACCGGATGCCTCGAGTGGGGGTCGGGGGTTGTTCAGCCACACGTCGACGCCCTGAACGAGATAGCGTGCGATGCGCATGTCGTAGTTCTCCAGGAAGTGCACATGGCCGTTGAGTTCGGGAGTTCTCGACAGCTCGACGATCCTTCGAATGAGACCTTGGCCGTTCTGATCGGCCGGATGGGCTTTGCCGGCGATGAGTATCTGTACCGGCCTGTCGGGGTTGGTGAGGATCGCCTGGAGCCACGGCAGGTTGTGGAACAGCAGGAGCGCCCTCTTGTAGGTGGCGAACCGGCGAGCGAAACCTATCGTGAGCCAGTTGGGCGACATGATGCTCGCGACCGCCCGCAGCTCGTCGGGGGAGGCTCCGTGGCGGGCGCGTTGGCGAAGGATGCGGCCTCGTGCGAAGCGAGACAGGAAGTCTTTCTCTCGAGTGTGGATCTCCCACAGACGTTCGTCGGTCAGCTCATCGAGTCGTGCTGTTTGCTCAGGGTCGTCGATCAGCGCGTCGCGCCACTTGCGCCCGTACACCTCGGAGAGCGCCCTCTGATGTGCCCGGCTGAGCCACGTCGGTGGATGCGCTCCATTGGTGATCGACGCAGCTTGGCCCGAGAGGAGATGGGCCCAGTCTCGTCCGACGATCTCGCCGTGGCGCGCGCTCACACCGTTGACATACCTCGACAGTCGGATGGCGAGGGCGGAGAGATTGAAGTGGTACTCGTCGCCCTCATGTGCGGCGCCGAGCGAGGCGAGACGGCTCATGTCGATGGACATGCGGGCAGGCATGGTGCTCAAGTACTTTTCGATGAGCGGAAAGTCGAACACCTCGTTGCCGGCAGGAACCGGCGTGTGCAATGTGAACAAGGTCGATGACTTGATCTGCTGCATGGCCTGGTCGGGCGTCCATCCTTCGGCAACCAGGCGTGAGGTCCGTTCGAGGAGGCTCAGGGCGGCGTGACCCTCGTTGACGTGCCATGCCGTCGGCTTGATCGAGAGCGCGTTGAGCACTCGAATCGAACCGACTCCCAGGACGTACTCCTGCACGAACCGCATCTCGCGGCCTCGAATGTACAGGGTGTGTGTGATGGGGCGATCGGCATCGTCGTTCTCCGGAAGGTCTGTGTCCATCAGCAGAATCGGGACGCGGCCGACCTGAACCTTCCATACGCCCACTCTCACCGATCTGCCAGGCATTTCGATGTCGATCTTGAGCTGTCCTCCGGTCGGGCCGGCGACCTGTTGGATGGGGAGACGGAGCGGATCGACGACGGGGTAGGTGTGCTGCTGGTCGCCGACTGCGTCGACATCCTGCCGGAAGTAGCCGCGCCGATACAGCAGGCCGGTCGCGATGAACGGGACACCGAGGTCGGAGGCCGACTTGGCATGATCACCTGCAAGCACACCAAGTCCTCCCGAGTAGGTCGGCAGGAGGTTCTCGACCCCGTACTCGGCGCACAGGTAGGCGATCGGACCTATATCATCGTTGGCGTTGGATGCCCACCAGGTTTTGGTTCCCTTCATGTAGGTGTCGAACTGGGCAACCGCTTCTCCGTACGCGTCCTGGAAGTCACCGCTGTTCTCGAGATTGCGCCATGTCGATCGATCGACCGCCGAGAGCAGCTCGATCGGGTTGTGGTAGCGAGCCCACACATCGGCCTCGATCATCCGCCATAGGCGGCTGCCGCCGGCCCACGTCCACCAGAGGTTGTAGGCGAGGTCGTAGAGGCGAGGAAACGCAGGCGGGATGGGGAGCTCGGCGGTGGCTAGAACCGGTATGGGTGCGTGTATCACAGCCCGCGCAGGTTAGTCGTCGACGCGGACCCCATGTTCAGCAGGTACTGTGGCGGCGGAGGACCAAGATGGCATTTCCCGACGGGGTCGCGGACTTCCGTTCCGACACTGTGACTCGACCCACCCCGGCAATGCGGCGGGCGATGGCAGAAGCCGAGGTGGGCGACGATGTGTATGGGGAGGACCCGACCGTCAATGCGCTCGAACGGGAGGCTGCAGAGGTCGTCGGCAAGGAAGCAGCCGTGTTCACGCCGACGGGCAGCATGGCCAACCAGCTCGCGTTGAACACACTCGTGAGACCAGGTGACGAAGCGTTGTGTGTCGCGAACGCGCACGTCCGGCAGTACGAAGTTGGTGCTGCTGCAGCCATCTCGGGGGTGCAGTTCCGCACCATCGACTCGAGCGACGGATCGATTCGACCCGAGGACGTGGAAGACGCCGTGGAGGGTGCCGGGTATCACCTCCCACGCGTCGGACTTCTCGTTTGGGAGAACCCGCTGACTGCAACCGGTGGCACTGTCGTCCCCGTCGAAACGATGGAGGCGACGTCGGCGGTCGCACGACGACGCTCCGTCCCGATTCACCTCGACGGGGCCCGCATCTTCAACGCAGCAATCACACTCGGAGTTCCTGCCGAACACATCGCCGACAAGGCAGACACTGTCATGTTCTGCTTCTCGAAGGGTCTGGGTGCACCGATCGGGTCGGTGCTCTGCGGACCGTCGGAAGTCATCGAAGAAGCCCGATACCGCAGAAAGCGTTTGGGCGGCGGCATGCGTCAGGTCGGCGTGCTCGCTGCTGCCGCGCGGATTGCACTACACGACCGTGACCACCTCGCTGACGATCACGCGCTGGCACGCAGACTCGCAGAGGGGTTCTCGTCGAGGTTTCCCGCATCGGTCGATCTCGCCCAGGTACAGACCAACATGGTGATCGTCGATGGGCGCACGTTCCCGTTCACAGTCGAGCAGTTCGTGAAGTCGCTTGCCGCTGTCGGCGTGCTGGTGGGTGATCTGGCACCCGGAATCTTGCGCTTCGCTCTCCATCAAGATGTCGATGACAGAGACGTTGAGATGGTCCTCGCGACTCTGGATGGGCTCACGTAACCGGGAGAGGCATCGTAGGGTCATACCCGCCGTGCGTTTCTCCATTCTGTTCCCAGGACAAGGCAGTCAGTTTGTCGGCATGGGCGCCGAACTCTTCGACTCGCGACCCGATCTCCTCGGGGATGCCGCCGACGGAATCCTTGGCTGGCCGCTTCGCGATATCTGCCTGAACGGTCCTGACGAAGAGCTCACGCGCACCGACAGGGCACAAGTGGCGCTGTTCGCCCTCGCGTACGCGACGTGGGTCGAATTCTCGCGGCTCCTCGAGCATGCTCCGACGGCGGCCGCAGGACACTCACTCGGTGAGTACACGGCTCTGACGGCGGCGGGCGCATTCGACTACCAGACGGCGCTTCGGCTCGTGGCGTTACGGGGAAAGGCGATGGCGCGAGCCGCGGCCGAGGAAGCATCGGGGATGGTGGCGCTCATCGGTGTCGATCAGATCGAGGCCGAGATCTTCTGTGAGCAGCGGCGCTCGGATGGTGGGCGTTTGTGGGTAGCGAACATCAACGCACCCGGACAGATCGTCGTCGCGGGAGGCAAGGATGACATCGAGTGGGCCCTGGAGCATGGGAGGGCTTTCGGCGTCCGGCGTGTGATCCCGCTCAACGTAGCGGGCGGGTTTCATTCGCCGTTCATGGCGGGCGCCGCGGCGGCCGTCGAGGCGGCGGTCCGGGAAGTAGCGATCGGATCCTTCTCCTTTCCGGTGTACGCAAATGTGACGGCGCGCCCCTACTCTGAAGATCGCGTTGCGGACCTCCTCGGCCGTCAAGTCGTCGAACCGGTGAGATTCGCCGAGTCGATCGCCGCCATGGACGTCGATGCGTTCGTGCACATCGGGCCCGGCGACGTGACCGCGGGGATGGCGAGACGAACCGTGGCTGGTGCATCCGTGCTGGTTGCGTCCGATCCGGACTCGTGGGAGGACGCCGCACAACGACTGAACGAGGGATGATGGCGAACGCGACGATCAC
>CAZQMF010000040.1:0-14207 GCA_964594235.1 uncultured Acidimicrobiia bacterium
GCGGTGGGGTCATTGGCCTCCGCCGCCCGAGCCGCCGTTGCCGCCGTTGCCGCCGCTGTCGTCACCGCCGTGATGGCCGTCGCCCGAGCCGGGCGCCATGGTCGACGGCACCATCGTGGTGGTCGTCGAGTCGGGGGCTTCGCTCGGCTGGTTCATCATCTCACGGGTGGTCTCCCTGACCTGCTCGGCGGTTTCGGTGACCTGGTTCACCTGCTGCTGCTCCATCTGACGGGTCATGATGCGCAGCATCTCGGTCAGGTCGTCCCGGTACTGCTCAGACGTCTGTGTCCGAGTCTGCACCTGCACGGCGGCCTGCTCGAGGGCCTCCGCGGCCGGTCCATAGCCATCGCGCAGTTGTCCGATCGCAGTTCCTGCGAGTTCGAGACCCTGGAAAACGCGATCGCGGACGACGAGGTGTTCCGCCTCTTGGAGCCGCTCCTGAGTCCCGCCGTCGAACAGGCCGACCCTCTCCATGAAGGTATCGACCTTGTAGAGCGGGTCGCCGGGTGCGGCCGAGTTGGCAACGACCCCAACTCCACCTGTGACGGCGGCGAGCGCGACAGACGCCGCGAGGACCTTTGCGACGATTGCGGTAATGAAGCTTCCGAACACGGTACGTCTCCTCCATCGATAGCGTCGGGAAACCCGGCTGTGTGCCGGGGCGAGACGGACAGCGTTCGCGGTCGCGGCAATCTGAGCCGTCGACGTGGTCTGTTCGACAGGCTCGGCGGTCCGGAGCCGTGCGAGGTAGTCGCCGACAGGGCTCTGGGGAGCCGTCCCGTCGATGATCGCTTCGGCCTCTTCGTCGCTGAGTCTGTGAAATCTCTCCATCTCACCCCCGTTACCGTCGAACGAGCTCATAGGGGTACGACCAGTCTTCTGCGAAGCGCGTCCAGGCCTCGACGCTGAAGTGCCTTCACCGCTCCGGGACGCTTGCGAAGGATCACTGCGATCTCGGGAACGGTCAGACCGGCGATGATGCGCAGTGTCAACACGTCGCGTTGGGCAGGAGACAGCTCCTGAATCAACGCATACGTCTCGTCGGTTGCGAGACTGGTGTCGACTTCGTCTTCGACCGAGGGTGCTGGGTCGGCGACGGACTCCATCTGATCGTCGGTCGGGTACTCGCGTCGGCGGGACCATCGGCGCCGCTCGTCGATCACTCTGTGGTGAGCGATCATGAACACCCACGATCGGAACGCAGCTTCGTCTCCTTCGAATGTGGGGATGTTGCGAGCCAGTTGGAGGAACACGTCGCCCAACCGGTCCTCCGGTTCGGTGGACCCTTGTGCCCGAAGGTATCCGAGCACCTGTCCGGCCAGGTCGCGATAGAGGGCGGTCCACGCCCAGTCGGCGCCCGTCTTCGCGGCGTCAAGTGTGGAGTCGAACCCAGGTCCGATCATGCGATCATGCGGTCCACACTGGCGTTACCGCACACATTCCCTCGAAGGGTACGGGCTCAGAAGCCGACATGAACACCCAGCGCGGTGAACAGCACAACCATCATCCCTACCCCCATCTGCGTCCAGCCGACCCTCTTGGCGGGGACCGGTGGTCGATGCAGCGAGATGACCGACGTCACCGCCAGCAGCACCATTGCGGCGACCGACGACCAAGGCGCGGCGTTCGCCAGCGCCAACGCGAGCGTCGCGAGGATCGCCGCCATCTGCATCCACACGATCGGTCCGTGCGGAACATCTTTGGACTTGAATCGGCGGACCATCCCGCGCGCAAGGAAGATGGCCGCCACGTCACGCGCCGCAAGCACACCCCACAGCCCGAACGAGGGGACCCAGTCCCAGCCTGCACCCATGGTGATCGCGGCGACGGCCGAGCCCATGGCGACCGCCCCACACAGTTGGGGGAGCAGTCCACGGTTCTGGCTGTGCGCGTCGGCACGAAGTGATACGGCAGCCAATGGTGCAGCAACCAGCAGCGGCCACCAAAACGGACCGCGATGAGTGACGAACGCGCCGATGGCGCCGGCGAGCGCGACGAGCACGTAGAGGGCCGCGGCGGTGAGTGCCGCACTCGACCGTTCGAGCCAGCGTCGGCGCACGAGGTCGGTGGCAACGAGCTTCACCGGGCGTCGTGCGAGGAAGGCGGCGGTCGCTGCCACTCCGAGTTCCCACCCTGTGGCCGTCGAAGCCACCAGCAGACCGAGCAGGATCGGCTCGAGAGTGAAACCCCACCCGCCATGCTCCGTCGGGAACGCGACCGACCTGAGTTTCACTGTGCGGCCTCCACGAGCGACCGTACGAAGCATCCGTCGTAGTGGTCGTTGACCATGCCGACCGCCTGCATGAACGCGTAGAGGATCGTCGGTCCGACGAATCGGAACCCCCTCGACCTCAGATCCTCGCTCAGCGCAACGGACTCGGCGGTCTGTGCCGGCACGTCGCCGATCGGGGCGAGAAGGCGTGGCGGTTTGAAGCGATCGAGGTAGTCGGCGAGTGATCCGAACTCGACGATGAGTTGACGGGCAAGACGCGCGTTGGAGATCGTCGCTTCGATCTTGCCGCGATGGCGCACGATCTCCGCATTGGCGAGGAGGCGGTCCACGTCCCGGTCTCCATAGGCGGCGACGGTGTCGATGTCGAAACCATCGAACGCATCCCGGAATGCCTCCCGTTTGCGCAAGATCGTGATCCACGCAAGACCCGCTTGGAACGCGTCGAGGGAGAGCTTCTGAAAGAGCAGCGTGTCGTCGCGGACCGGGAATCCCCACTCGGTGTCGTGGTACGAGACGTACAGCGGGTCGTCGCCCGGCCACCAACATCGCGTGAGGCCGTCTGGCCCGGTCCGGAGAGCCGCATTCATGGAGCTGAGATCATACGCAGTATCGGATGCCGCGCACTCATCCTGTCAAGTTTTGGCGGCGCGCGGCCGATACTGCTGGCGTGATGAACAAGATCCTGGTGATCGAGGACGAGCCGTCCAACTCGATGCTCGCGGAGGTCAGTCTCCGAAGGCTGGGGTGTCAGATCATTGTCAAGGCAAACGGACTCAGCGGGCTCGATCGGGCGAGGCAAGGCGACGTCGATCTCGTCATCCTCGACATCGCCCTGCCCGGAGTGGGTGGCTGGGAGATCCTCGATGCCCTGAGGAGTGACCAGGTGACCGCCAGGATGCCGGTATTGGTGGTGACGGCGCACGCCGGCGAAGAGTCGATGGGGCGCGCGTACAGGGGTGGCGCAGACGCCTACCTCGAAAAGCCCTATCTCCCCGAGAACCTCAGACGTACGGTCGAGATGCTCCTCGGCAGGTTGCCGGCCCCCGAACCTTCCTAGTAGCGCCCGCCGTGTTCCCCGATTCTCGGGAGGACGATCACATGGGCCTTCCGCTCTCCCGAAGATGTGCTGGAGTCTGGCCCGTGCCGTGCATCGCTCACCCCTATGGTGTCAGCCGTCCTCGGCTCTCAGGAACGACTCCAGGTCGGCTCGGAGGCGCTCTCGGGACGGTCGGTGAACGTACATCATGTGTCCCGCTTCGTACCGGCGTTCGGTGATCCGGTCGGTGTCCCGCAAGCCGAGGTGATGAATCGTGTAGTCGGTCGCGTAGTAGGGGGTGGCTATGTCGAAGTAGCCGGATGCCACGAAGACGCGCATGTGAGGGTTGCGGGCCATCGTCGAACGCAGGGCTTCTGAGACGTCGACGTACGCATTCTGGAAATCCTCATAGTTCCAGTCCTTCCCCACGTCAGGGTTGAGGATCTCATACGGCAGGTCGCTCTCATACCCGAGCTCGCGTCGAACGTAGTCATTGAACATCGCCGCGTATGACCCGAGTGTTGCATCGATGCTTGGATCGTTCTCGAGCATGGAACCGACGAGATAGCGATCGATTCCCTTGTAGCGGCTGTCGATGCGGCCGATGGTGTAGCCGTCCCCACGGAGGAGTTCCTTGAGGAAGTGGAACTTCTCGATCCGCAAATCGGAGCGCTCGACGAATTCAGGTGAGAGACCTGTGAGTCTCGCGATCTGAGCTGCGGTGCGGGATCGTTCCTCCTCGGGGAGGCGATCCCCCTGCCATAGGGCCGCCATGTAGTCACCAGATGCGAAGGCTTCCGCCGTTGTGAGCACATCCGTCAAAGGAAGGGCCTGCAGCTCGTCGTCGAGCTTGTGGTGGTACCAGGCGGCAGCTGCGTATGAAGGGAGGTACAGGATGTAGGGGAGATCGTTGCCTCGATGAAAACCCCGACTCTTCTTGTCGAGGGCGAGCGTCTGGAAGTTGAGCACGGACGAGATCAGAATGACACCGTTGAGGTACATGCCGTAGCGCTCGAGAAGGTGATGAGCGAGTCCGGCAGACCGGGTTGTTCCGTAGCTCTCGCCGATCAGGTACTTCGGAGAAGCCCACCTCCCGAACCGGTTCAGATAGAGACGAATGAAGCTGCCCACCGTCTCGATGTCGCGAGTGAAGTGGTGAAACGATGACGCCTCCTTGCCAGGGATTGCCCTGGTGAAGCCGGTCGACACGGGATCGATGAACACGAGGTCTGCAACATCGAGGATCGATTCATCGTTTGCCACCAGTCGTCCCGGAGGTGGAGTCTGGTTGCCTTCGTCATCCAGGTAGACGCGTCGTGGACCGAGAAGGCCGAGGTGGAGCCACACGGATGCCGAGCCGGGGCCACCGTTGAACGCGAAGATGATGGGACGTTCCGACGGGTCCGCGACCTCGTCGCGTGTATAGGAGACGAAGAAGAACGACGCCTTCTTCTCGCCTTCCTCCTCGGTGAGGAGGAAGCGTCCCGCTGTGGCCGTGTAGTCGAACGTCTTCCCGCCGATGGTGGCGCTGTGGGCGCTTTCCGAGACGTGCTCCTCGAAGTGCGGAGGGGTGGGGGTCGGCTCTTCCTTGGGGGATTGTTCGGTAGTCACCGGGCCAGGCTACAGGCGTGAACTCTCAACGTTTCCGAAACTCGCATCGAAACACGAGACAAACACGCATCATTCACATACGCTCGAAGCTTATGAAACGAAGATATGCCGCCCTCGCAGGTGTCGCTGCAGCCGCCGCAGCCGTCGGATTCGGGGAACTGATCGGGGGAATCGTCCCCGGTGGCTCCTCGCTCGTGCTGGCCGTCGGTTCTCGGGTGATCGACGCGGCACCACCATTCGTGAAAGACTTCGCCGTGTCGACGCTCGGGACCGCCGACAAGCCCGCGCTGATCATCGGTGTGATCGTGTTCACGCTGCTCCTCGGAGCGCTCTTCGGTGTCTTGGCTGCACGCAGACGATGGCTTGGCGCGGCCGGATTCGCACTTCTCGGTGTGGTCGGTGGTCTCGCGATCGCAACGACCGAGTCGGCCTGGGCTGCGATTCTGGTGGCCGGTGTCGCGTTCGTAGCGGGAGTCGGAACCTTGTTGCTGTTGCTGCGAACCGGTGCCGGTATCGTCGACGGGGGACGGCGGGCGTTTCTGCGACAGGCCGGTTCACTCGTCGCGTTGGGTGGATTCGCCGCCATCGCCGGCCGCGCGCTCGTGCAGGCAGCCGCGACGACCGGCGCGCGGAACGACGTGGTTCTGCAGCCTCCCGTCACCCGGCCGGAGGCCCTGACGGCATCGCTCGACGTCCCGGGGATCTCGCCACAGTACGTTCCCAATCCGGACTTCTATCGGATCGATACGTCGCTGTCCGCCCCGAAGGTGAACGTCGATACGTGGAAGCTGTCGATCACCGGCATGGTCGATCATCCTCTCGAGTTCACGTTCGATGAACTGCTGGCCATGCCGATGGTTGAGCGGGACGTGACACTCTCATGTGTTTCCAACGAAGTCGGTGGTGACCTTGTCGGCAACGCCCGCTGGCAGGGTGTCGTGCTGTCCGACCTGCTCGACCAAGCGGGTGTCCAAGATGGCGCGACGCAGATCGTTGGCCGCTCCGTCGATGACTTCACCGTTGGCTTCCCCACGCAACTCGCGTTCGACGGTCGTACCGCCCTCGTCGCGATAGGGATGAACGGGGAACCGCTTCCGATCGATCACGGCTTCCCCGCTCGGCTGGTCGTTGCAGGTCTCTATGGGTACGTGTCGGCGACCAAGTGGCTGAGTGAGATCGAACTGACCACCCTCGAGGCGTTCGACGCCTATTGGGTGCCGCGAGGCTGGGCGAAGCAGGCGCCGATCAAGACCGAATCCCGGATCGACGTTCCCGCACCTGGGCGAAGGGTCACAGCAGGAACAACGCCGATCGCGGGGGTCGCGTGGGCGCCGACCCGCGGGATCTCGAAGGTGGAGGTTCAGGTCGACGACGGATCGTGGCGGACCGCCCGACTCGGGGCTGAGGACGGTACCGAGGCGTGGCGGCAGTGGGTGCTCGACTGGGACGCGACTGTGGGCACGCACACGATCACCGTGCGGGCAACTGACGGTAGCGGCGCCCTTCAGCTCGAGGAGCGGTTCCCACCGCGGCCCGACGGCGCGACCGGATGGCACTCGGTCACCGTCAACGTCGTCAATGCGTGATCAGAACTGGTCAGGCGTCAACGCAGCCAGTGGTTCCGAGCCGGCCGTGATGGCTCCGATCAGCGCCGTGTCCTGGGGGAGGAGCTGCTCGGCGTAGAACTTCGCTGTGACGATCTTCGCCTCCAGGAACTCTTTGTTGTCGGCGCCCTCGTCGAGGAGAGCGGACGCAGCCAGTGCCTGTTTCGCGAGATAGAAAGCTCCCAAGGTCGACCCGAACATTCTCAGGTACGGGGTCGCCCCGGCCAGCGCCTGGTTCGGGTCCTGCATGCCGTTGACGGCCAGCCAGCCGGTCGCCTGTTCGAAGACGGCCACCCCTTTGGCGAGATTGGAACGGATCCCCTCAAAACGGGCTCCGGCCTTCTCGAGGTCCGCGTCGATTGCCTTCATGTCTGCGATCAGCCCCATGATCGGAGCACCATTGCCCGACGGGAGCTTGCGTCCGACGAGATCGATCGCCTGGATGCCGTTCGTGCCCTCGTAGATCGTGCCGATCCTTGCGTCCCGGTAGTACTGAGGGATGCCGCTTTCTTCGATGAAACCCATCCCGCCATACACCTGTGATGCGATGCCCGTGATCTCAACACCCATGTCGGTGAGCCAGGCTTTGGTGATCGGGGTGAGGAGCTCTGCGAACAGCTGCTGAGCCTTACGCACCGACTCGTCGGGGTGACCCAGTCCGAGGTCGAACGCGTACGCGTTGGACAATTCGATCGCGCGCATCGCATCCAGCTTGGCCTTCATCGTCATGAGCATCCTGCGCACGTCGGGGTGCTCGATGATCGGCACCGATTCGGTTCTCGGAGCGCCGACGGGACGGCCCTGGAGTCGCTCCTGCGCATACTGGACGGCGTTCTGATAGGCGACTTCGCCGATGGCCGTGCCGCTGATCCCGACCTCGATGCGTGCGGCGTTCATCATCGTGAACATGTACTGCATGCCGTGGTGCTCTTCGCCGATGAGGTAGCCGACCGCACCCTCTCCCTCGTCTCCATACGCCAACACACAGGTCGAGGAAGCGCGGATCCCCATCTTGTGCTCGATCGATACCACCTTGACGTCGTTGCGCTCACCGAGCGACCCATCGGGATTGATGAGGAACTTCGGGACGACGAACAGGCTGATCCCCCTCGTTCCGGGAGGCGAGTCCGGTGTCCTTGCGAGCACCAGGTGGATGATGTTCTCCGTGATGTCCTGGTCACCCCACGAGATGAAGACCTTCGTGCCGGTGATCCGGTAGGTTCCGTCCTCCTGACGGACGGCCTTGGTCGTCAGAGCACCGACATCAGAACCGGCCTGCGCTTCGGTCAGGTTCATGGTGCCGCCCCACTCGCCTGACACGAGCTTCGGTACGTACGTGGCGATCTGTTCCTCTGAGCCGTGCTCGATGATGGCGTGCGCGGTGCCCTGAGTGAGTCCAAGAACCATGGACAGGCTCGCGTTGACGGAGTCGAGGATCTCGGTGATCGCCGCCATCACGACCTGTGGCATCTGGCCACCGCCGTAGGTCTGATCTGTGGGAACACCCACCCAGCCGTTCTGGGCTGCCAGGCGGTAGGCCTCCTTGAAGCCCTCCGGCGTCACGACGGCGCCGTCAACGAGCTTGGAACCGACCTCGTCGCCGGTCTTGTTGAGCGGAAACCACTGCTCTGTGAAGAACTTTCCTGCTTCTCCAAGCACTGCATCGATCAGATCGGCGTCGAGCTCCGAGTACCGGTCGAACGAGACGAGGAGGTCGAGGTCGAGAAGGTGGTTGAGTGCGAATCTGAACTCGTCGAGAGGGGGGGCGTACTGCGTCATCAGGTCCCTTTCATGGATCCGTCCAGATGGTTAACCATTGTTTGCAGTATCGCGCCAACTGCTTGCACCTGCAAGCTATCCGCCGGAATGGCTCGCCGATATTCCGCCGGTTTCGGATGTACCGATCGGTAGGCTTCGTCTCCCGATGATTCGTCGCTACCTTTCGCTGCTCGTTGACTACCTGCGCCCCCAGCGCGGTCGAGTCGTCGCGCTCGCCCTCCTCCTTGTCGCAGGTATCGGCTTCCAACTCATCAACCCGCAAATCGTTCGACGGTTCATCGACGGAGCGACCTCGGGAGCTGCACACTCGAAGCTGGTGACCCTCGCCGTGGTGTTCATGGTGCTTGCGGTGGCCCAGCAGCTGTTCTCCGTCGTAGCCACCTACCTGGCGGAAACCGTGGGCTGGTTGGCGACCAACGAGCTGCGCGGTGATCTTGCCTTCCATCTCCTGCACCTGGACATGGGGTTCCACAAGACGCGGACGCCGGGTGAGCTCATCGAGCGCATCGACGGTGATATCACCGCCCTGTCGAACTTCTTCTCCCAGTTCGTCATCCACGTGGTTGCCAATCTCGTGTTGCTGGTCGGAATCCTCGTCCTGCTGCTCGTCGAGAACCTGTGGATCGGCTCCGGCATCTCGCTGTTCGCCGTTGCCGCGCTCGCCGGGATGATGGGTATTCAGTCGATCGCCATGCCGTGGTGGAAACGCGTTCGCCAGAAGAGCGCGGAGTTCTACGGGTTCCTGGGTGAGCAACTCGGAGGAACCGAAGACGTGCGCGCCAACGGTGGCGTACCGTTCGTCGTGTCCAGATTCACCGATCATGTCCGAGAGTGGCTGCCCGCATCGGTGCGGGGTTTCATGGGGTGGGCGCACCTCTGGTCCACCAACATCGTGCTGTTCTCGGCACTGACGTCTCTCGTCTACTGGCTTGGGTCGAGGTTCTTCGGCAACGGGGTCCTGACGATCGGGTCCGTCTACCTGGTGTTCTCCTACAGCGAATTGATGCGCCAGCCGATGGATCGCATCCGAACCCAGATGCAGGACCTCCAGAAGGCCGCTGCGGCGTTGACCAGAGTGGAGTCACTCCTCGCACTCGACTCGAAGCTCTCCTCGGACGGGGTGCACGAGCTGCCTGACGGCGCACTTTCGGTCACCTTCGATGGTGTGACCTTCGCATACCAGGACGGTGACGGCGACGGAAGTGAGATCGTTCTCGATGGAGTGAACCTTCGGCTCACCGAGGGCAGAGTGCTCGGCGTGCTCGGCCGGACCGGAAGCGGCAAGACGACCCTCGCCAGGTTGCTCACACGTCTCTACGATCCGATCGGGGGAGCGGTGCTCGTGGGTGACATTCGTCTCGATCAGACCGATCCGGAGCATCTTCGGCGCCGTGTGGGGATGGTCACCCAGGACGTCCAGTTGTTCAGAGCGACCGTCCGCGACAACCTCACATTCTTCGACGCGCGTGTCGACGACCAGCAGATCCACGCCGTACTGGAGGAGCTCGGCCTGACCGCCTGGGTCGAAGGTCTGTCCGATGGGCTCGACACCATGCTGGAGGCGGGAGGCGGCGGCCTCTCGGCCGGGGAGGCGCAACTTCTCGCCTTCACCCGCATCTTCCTGCGCGACCCCGGCCTCGTGATCCTTGACGAAGCCTCGTCGAGGCTCGACCCGGCCACCGAACAACTCATCGAGCACGCGGTAGATCGCCTGATGTCCAACCGGACCGGCATTGTGATCGCTCACCGGCTCGCTACCGTCACGCGCGCCGACGACATCCTCATCCTCGATGGGGGCAAGATCGTCGAGTACGGCCCACGACAGGCGCTCGCCGACGACCCCGACTCACGATTCGCCTACTTCCTGCGGGTCGGGATGGAGGAGGTGCTGTCGTGAAACGTGACCGTATGACGTTGCACCTCATGTGGGGGCTCATCAAATACCAGCCGGGTCGATACATCCTCGACGTGCTCGCATGGGCGAGCGTCTGGGTCATGCCTGCCATACCGGGCTTGATCACGAAGGCGTTCTTCGATCGGCTCACCGGCAGCGAGGCAGCCGGGTTCACGGTTGGAACACTCATCGCGTTCTTGGGTGCCTATGCCGTCGCGCGCGTCGCGATCGTCGAGTTCGGCATGTACAACGACGAGAACTTCCGGTTCAGGGGCTCGGTGCTGCTCCGTCGCAACATGCTGGATCGCATCCTGGAGCTGCCGGGAGCGCGGGCCGTTCCCGATTCCCCCGGCGAGGCGATCAGCCGTTTCCGTGATGACGTCGATCAAGTGGCCGAGACGATCTCCTGGACGACCGACATGGTCGGAACCATCACATTTGCCTTCGTCGCGATCGGCATTCTCTCGTCGATCAACGCGCGCATCACGTTCATCGTGTTCATTCCACTGGTTCTGGTGGTGGTGCTGGCCGAGCGCGCCGGTACACGCATCCGCGCCTACAGGACGGCGGCACGCGAAGCGACGGGTCGGGTGACAGAGGCGATTGGCGAGATGTTCGGGTCGGTCCAGGCGATCAAGGTCGCGGGCGCCGAGGAAGGCATGGTCGGGCATCTGCGCCGTCTGAACGACGAGCGACGGGTTGTCGCGGTCAGAGACAGGGTGTTCACCGCGATCCTCGAGTCGATCTTCTGGAACACGGTCAACATCGGAACGGGGATCATCCTCATCCTCGCCGCTGGAGCAATGGGACCAGGCGGTGGGTTCAGCGTGGGCGACTTTGCGATCTTCGTGTACTTCCTGACGTTCGCTACCGACATGGTTCACTTCATCGGCCTGTTCATCGCGAGGCTGCGTCAGTCGTCTGTCGCGTTCGATCGGATGTACGAACTGATGCAGGGCACGTCCGCCGATCGGCTCGTAGAGCCCAAGGCGATTCACCTGACCGGCCCGCTGCCCACCCTGCCTGACCCACCTGAACGTGAGCCGCTCGAGCGCCTGGAGATCAAGGGACTCACCTATCGCTACCCCGGATCCGACAAGGGGATCGACACCATCGATCTTGTCCTGGAACGTGGATCGTTCACGGTGATCACCGGCAGGATCGGTGCCGGCAAGACGACGCTGTTGCGAACGCTCCTGGGCCTGTACGAGGCGGCCGCCGGCGAGATCCGGTGGAATGGCACGATCGTTGACGATCCGGCGACGTTCTTCGTGCCCCCGCACAGCGCCTACACCCCGCAGATCCCCTTGCTGTTCTCGATGTCGCTTCGCGACAACCTGGCACTGGGCGCCAAGGTGGACGACGACACGATCATGCGCGCCGTTCACTCGGCCGTGCTCGAACCCGACGTTGCGACGATGCCCAACGGACTCGATACCGAGGTCGGAGCCCTCGGTGTGCGCCTGTCGGGAGGACAGGTGCAGCGGACCGCCGCCGCTCGGATGTTTCTCCGGGAGCCCGAGCTGTACGTGTTCGACGACCTGTCGAGCGCACTCGACGTGGACACTGAACGGACGTTGTGGGAGCAGATGTTCAATGAGCGTGCATCCGCGACGAGCCTCGTTGTGTCCCACCGTCGGGCCGCTCTGCGCCGAGCCGATCAGATCGTCGTGCTCGAAGGCGGGCGAGTCGCCGCCAGAGGAACGCTCGAGGGGCTGCTCGAGTCGAGTGAGGAACTCAGGCGTTTGTGGTCCGACGAGCCGGGGTAGCTCGCTTCGCTCGAGTTGTCGGTACTGGGTTCTGGGTAGGAAGTCGTCCTGCGGTTTCGTGGTGTTCCTGGTCGCGTTCTTGCCGCCAGCCGTCAGCTGTTGGCTCGCTGCAGTCTTCGGTTCCGGGTTTGGCGTTCCGCCCGGCGGTCTCGCGCTGTTTCAGGCAGCCTTCTTGCTGGAGACTGGAGACTGGTTGCTGACTGACGACTGACAACTGGCGGGCAGAGCCCGCGTCGGGTCTACCGTTCGGATCGATGACCTACCGTGCGGTCGCCTTCGATCTCCTCACAGCCCTCCTCGACTCATGGACCTTGTGGGAGGAGGTCGCACCCGGTGGAGGGCTCGCGTGGAGGGATCGGTACCTCGAGCTCACCTACGGCGCTGGTCGGTACGTGCCCTATGAACAGCTCGTCGAGCAGGCAGCGTTGGATGTAGGAGTGGGCAGGGGTGCCGCTGACGATCTCATGGAACGGTGGGACGAGCTGACGCCTTGGGCGGAGACAGCCGAAGTGCTGTCGGCGGTCGCGGCGAGAGTTCCAGTCGCCGTGGTGACGAACTGCTCCACGGCACTTGCACGTCGTGCTGTCGACCGGGTCGGAGTGGAGATTCCCGTCGTGGTGACCGCTGAGGATGCCGGGTGGTACAAGCCGGACCCTCACCCGTACGAGGGGGCTCTGACCAGACTGGACCTGCCGGCAGGTTCGGTGCTGTTCGTGGCAGGGTCCAGGTCGGACATCGGCGGGGCGGCAGGCGTTGGGATGGACGTCTTCTGGCACAACCGCCGGGGCATCGCTTCGACGGACGCGCGGCCCGGCACCGAGTACCGCTCACTCGACCCGCTCGTCGACTTGGTCTGATGTCCGCCAGTAACCTCGCGATCGTGAAGGTGCGGACCGAACGTGTGCGAGCCGTCCGAACGACGTTGTGGATCGTTCTCGGATTGAACCTCGTCGTTGCCGGAGCGAAGCTCGGGTACGGGCTGTTCACCGGTTCGGTCGCGATGACGGCCGACGGATTCCATTCCCTGTTCGACGGCTCCTCGAACGTGATCGGGCTGCTCGGCATGGCGCTGGCGGCGCGACCTCCCGATGAGCGCCACCCGTACGGCCACGGGAAGTACGAGACCTACGCGTCGGCGGCGATCGGAGGCATGCTCGTTGTCGCCGCGTGGGAGGTGGGCAGGAGCGCCGTCGAGGGGTTGATGGGGGATGCCCGATCTCCGGAGGTGACGGTGATCTCGTTCGTCGTCATGCTGTTGACGCTGTCCGTGAATGTCTGGGTGACCACGTACGAACGGCGGGTCGGCAGACGGGTCGGAAGCGACCTCTTGCTCGCCGACGCCAGCCACACAGCGTCCGACGTGCTCGTCAGCCTCGGGGTCATTGCCAGCCTCATCGCCGTCAAACTGGGCATTGCCATCGCGGACCCGATCATCGGCCTCGCCGTGGCGCTCGCGATCATCAGAACGGCGATCGCCGTGCTCGCTCGAGCCGAGGCGACATTCTCGGACCGGGCGCGTTTGGATGCCGAGGAGGTGTGTGCAATCGTCAAGGAGGTCGAAGGGGCGGAGGGGTGCCACTCGGTACGAACTCGGGGATCGATGTCGGAGGTGTTCGTGGACCTGCATGCCGAAGTCGATCCAGGGTTCACCGTAGAGGAGGGTCATCGGATCAGTTCCGAGATCGCCGATCATCTGACCAAGGCGTTTCCCGAGGTCGTCGACGTCCTGGTCCACCTGTGCCCGCCAGGGCTGGCCAAGTAGGGCTCACTCCGTTCACCGGTTCTCAGTTCTCGGTTGTGGGTCTTCGGTGAGACTGTCGCCCTGGGTGGTATCGCGATGGATGCGGCGTTTCCTACCGACAGCCGACAACTGACGACTGAGAACTCTCTATACTTCGGTAGTTGGCGAAAGGACGAAATGGGTTCGATTCCGTGGGCAGCATTGGCGCCGATCCTCGTGGTGGCGCTCGCGTTCGTCGTCTACTGCTGGATCGATATCGCGAGGACGCGTGTCAGATACCTGCCGAAGTGGGCCTGGGCGATCATCTGCGTCATCTCCGTGCCCGTTGGCGGCATCATCTATCTACTCGTGGGGCGTGAGGAGAGCGGGTCGTGATCGTTGCCACACATCAACTCGTCAAGACCTACGGCACCACGACGGCACTCGCCGGTGTGGACCTCCACGTGGAGCGTGGGTCCGTCTACGGGATGGTCGGGCGCAACGGTGCCGGCAAGACCACCCTGCTCGGCATCCTCTCAGGGCTGAGGAGACCGACCAGCG
>CAZQMF010000041.1:0-12375 GCA_964594235.1 uncultured Acidimicrobiia bacterium
CGCTGCGGCCGGCGTCGCCTAGCGCTGCTTCTCGACCGGAACGAGCATCGCGCCTGAGAGCGTGCTCACACGTCCGTCATCCCACCGGACTTCGACGATCCCGTCCCGGACCGCCAGGACGACACCCGTACGAGCAATCTGGCCGACCTTCTTGGTCAGCTCACGCACGTGCATACCCTTGCGAACGCTCACAACTCCTCCTGTGTGTCCAGTCTATTGAACGTCGCTCTGCTCGTGGGCGAGCAGCTCGACGAGCTGTTTCTTTGCTTCGGCCGTACCGAACACGGTCACGACGTCCCCTGCCTCGAGTCGGGTACCGCCCCTCGGCACATACACGACCGTGCGCCGTCGCACCGAGACCAGTGTGCAGTCCTGAGGCCAGTTCACGTCCTTGAGCAGGCTCCCGCTCATGCGCTGCGGCACCTGCACTTCGAAGAACGACACGCCCGGCTCGGCCCTGCGCCGTAGCCGGTCCCTTGCCATCTGAACGCCGGTCGCGGCGCCGAGCCCGATGTGATACGCCTTGACGACATCCCCGCGCCGGAACATGCCGACGAGATGCGTTGGATCGTCCTCCGATACGACCGGCAAACGGGATACGCCGAGGGCCGCCATCCTCTCGAGTGCCTCACTCACCGGGAACCCATCGGTGACGGTCACCGGTCTGGCGGTCATCGCGTCCGCGACGGTGCCGGTCTCGACGCGAAGGATGTCCGACATGCTCAGAATCCCGATCAGCTTGCGCTGGTCGAGCACGGCTGCCCCGTGGTGGCCGTGCAACTCGAGGATTTCCCTGGCCTCCGCGAGCGTCATGTGGGGCGCGAGCGGATCCTGCCATGACATCACGTCCCCCACCTTGACCGCATCGAGCACATCCACTTCGGAGGAACTCACCAAGCGTATCCCCTTGCGGATCAGCGGCATCGTGTAGACACTCTCGGGGCTCAACAGGTCGGTGATCAGCGTCGCCAGCGACACGGCGAGCATCAGGGGCCATATCAGCTTGTAGTCCTGGGTGATCTCGAACACGATCAATATGGAGGTCAGCGGCGCTCTGGCAACAGCAGCAAACATGGCGGCCATCCCGACAACGGCGAATGGCCCCGGGCGCAACGGAGAGAGCGTCCAAATGGGTGCGAGCAGCTCTGCGAGACCTGCACCGAACGCCGCGCCGATGAACAGGCTCGGCATGAAGGCTCCTCCCGAACCGCCGGACTCGATCGTCAGCGAGGTCACCACCATCTTGAGCACCACGAGCAGCATCAGCAGCCACCAGACCTCGGTGCCCGAGACGGAGATCGTCAGGATGTTCGCGACGAACTGCTGTCCGGTGCTCAACACGTCGGGCTCGATGACACCGATCGCCGCGATAGCCAGGCCGATGGCCAGCGGGCGGGTCCACCCGGGAAGCCGTCTGGAGAGACGTTCCGTGTTTGCGAGCATCCGCAGGAAACCCCACGCGATCAATGCAGACGCTATCCCGACGGCCGCATACATCAGGAGCTCCTGCCACTCCCTGCCCTCGATCAGGCCGTAGGGAGGGGCTTTCAGGATCTGCTCGCCGCCGGTGAGGCTCTTCGTCGTGACGGCTGCGGCGACCGACGCGACGACCACGGCGGAGAGGTGGCGAACCGAGAGGGTCCGGAGAATCACCTCCATTGCGAACAGCATTCCTGCGATCGGAGCGTTGAAGCTCGCACCGATGGCGGCCCCTGCGCCCGCCGCGACGAGGCTCCGCACCTGATCCTCACCCAGATTCGTGTGCCGTGCGATCGACGATCCGATCGTGGCACCGACCTGCACGATCGGGCCCTCACGTCCTCCCGAACCGCCGGTCCCGAGCGTCAACGCCGTCGCAATGAACTTGAAGAACACAGCTCTCGTCGGCAAGTACCCGGACCGGATCGCGAGACCCTCGATCGTGGCCGGCACACCGTCGCCTTCCACTTCGGGGGCCCAGCGGTTTGCGACTGCCCAGGCGACCAGAATGCCCAGTGGAAGCACCACCAGCGGAACCCATCGTCCCAACGGAAGCCTGGTGACTTCATCCCCCACCCACTGAATCAGAAAGATGAGGAGCGCGGCGCCGGCTCCGACGAGCACGCCGACGATGACGGCCATCCCGAGGAAGCGCGCGGTTTCCCACTGCTCACGCGCGCGGCGCATCCTCACACGATCGAAGAACCCGGTCATCAGTGCTGAAAGCCTAGGCACATCTAGCTGAGCGGACGGAACCTCGCCTGGAAGAAACGCAGCTCCGGTGGCTCGTACGTGAACTCGAGACCGCGCAGCGTTTCACGGTTCTCGTAGACGCTCGCAGCAGACTCCCCCACCACGTCCATGTGGGCTTGCGTGTAGACCCGTCGCGGAATGGCCAGTCGGACGAGCTCCAGCTTCGGGTAGTGGTGCTCGCCGGTCTCTGCGTCTCTCCCCGCGGATACGATGCCGCGCTCCATGCCCCTGACACCCGAGTCCAGGTAGAGCGCCGCCGTGAGGGCCTGCGCCGGGAAGTGGTCCTGTGGAATCTGCGGAAGGATCGCCATCGCATCGAGGAAGATGCCGTGCCCGCCGATCGGTTCCACGATCGGGATCCCGAGCTTCTCGAGCTGATGGCCGAGGTACTCGACCTGGCCCACCCGGGCTCGCACATGGTCGTCGGTGGCGACCATCTCTTCGATGCCTCTGGCGAGCGCCTCCATGTCACGTCCGGACATGCCACCGTAGGTGTGGAGTCCCTCAAAGGCCACGAGCAGTGCTCGGGCGCGACGCGCAAGCTCTGGGTCTCGCACCGCCAGGAACCCGCCGATGTTCACGAGGTTGTCCTTTTTGGACGAGACGGTTGCTCCGTCCGAGTAGGAGCAAATCTCGGCCACGATCTCCTTGATCGACTTGTCGAAGTAGCCGGATTCGCGCTGCTGGATGAAGTAGGCGTTCTCGAGCGCACGGGTCGCGTCGAGCATCACGAGAATTCCTTGACTCTGGCAGTACTCATACACCTGGCGGAGGTTGGCCATCGACACCGGCTGGCCACCCGCCATGTTCACGTTCGTCTCCAGCGAGATGTACGGCACTCTCTCGGCCCCGTACTCGTCGACGACGGCCTTCAGTTTGTCGAGATCCACATTGCCCTTGAATGGGAAACGGTTCGCCGGTTCGTGTGCCTCGCCGACGATCACGTCGACGAACATCCCGCCGGCGTACTCCTGATGGAACCGTGTCGTCGTGAAGTACATGTTCCCGGGAATCACATCTCCGGGTTTGATGAGGATCTGGCTGAGGATGTGTTCGGCGCCGCGCCCCTGATGGGTTGGGACCAGCTCCGGATATCCGTACACGCCCTGGACGGCCTCTACGAGGTGGTAGAAGCTCCTGGAGCCCGCGTACGCCTCATCTCCGAGCATCAACCCTGCCCACTGATAGTCGGACATGGCCGATGTGCCCGAGTCGGTCAGCAAGTCGATGTAGACATCGTCGGAACGGAGCAGGAACGTGTTGTAGCCGGCGTCGCGGATCGCCGCCTCGCGCTCCTCTTTGGTGGTCATCCTGATCGACTCCACCATCTTGATCTTGAACGGTTCGGCCCAACTCCTCACGGCACTCCTCTCGACCCCGCAAGTCTTGCACATCTGACAGGCGTTCCGTCCGGGCAGTGTCACCCACATTGCCACGATTCGTGATCTCAATGGTCGACACCGCCACTCATACGACTTGGTGGTGACGAAGCCCGTCTTCTCACGTAGACTGGCTCCGTGCAGGGTCCGGGATCGCACCAGCCGGCTCGAACCGAGACCACGCTCCGTGAGAGCGGGGTATGCACACACACCCAGCCGGCATGTCCAGAGGAGACAGCATGACTGCGTCTGCGCGCGTCGAGGACCTCAACCTGAATCACATCGCTCAACAGCAGTTTGAGCACGTGATCCCCTACATCAGGGAGCTGGCCGAGTCACCCGGCCTTGCCGAATGGCTGTTCGAACCCGAACAGACAGTAAAAGTGACACTTCCCATTCGCCGCGACAACGGCGAGATCGAGGTGTTCTACGGGTACCGCGTCTTGAATTCGGCGGTACGTGGCCCGGGCAAAGGAGGGATCCGATTCCATCCTCAGGTGAGTGAGGACGAGGTTCGTGCGCTCGCGGCGTGGATGACCCTCAAGTGCGCCCTGGTGGACATCCCGTTCGGCGGCGCGAAGGGCGGCGTCCAAGTCGACCCTCGCAGAATCTCGGTACGTGAGAAGGCGTCGATCACACGGCGGTTCATCGCCGCCCTCGGTTCCAACATCGGCCCCTACACGGACATCCCCGCACCGGACGTCTACACCGACGCCCAGACGATGGCGTGGGTCTTCGATACCTACTCGATGATGCATCCGGGACAGAACAACCGTCCCGTGGTCACCGGCAAGCCGCTCGACCTCGGAGGTTCGTTGGGTCGATCAACCGCGACGGCACAGGGCGCCCTGTTCGTGACGGAGCGGTTCGTGGAACTTGGACAGGTCGCAGAGCTGTCGACCCTGAAGCGTGCGAGGGTGGCGATCCAAGGCTTCGGAAACGCTGGACGCAACGCAGCCGTGCTGTTCGAGCAGGCCGGCGCGATCATCGTTGCCGTCAGCGATTCGCAGGGAGGCGTGTTCGATCCCAACGGCATCGACGTCGCCCGTATCGCGGCGCACAAGGACGCAACGGGCAGTGTCGTCGGCCTTGACGGCACCAAGCAGCTCGCAGGTCTCGAGGTGCTGGAAGTGCCGTGCGACGTCCTGATCCCGGCTGGGCTGGAGAACCAGATCACCGCGGAGAACGCCGGTCGTATCGATGCCAGGGTCATCGCAGAGGCGGCGAACGGCCCGACCACCCCTGCGGCGGATCGCATCCTGTCCGAGAAGGGCATTCCGGTGCTGCCGGACATCCTGGCGAACGCCGGCGGCGTCGTCGTCTCGTACTACGAGTGGGTGCAGAACATCGAAGACCAGCAGTGGGATGCCGAAGAAGTCCACACCAAGCTCCGCAAGAAGATGTACCGGGCGACCGACATGGTTGTGTCGACGCTCGCGGACGCCATTGAGCATCTCGACGAAACGAGAGCTGTGTGGTCGACCTCGCACCCCGACGAACTGGTTCCCGAGCCGAACCTGCGGACCGCGGCCTACATCGTGGCAGCAGGACGCTGCGCGACGGCCGCCAGCGAGCGCGGCATCTGGCCATGATCTGAGCGGGAAGTCGAGTCAAGGGCCCCTTCGGGGCCCCTTCTCGCGAGTGCTCTGTCCAGTGACGTTGGTGATGGTCTAGGGCGGGTCAGGGGCGCCGATGGCAAGGACGCAGACGCACCTGGCGGTGCTTCAAGGACGAGGACGCAGCAAGCGGTGTCATCTGGCCGTCCTAAACGCGCCAACTGGTCAGAGCACTATCCGCCAAGGTTGACGACGTAGTCGCCTGCGTCGTCATCCCAACGGAAGTCGATGATCCCCCGTGTGCGGGCCGCCTTGCAGAACTGGAGAAATCCACTGAAGCCGTACCGTTTCTCCGAGAAGTCAGGCTCGATCTTGCGAAGCTGGTTCTTGAGACCGGAGAGCAGAAGCGAGCCGCCATCGCTCTGGGTATCCGATACGACTTTGCGGAGAAGTGCGAATGCCCCTTCCTCACCCTTGCCCTTCTCGGCGAAGCCGACCACCGGATCGCCCTTCGCCGGACCCTCCCCCAACTCGATCGCGTTGCGAGACTCGAGGTGGTGCAGCAGCTCCCCGAACCCGCGGAAACCAAAGTCCGACTCTGAGAACGTCGGGTCTTTGCGCAGAATCGCGCGTTTGAGGCTCGACGCAACGACCGCCCCACCGTAGGTGCTCTGCAAGCCGGAGAGAGTCTGTGTGACGAGCGGTATGAGATCGTCGAGCGACCCGTTCTCCTGCTGTTCTTCGGGCTCACTCGTCGGCTGCTTCGATCGCGCCTTCGTCGGCGCCTCGACGCCCTTCAACCGTTCGTAGAACAGGAACTCATCGCAGGCCGGAGGCAGCAGCGCAGACGTCGACTCCTTGACGCCAACCCCGATCACCTGCTTGTTGAGTGAACGCAGCTTGTGAACGAGTGGAGTGAAGTCACTGTCCCCGGTTCCGATCACGAACGTCGTCAGGTAGTCACGCTCGAAGGCAAGCTCGACTGCGTCGACAGCCATCTTGATGTCCGCGGCGTTCTTGCGCACGACACCCATCCGCTGAGGGATCTCGATCAACTCCACGTTGTGTCGCACGAGCATCCTGCGGTCGTCGGGGAAGGCGGACCACTCGGCATAGGCCTTCCGGACGACGACCCTGCCCCGTTCGGCGAGCGCGTCGGCAACGGGTTTCAGGTCGAATTGGAGGCCACGGTCTCTCGCACCGATGGCGAGGTTCTCATAGTCGAGGAATAGTGCGATGCGTTCTTCATCAGTTGCCACACAGCCAGGGTAGTCGTCAGGCGGCCCTCAAAGCTGACGGCCGGCAGCGAATGGCGAACAGCCGGCACGCGAGATGCAGCGCTCCGCTGCAGCAGGGCGATTCGCCTACTCCTCCGGCGGTACCCGCCCTACCGTCCCGACACACCGGCCGCCCTGTGCTGTCACATGGCAGCTGTCAGCCGGCTCGCGAAGCGAGCCTTCCTCCGTGATACGAGGTACGGCCGGCGATGCTCGTACACGAGTATCGCTAGCCTGCACATATGGATGAATCGGCTGCCGCGTTCTTCGATCTCGACCGGACCCTCATCTCAGGGTCGTCGGTGTTCGCCTTCGGTATGGCAGCGTGGCGCCACGGAATGGTGACCACGAGTGAGCTGATGTCGGACGGGATCAACGCCGTCCTGTTTCGCTTCGGTGGCAGCTCTGACGAGAAGGCGAACGCCGTTCGCGACAGGATCCTGGAAGCCATCAGGGGCCGGCCGGTGTCAGAAGTGGAAGAACTGGGTGATGAAGTGATCGCGCAGCTCCTCGACGCCGTTCGCCGCGAGTCGCAAGCGCTGATCAATCTGCACCACGAGGCCGGTCGCGAGACGTTCATCGTGTCTGCATCGCCGATCGAGATCGTTCGTGCGTTCGCCGAGGCGGTGGGCCTCACGGGTGGAGTTGGCACGGTGTCGGAAATCGTGAACGGTTCCTACACGGGGCGGCTTTCCGAACCGTTCTGCTACGGCAAGGGGAAGGCGACCGCGATCGCCAACCTCGCGTCCGAGCGTGGATACGACCTGCGCCTTTGCTACGCCTACTCGGACTCGATTTCGGATCTCCCGATGCTCGAACTCGTCGGACATCCCGTCGCGGTGAATCCCGATCGTGCCCTCGAGTCGATCGCGTCTCAGCGTGGCTGGCCGATCATCGAGTTCTCAAAGACCGCCAAGCGCGTCATCGGGACGACCACCGCGGTCGCGGGTGCCGCCGGCATCGCCACCGCGACCTACTTCCTCGGCCTCAGCCACGGCAGGAATCCCCGGTAAGACCGCCATCGCTAGAGACGGTCAGTCGCCGCCGACCACGTGGTCCCGAACGTGCAAGAGCCATGTCGAGAAGGCGACGGACAGGACGATCAGCACCCCTACCTTGAGGAACGCACTGGCGACGCTCGGCGAGACGTTGCCGAGGCTGTCGACGAGTTCGCGCGGCAGGGTGTCGAGCGTGGCGGCGTAGGCCTGGAGGCCGATCCTCCAAAGGGACGACGCAGCGAGGCTCGTCACCGCAGACGCGAGGATCGCCTCCCAGAAGAACACGTACAGAAGGCCGATCAATGTCGCCCGTTTGAACAGGAAGCCGACAGGCAGAAACACGGCGCCATAGCCGAAGGCGATCACCACCAGGCCGAGCGCGGGTCCTGCCCCGACGGTCCACTCTCCACTCACGAGACCACCGGCGACCCACAGGGTGCCCACTCCGACGGCCCCGATCACAAGCGTCGCCGCTATCGCGCCGGTGAGGGCGGCGCCCACGAGCAGGGAACGCGCGACAGGTTTGAGGCTGAGGTAGGGAAGGGTGTGGTCTCTGCGCTCGTCGCCGAGTGCCCCCGACGCGTTCACGATGCCGATCACGGGAAGCACAACCGCCATCAGCACCCCGACGGCCATCCCGTGGAACACTTCGGTCGAGTCCGAGGCACGGCGGCCTACGAGCCCGACGATCACGGCGGGCACCGCAGAGAGCAACATCAACCCGATCGCCCGCTTCCGGTTCATCAGTTTGCGAAGCATGTAGATGGAGATGGCGAAGAACGATCTCATCGCCCACCCACCAGGTACCGGAACGTGCTCTCCAGGGACTCGTCCCGAGGTTCGACGGACACGAGCCGAACTCCGCCGCCGACGGCAATCGATGCCAGCTCTCTACCGAACACATCGGAGTCGAGCACGTCCACGTTCAAGGCGCTGTCTTCGACTTCCACGCCACCGACGTAGGCCCTGCCGATGAGTGTCCCGGCGAGGACGCGCGGCTGGTCGCACTCGATCCTCAGCTTCCGAGGGATGTCGGACATGGCGTTGCGCAGCGCCGTGATCGTCCCCACTCCGGCCAGACGCCCGTCGACCATTGCGACAACCCGGTCCGCCATCCGTTCCACCTCGCCGAGGACATGGGACGAGACGATCACGGTTTTGCCTTGTGCACCGAGATCGACGAAGAGCTTGATCAGGTGAGCCCGCTGCACGGGATCGGTGCCGTTGAGCGGCTCGTCGAGAAACAGAACGTCCGGATCGTGAACAAGTGCGCTCGCGACCTTCGCCCGCTGGCGCATGCCCTTCGAGAACGTCGAGAGGTCTCTGCCGGCCACGTCGGTCAGGTCGACGATATCGAGCGCCCGAGCCGCCGCGCCCGCCGGATCGCCAAGCCGCTGGAGTGTCGCGTTGAACTGCACGAACTCCTGAGCGGTCAGGAAGCCGGGCACATGCTCGTCTTCCGGAACGAGTGCGACGTTCCGATACACGTCCGCTTTGGCACGCGGGTCGACACCGAGGATGGTGACGGTCCCCGCGGAAGGTCTGACGAGACCGGTGAGCATGCGGAGCAGAGTGGTCTTGCCCGCCCCGTTGGGACCGAGCAACCCGGTCACGCCGGGACCGAACCCACACGTGACCTCGGACACGGCGACCTTCTGGCCGAACCATCGAGACAGGTCCCGCGCCTCAACCGTGGGGTTGTCGGGAGTCACGACATCGCTCACGATGCCCTCCGGTACCGCTGCCACACGGCAGCGGTCACCACGAGGAAGACGAGGCCGATCACAACGAGCGACATCCAGGGTTCGAGTCCGGCGGAGGTAGCTGCGTAGTCACGGGTCGAGATGCCGAACACCCAGTCGCGGACGATCCTCGGCTGTTCGGCGAACGCCAGCAGCGACACGTATTTGACGCCAGGGAACGACGCCAGACGGACGACCGCGTGCACGATCGGGTCGAGCATGATCATGACGCCAAGAAAGACGGCCGAGGCGATACCGGCTCTGCTCATGAGTGCGGAAATCCCGAACGCGACCGACGCGTACCCGAAGAAGAACACGAACGCGACGAGCACGATCTTCCAGAGGATATCCAGACTCCCACCCAGGTACGAGAAGAAACCGTCTGGGGAAAGCGCGGCGAGGGAGATGTGCAGCACGAACTCGGGGACAAGGAAGAACCCCATGATGAGAAACCCGAGCGCCGTGTACTTGGCACCCAAGTAGTCGATCGGCCGGAGCGGCCGGGAGAAGTAGATGGAGAGCACCCCTTCACGCCGGTCCGGGATGAGCAGCTGCGGAGCGGCAAGGGCGATGAACAGCAGCGATAGCGTCGATGCGGTATCGAAGTACTGCCCGTAACTCGGCAACTGGTCGGCGACCAGTCGTTCCACACCGAAGCTCTGCACCGCCCAGTGCAGCCCGACCACAACTGCCATGGAGATCAGCGAGATGGAGATCAGCAGCCAGGGGAGAACCTTGCTCTTCGCCTTCCGACGCAACCCGAGTTCCCGGCGGATTCCCTCACGCACGACGGCCCAAAACGCACCGCGCCGCCCCGTGCGAGGTCCGTCGTAGCCGCGGTAGCCCCGATCGAAGATGACGGCGTCGCTCATCCCTCACTCCTCCGCTGAGCATCTTCGATGAAGGCTTCCTCGAGCGTCCGGGCCCGCTGCCCCATGCGACGTAGCCCGACTCCGGTCGCGGCAAGTCCATCTCGCACGAGGATGAACGGGTCAGAACCGCCGGTCACGTGCAGCACCTGACCTGCGGTCCTCACCGTGGCGCCGTGGCCGGTAAGCCATTCGGTCAGGGTCGTGGGTTCGTCGGTGACCTCGACGGTCAGCGCGTCCTCGTGACCGATGCTTCCTATCGGAGCGGACCGCACTAGTCGGCCGCCGTCGAGCATCACGACCCACTCACAGGTTCGTTCGATGTCCTCGAGGATGTGCGAGGAGAACACGACGCTGATGCCGAAGTCGGAGAGGCGTGCGATGAGTTGGAGCATCTGCTCCCTGCCTTCGGGGTCGAGCCCCGAGGCAGGCTCGTCGAGGAAGGCGAGTTCGGGATCGTGGACGATCGCTTGGGCGAGCTTCACCCGTTGAAGCATGCCGGTCGAGAAATCGCCCAGGTACCGGAATCGTTCCTCGTGGAGACCCACCAGGTAGAGGATCTCCGACGACCGCTTGCGGGCGTCCCCTACGGGAATCCCTGCGAGTTCCGCAGCGAATGCGACAAAGTCGGCCGCGGTCTGGGCTGCCGGCAAACAGGCACTCTCCGGCATGTAGCCGACCCTGGAGCGGACGTCGACCAGGCTGGAGGCAACATCGTGACCGAGAACGCTTGCCGCCCCGGTGGATGGTGTGAGCATCCCCATGAGCACACGGATCAGTGTCGTCTTGCCCGCTCCATTGGCTCCTACCAGACCGATCGTGCCTGCCGGGATGCTGAGGTTCAGACGGTCGAGCGCGACGACGTCACCGTAGCGGTGCGTGAGATCCGACGTTCGAATCAGCTCTGTCATCTCGTCCAAGCTAGTGGACGGCGGGCTGAACTCGGTATACGACGGACGCCGCCCGGCTGATTCGTGACGGCAGTCCACCGCCACGCCACTGAGGTCAGCCTTCGAGGTCGGTTCTTCTCTGGAGGTAGTCGTCGCGGTCGATCTCGCCCTTGGCGTAGCGTTCCTCGAGGATCGACAAGGCCGTGGCCGTCGACCCCGGTGCGGGGAGGCCACTGGGATGCCGGCTCGTGGTGAGCGTCACGATCACCCACACGATCAACCCAACGAGCAGCACCGCCAGCAAGAGCAAGAACATCAAGCCGAGGAGGCCGCCGAGCGCCACGTGCATTCGCTACTTCCTTTCTTCGTGGTGCGGGCCGTCGGAGCGGACCGTGCAAGCCCGCCTCCGGGAGCGCACCTGCCTGTCAGCCGCCGAGGTCCGCTTTCCTCTGAAGGTAGTCGTCCCTGTCGACCTCACCCTTGGCGTAGCGCTCCTCGAGGATCGAGAGCGCTGACGACTTCTGCGGCAGTGGAGCCGAGGCCGTGGACGACGGAGTACCCGACCGACGGCTGGTGAGCGAGACGATCAGCCAGACGATGAGGGCGACGGCGACTGCGACCAGCAGTCCCCACAAGAGGACCCCCGCAAATCCCCAGTATCCGAATCTCTCCATCTGGTATGGATGCATGCGTATCTCCTTGTCTTCTGACCCCCCTGTCTAGCGGTCGAAGATGAGAAAACCCTGAGAGTCGGCCGTGAGAGCAGTGAGAGCGATGGGACCGCGTATCGAACCGTCGACGTGAACACTGCGCTATGGGCTCGCGGAGTCAACCTGATCGGCGTCAACGAGCGGCGACCAGAGAGGTGACAGGAGCGGAGAACACACCCTTCTGAGTTCGTTGGCGCGGCACGGGGATCATGTGGAAACCGAGCCGGAACACCCGGCTCGGTCTCTCATCGCTTCGTCTATGGCCTGGTTCGGTCAGATGGGTTCGGCCTCCAGGACGTCTTTGAGTTTCTCCAGGTTGGCTTGCCAGTCCCGTTTGGCGATCCGAATGACGACTGCGTCGGCGAGCTTGCCGAAGAACCGTCCGGCACCCGCCTCGGCCGACATCTGCATGACCATCCGGGTCGAGTCACCGACCGGCTCCAGCAGCCAGTCGATCTCCATCTCGAACGGGCCGCTCACGGTGCGCTCCCGCCGCTCGTAGTCGTGCAGTTCGACCATCTCCCACTCGGTTGTCAAGTGCCGCCCAAGGAACGTGTCGACGCCCCGGGTCCGGCTGCCCTTCTCCAGCGGTCCGTCGGTGACCTTGACACGCTCCACCGCGGACGACTGCCACACCAACTCGTTCTCCGTCGTGTTCAAGTACTCCCACACGACGGCGATCGGCCTGTCGACCACCACCTCAGCTTCGAACTTGTCCATGT
>CAZQMF010000042.1:0-11496 GCA_964594235.1 uncultured Acidimicrobiia bacterium
ACATTGAACGACGGATGGGCGATACCTTCGGCAACGCGCTTCAGTTCCTCGGGGAACTCGAACCTCCTCAGACGCCGCGACCGTCAGCAACACCGACACCAGAGCAGCAACGGGATCTCCCGCGGACTTTCCGCGGACTCTGGGCAGATTCGGAGGCACGTCGGTCCAGCCCGGAAACAACGAGAATCCCCTGCACAACACAGGGGATTTCGTGAAGTGGAGCTGAGGGGATTTGAACCCCTGACCCCTTGCATGCCATGCAAGTGCTCTGCCGAACTGAGCTACAGCCCCGAGTCCGGACGTGGAGTGTACCAGGACCGGTTCACGCCTCGGTCGCGGCGGGCTCCCATTCGATGAGGGGCGCGTCGCCCCAGAGACGCTCCAAACTGAAGTATTCGCGAACGGTCGGCTGGAAGATATGCACCACGACGTCCCCGTAGTCGAGCAGTACCCATTCCGCTTCGTTGCGCCCTTCGACCCTCAATGGTCTCCGCTCGATATCACGGAGCTTGAACTCGACCTCGTCGGCCAGGCTCTGCACGTGACGGTTGGAGGTACCGGACGCGATCGCGAACACGTCGGTGATCCACAGGAGCTGCGACACATCCAGGAGGACGACATCGGTGGCTTTCTTGGCATCGAGTGCTTTCGCGACCAGTTGGGCGACCTCTCGACTGTCAATCCTGTCCTCGATGAGCGCTCACGCCTCCTGTGCGGGAATGTCCTGTCCAACAATGATAGTGACATCGACCACGCCGCTGGGATGACGAACCTCGATCAGCACCTCTCCCCTACCCAGCACCGATCGAGCGTCTAGTGCTGCCTGCTGATGGTCTCTTCCCTGCGCGATGATCTGGGTCTCCGCGTAGTCGGCGCTGTCCGCGTTGTCGGTCCGGACCACACGGAAGCCATGCCGGATGAGGGCTGCCGCGACCGGTCGGGTCGTCCCGATCCTGCCGTTGCCGTTCAGGATCTCAACCCGGGGTCGCTCCCCAGTGGTGAACCGGAGATAGGCGTAGCGCTCCGCGGCGAACGCCGTCGCGTCTTCCCCGCTCATCTGATACAGCTCGGAATCGCCTCCTGGACGTTCGATCCGTTCTGCCGGTACGGCAGTCAACTGAGGGTCCTCGGCGGTGGCCACGCCGGCGAGAGCGTCTTTCGCGAGTGCCGGGTCGCCTACGACCCGCGCGAGCACGCCTTCGACGAGCTGAGCACTCGAGTTCATACGATCGAACAGCGCCTTCCAGACCGAACCCTGTCGATCCAGCCATTCGAGCTGCGTTCCCACACCCTGAAGGGAAAAGAGCTGAATGATCTCGCCAGGCGACCTCGGCGCAGATCCGACGTCCATCTGCACGATCTCTGAGGAGCTGCTGGCCACCACGAGTTGCGATGTGAGGTCAACCGTGAGATCGGTGTTGAGCAGACCGGCCAGCTCGTCGACGGTCATCTGAGCTGTCGCGTCAACGCGCACACCCAGCAGGTTTGCGACCGTCAACGCGGGCAGATCCTCGTCGCCGAATCGTGTCGAGTCCGATATCTCTCTGTCCCCGAAACCGGGAAGCACCGTCAGCAGGCCCGGCGGAAACAGGGCGACCGTCGCATCCTGGTCGTGTGTACCGAGCAGGGCCAATGAGAGGTCACGTCCGGTCGAATCTGTGACAGCGATGAGGAGGGAGGCGCCGGCCTCTGAGGGGATCGCCTGCGGCTCCGTGGTGCTCGACGGCCGGCCACGGACCAGGAGTGAAACACCCACGGACGTACCGATGATCACGAGGGCACCGATGATCGCCAGCAACACCCTTCGACGAGCCACTCCCCGAATCGCCTTTCGTGCCGCCCGATTCAGCTCCCGCGGTGTACTCTCGTCGAGCAAGCCGCTCTTCTGTCGAGTTCCTCCCCCTCCCCGAACGGTCACGCCCCGGGCCCGGCGCTGTTTCCGATGATCACCCATACAGGCCCCGATCGACGATGTACTGCCAGACGCTCTCCGTCACCATGAACCGAATGGATCTCCCCTCCTGCGCCCGGGAGCGCAGCATCGTCCCGCTCACATCGAGGGTTGGCATGTCTAGCCACACGAATGGACGAGGGATCCCACTGGCGACTTCGTCGCGCGAAATACCGGGCCGAGGAGCGACGGCAAGTGTCGCTCTATCCAGAACGTCTTCCCACCGATGCCACGTCGTGATCGCCTTCGCTGCATCGGAGCCGAGGATCAAGAAGATGTCCTCATCGATCGGGTACTCGGCCAGTGTGTCGATCGTGTAGGTCCAACCCGGGCGTCGCACCTCCCTGTCATCAGCCTCGAAGTAGGCGACCCCGTCGACGGCGAGGCGTGTCATCTCCCAACGATCCTCCGGTGACGTAACGAACTCGTCGGCCTTCTGCCACGGATACCCGGCCGGAAGGAATGTCACGATGTCGAGCGCCAAGTCGCGATAGGCCACCTCTCCCGCGACGAGGTGCGCCAGGTGAGGAGGATCAAACGTGCCGCCGAGCAAGCCCCTTCGCACCGTCGGAAGCTTAGGCGAGTGACATCGCGAGCGTGCCCCCTAGGGACCGAGAGGACTGAGACGGAGCCTTCCCCCCGTGCAGGTGAACACGAAGCTGGGATCCATATAGCTCTTGCCCACTCTCGCCGAGAAGTGAAGTGCTGCAATGCCATGATCCGTCCCACTCGTGCCGAGGACATCGCCTCGGTGAACGCGTTCGCCACGCCGCACCCTGATGGCCTCGAGGTACGAGTACGAGGTACGAAGACCGCCACCATGATCGACCGTGACCGAGTCCATACCGGCGACCGTGCCGGCGAAGGTGACAACGCCGTCTGCGACCACGATCACGTCGCTCCCGACGTCCATCGCGTAGTCGACGCCCCAGTGCCCCTCGTACATCCCCACGGGAGCAAATGATCTTTCCACGACACCGGGAGGAGCATCACACGGAATCGCAAGCCACAGCGCAACGAGACCCGCAACGATCTTGAACATCACACACCCCCTTCACACCGGATCGTACGGATGAGCCGATCCGCTGAAAAGGGGGCTGTCCGGACCGATCTAGACGGCAGTGCCGATCGCTTTGTCCGCCATGATCTTGAGGATCTCGCTGCGCAGGATGTCGGGCTGGAATGGCTTGGTGACGAAACCATCGGCCCCACCCTCATTGGCCCGCTTGCGAGACTCTTCCTCGGCGTGGGCAGTCAGCACCAGCACGGGAAGCAAGTTGGTCCTCGGGTCGGAACGAAGCCGGTCGAGAACTTCCCAGCCATCCATCTCCGGAAGGCCGATGTCCAGGACTACGAGGTCGGGATGTTCGGACAGTGCGGCCTCGAGAGCACCGGGGCCGTCTTCACGCATGACGACCTCCACACCCGCCGGACGAAGGCACACGTCGATGAGACGGCGGATCACGGCAGAGTCTTCGACCACCAGTACGCGCCGACTCACGATGTTTCTCCTCCTGCAGACTCTCCGCCAGTATCGACAGGCCCGTATGGTTCCTTGACCTGTTTGCCGATTCTCGACGAGGCAGGTCGCAGGGCGGATCCCGGCGGATCGACAGGAAGGAAAGGTACCGCACCCTAAGATTGCGCCAACATGCGAATCGTCATTGCTGGAAGCGGTCGGGTGGGCGGTGATCTCGCGCACGCGTTCGCCGACCGGGGCCACGACGTCTCCGTCGTCGATGTGGACAAATCGGCCCTGGAGCTGCTGGGCACGACGTTCAACGGCTCCGTGCACCACGGGCTCGCGTACGACGTAGAGACGTTGCGAGAAGCGGGCATCGAATACGCCGACGCGTTCATCGCGGTCACGAACTCCGACAACGCCAACCTCATGTCCGTGCAGCTCGCCAAGCAGGTGTTCATGGTGCCCACGACGATCGCTCGACTCGACGACCCGTTCCGTGAACCTGCATACCAGGAGCTGGACATCGACTACGTGCCGGCTTCGCGACTCGTATCCAGGGTCATGTTCGAGAAGGTGGTCGAGAAGGAATTCGACTTCCACTTGACCTTCGAAACCGGAGAAGTCGAGATCGTCGACATGCGGCTCGGCCGTCGGGCCGACGGGATGACCATCTCTGAAATCCAGGTGTCGGGTCGCCTCAGGGTCGCGGCGGTCAGGCGGGGCGAAGACACGGTGATTCCCCAAGACGACTTCGTGCTCCGCGCCGGCGACATGATCGTCGCTGCGGCACGCCAAGGCGTCAGTCACAAGCTGCGTCGCTACCTAGAAGGGGACCAGGGATGAGGGCGATCGTCGTCGGAGGCGGAAAGGTCGGTGGCTACCTCGGCAGAGCGCTGACCAAGGAGGGTCACACCGTCACCGTCGTAGAGGAGAGCAAAGAGAAGGCACGCAGGCTCGCCGACTTGCCCAAGTTGCTCGTGATCATCGGCGACGGAACGGAGGTGGAAGTACTCAACAAGGCTGACGCTGCCCGCTCGGACTGGGTCGTTGCCGTCACCGGGCGGGACGAAGACAACCTCGTTGCCTGCCAGCTGGCGCGAACACTCGGTGCCAGACACGTCCTCGCCCGCTTGAACGACCCGATGAACGCCCCCACGTTCTCTGCCCTCGAGATTCCCGTCGTCGCCGTGACCGACATGATCGTGCAAGTGATCTCGCACGAAGTGCAGCTCGAGGCGGAGAAACTCGAGCGTGTGACTCTGCTCGCAAGAGGCGAGCTGAGTCTCGTCGAAGTCGACATACCCGACGAGACACCCGTACGACGACTGGCGGAAGCGTCGCTACCTGGCAAAACCGTCCTGGTAGCGCTCCTACGGGACGACGAGGTCTACATCCCCCACGGCGATACCGAGATCCGACCAGGCGACCGGGTGCTGGCAGTCACCAAACTGCTCGAAGAAGACGAGCTGCGCGCGGCGCTGGGTGCCGGAGCAAGCCAGTGACGGCCCGCAGCAGAGACAGTCGCCAGCTCTACGATCTCGTCACGGGGGCACTGATGACTCTGGCAATCGAGTTCGGTGTCGCAGTCGTGCTGTTCGTCGTGACGATCATCGTGGCCGTTGCCATCCTCGCGCTGACCACCTGATGCTGCTTCGACCGACGACCAACGATCTCCGGCTCATCGCCTACAACGTCGCCCGCATGCTGCTGATTTCCGCGGTCGCCGGGGTGGTGCCTCTGCTCTGGGCGGTCGCCACAGGAGAACTCGCTCCAGCCGCGGACTTTCTCGTGATGATTGGCGTGTTCGCGTTACTGGGAGGGATCGGCGTCGCCTTGAAACCCGCCAACGACCGGCTCGACTGGAGTCACGGCATGGTGGTAGTGGCCTTGATCTGGCTGGTCGTGCCCGTCATCGGCGCGGTACCGCTGTTCTTGTCGGGCAACTTCGCGAGTTGGCTGGATGCCTTCTTCGACGCCATGAGCGGCATCACGACAACGGGATTGACCCTCGCGCAAGACATCGACCACATGGCATCGTCGATGATTCTGTGGCGCCACATCCTGCACTTTCTTGGTGGCCAGGGGATCATCATCGCGGCGCTGAGCCTGTTTTCCGGCGCCGGCACGGCGACCCTCTACTTCGGTGAAGGCCGGGACGATCGCATCTACCCGTCGGTTCGTTCGACGTCACGTTTCATCTGGCTGGTCGCGATCGTCAACGGCATCGCGGGCATCCTTGCGCTGATGCTGGTCGCGTATCTGGACCTCGGATTCGGCTTCATGAGATCGTTCTTCCATGCGGCCACGATCTTCATGGCGGCCTTCGACACCGGTGGGTTCGCTCCGCAGAGCACGAGCATCGGTTATTACCACTCCGCCCCGTTCGAGGTGGTCATCGCCGTCTTGATGATCGCCGGAGTGATGAGTTTCGGCGTCCACTTCGCCTTGTGGCGACGGCGCTCCGTCATGGGCAACTTGGAGACCAAGACGATCCTGTTCACGTTCAGCGGCACCCTGGTGCTCACGATGATCGGGCTCGCAGCGGCTCGGGCCTACGGCTCGGCCGCCGGGCTCGGCCGGCAGGCGTTCTTCCAGGTGCTCTCCGCCCACTCCGGCACCGGGTTCTCGACGATTCCTTCCTCCGAGCTGGCGACGTGGGGAGGTCTTGCCTTCGGAGGGATGACGATCGCGATGGCGCTCGGCGGCATGGCATCGTCGACGTCAGGAGGAGTGAAGTCGCTCCGAGTGGGATTGACCGTCAAGTCGATCGCGTCGCAGGTGAAACAGGTGCTTCTGCCCGAAGGAGCGGTGATCTCCGATCGCTTCTATCAGAACGGACCCCGGCATCTCACCGACGAGTTCAAGCAGGGTGTCATGGCGATATCCCTGTTGTACGTCGCCCTGTACCTCCTCGGTGGTGGAATCGGCCTCGCGGCGCACATTCCCTTGCAAAACGCCCTGTTCGAGTCGATCAGCGCTGCTGCCAACGTCGGCCTCTCGGTAGGAGTGACGACGCCGGCGATGCCAGACGTCCTCAAGATCACCTATGCATTCCAGATGTGGGCAGGACGGCTCGAGTTCATTTCGGTCTTTGCGCTTGTCGGATTCCTATGGTCGCTGGCGAGGGGGAAATGATGCGAGTTGCGACACTCCTCTTCATCGCGGTGCTTCTGGTCGGTCCTCCCGCGATGGCAGCCGAGTCGGTCTCCGCGACGATGCTCCTCGAGTCGCCACAGACGTTCGACGGACAACAGGTGACGGTCGCCGGTGAACTCATCGGCGACTACGGCCACCGGGACGACGGCACGGTCTGGACACAGCTCAACGACGATCAGTACGCGTTCAGTCCCCTCAGAGACGGGGGCCGCCTCCTGGGCGGGAATGTTGGCATTGGTATCCACGGAGCAGCCGACCTGTTCGACGGTATCGACCCTCCCGGTCGCTACAACCGTGCCGGGCCACTCGTGATCGTTACCGGAATCTGGCGGTATCACGATCCGGACCGGGGCGGAGAAACATACCTCGAAGTCGGTTCCTTGGAGATCGTCCGAGCCGGACATCCACTCAACGAGTCGGTGTCGACGACGACGCTCCTGCTTGGAGCCGTCCTGATCTTCGCTGCCGCGGGAGCCCTTCTCCTGGCTCGCCGCCGCTGAGCTCGCTGCGCTCGCGGTTCTCGATTCTCAGTCGTCGGTCTTCGGTAGGAACCCGCTCCCCCTCGCGACGAATACGGTCGTAGAGCTAGAGCTGAATGCTGTCAGCTGTCAGCTGCGAACTGAAAGACGAGATCCCCGATGCGTACATCGTCGCCTGGTACTGCGCCGGCCTCGCGGAGTGCGTCGTCGACGCCCAGCCGCCGCAGACGCTGGGCAGCGAGGTCGGCGGCCTCCGGAATGGTCAAGTCGTGGAACGCTACTGCCCGCTCCGCATCTCGACCCTCGATCACCCACACTCCGGCCTCCCTGCGGACCGCGAAACCGGCACCGAGCGGACGATGAAGAATGTAGCCCTCGCGGTCCTCCGCCACCCGCCTCGTTGCGTCGACTTCGTCGGCGATCGCATGGAGCAACGCCGGTACTCCGGCACCTGTCGCTGCGGAGATCGAGAACCATCCTTCTGCGACGTCCGAATCGGGCACAAGATCCGTCTTGTTGAGAGCGATGAGCCTGGGGCGCGCAGCAAGGTCAGGGGAATACTGCTGCAGCTCCCCCACCAGCACGTCGAGCTGTCGATCGACGGGCAGCGGCTGCAGCGTCGAAGGGTCGAGCAGCAGGATGAGCACCCGTGCTCGTTCCACGTGCCGCAGGAACTCGTGTCCTAGGCCCTTTCCTTCCGACGCGCCTTCGATCAGCCCGGGTATGTCGGCCAGCACGAACTCCCGTCCGTCGATCGACACAACCCCCAGGTTCGGCTGAAGCGTCGTGAACGGGTAGTCGGCGATCTTCGGTTTGGCCGCCGACACGGTCGCAATCAGGGTGCTCTTGCCGGCATTCGGGAAGCCCACGAGCGCCGCGTCGGCGACCAGCTTCATCTCGAGTTCGAGCCACTCCTCCTCCCCGAACTCGCCCTGTTCGCAGTAGGTCGGATAGCGGTGCTTGGCGTCGACGAGAGCCGCGTTCCCGCGACCACCCCTACCGCCCTCCACCACGACGACTTGCTGGCCGCCAACGACGAGATCGGCGAGCATGGTCCCCTCCTCATCTTTGACCGTCGTACCGCAGGGGACATGAAGCACCAAGTCGTCTCCGCGCCTGCCCGCCCGGAGGTCCCCCTGGCCGTGCGTGCCGCTTCCGGCACGATGGTGAGGGTTGCGACGATAGGCGAGCAGCGTAGCGACCGACTCGTCGGCTCTCAGGATGATGTCACCACCGGGCCCGCCGGATCCGCCGACGGCACGACCACGCGGCTTGCCGCGTCGCTTCTCGAAACTGACGACGCCCGCTCCCCCGTCACCGGCTTTGACGTGGACCCTGACCGTGTCGTAGAACACGCTCAATCGGTGTGGACGTCGACCAGCCTCCGTCCGTTCCGGCGTGCGTACTTGACAGTCCCGTCCGCTTTCGCGAACAGAGTGTCGTCGCCACCGATGCCGACGTTCAGCCCCGGATGGATGCGGGTTCCTCGCTGCCGGACGATGATGGATCCGGCCGAGACCACTTGTCCGTCGAACACCTTGGGACCGAGTCGCTGTGCGGCCGAGTCGCGACCGTTCTTGGATGACCCGCCTGCTTTCGTTTTCGACATCTCAGTCCTCCTCTGCGTCCGCCGACTTCTTCGGAGCTGCCTTCTTCTTCGGCACTTCGATGCCGGTGATCTCGATAGTCGTATAGGTCTGACGGTGACCCTGGCGGCGCCGGTACCCGGACTTGTTCTTGTACTTGAAGATATCGACCTTCGGACCGCGTGACTCCCCCAACACTTTGGCGCTGACCAGCATCTTCGACAGCTTCGATCGATCGGTGATCGACGTTCCCGACTCGTCGACGACCAACAGCGGCACATAGCTGAGCGTGTCGCTGCCGTCCTTGACTCTCTCCACATCGATGATGTCGCCGGGACTGACCTTCGCCTGCTTCCCGCCGACCCGGATGATTGCATACATGACTGTTCCCCGTTGTGAGCCGTGCGATTCTACTCGTTTCCGCCGTCTTGCCAATCCTCGACATCCAGGGGAAGGCCGATCGTGGCTGCCTCTTCGTGCAGAATGACGCCTCGACCCCCGCAGCACGAACACACGTCGGAGAAGGACTCCACGAGGCCTTCGGAGACGTTCTTGCGGGTCATTTCGACGAGACCCAGATTCGACACATCGAACACTTGCGTTCTCGTCTTGTCCTTGGCCAACGTTTCTCGGAGCCTCCGCAGAACGGCCCGCTGGTTCTCCGCAATCTCCATGTCGATGAAGTCGATGACGATGATGCCGCCGATGTCCCTGAGCCGCAGCTGCCTGCCAATCTCCTCGGCGGCCTCGAGATTGTTTTGCAGTACAGTTTCTTCGAGACTCGACGAGCCTACGAAGCGTCCCGTGTTGACGTCGATGACGGTGAGCGCCTCGGTGCGATCGATGACGAGATGGCCACCTGAGGGAAGCCACACCTTTCGGTCGAGCGCCTTGCGAAGCTGATCCTCGACGTGGAACCGCTCGAACAGCGGCATTTCGTCCTCGTAGAGGTGAACCCTCGAGATGAGATCCGATTCTGTCTCGTTGAGATACCGCTCGACCTGGTCCTTGGCGTCTGCGTCGTCGATCAGGAGTCGGCGGAACTCGGGGGTGAAGTGCTCCCTGATCACCCTGAGGAGCAAAGGGGGCTCTTCGTGAATGAGCCGAGGTGCGCCTCCCTTGGCCGCCTCGGTCTTGATCGCTTCCCAGGTCTCGATGAGCTTGGCGAGGTCCGCCCGTAACTGTGCCCGGGTCGCACCCTTGGCCGCCGTGCGAACGATCAACCCGGCACCTTGAGGCTTGATGTCCCTGACGATGCTGCGGAGGCGGTTTCGTTCCTCCTCTGGCAGTCGCCTGGAGATGCCGTGCGCGTCGGAGTCGGGAACGAACACGAGGTATCGGCCCGCGACCGAGATCTGATTCGTCAGGCGGGCCCCTTTGTGCCCCATCGCGTCCTTGACGACCTGCACCAGTACCTCGTCGCCTTTGGAGAGCACTTCTTCGATCTTGACTTTGCCTTTCTGCGCCGGGTCTCTCTGAAGATCCCCGACGTAGAGCACGCCGTTCTTGGATGCGCTGAAATCGATGAAGGAGGCCTCCATGCCGGGCAGGACACTGCGCGTCTTGCCGAGATAAACCGAACCGACGAGCGACTTGTTCTCGGACCGGGCGACGTAGTGTTCGACGAGTACGGCACCCTCGAGTACCACGATCTGCGTCTGGTGAGGGAGAACCCGCACAAGCATCTGCTTTCGCTCGGTCTCCGGTGGGACGATGATCTCCTCGAGCTCCGGACGTGGTTCGGGACGCCGATTCGGCGCCTTCTGCGTCTTCGAGCGCCGTCTCTCCCGAGGGGCGGTGGATTCGGCGGGCTGTTTGACCCGACGAACCTCTACCTTTCTTCCTCCGACGCGCTTAGTGGTGCGCTCTTCTATCGAACCCGTCGAGGTGCCCCGTCTGACAACCTCGGTCTTTCGACGAAACAAGGACATGTGACTCCTTCGCAGTAGTGGCGGCCCTACCCGCCTTCGTGTCGCGTGAAAGCCATGGGACTGAGGGAATGCCCAATGAGAAGGTCGTCATACGGAAACGCTCCGAATTCACGAGACACGGGCCACCGCAGGGGGTGGCCGCCCCCACACAGTAGCAGAACCCGTGGGGGTCGTCAGTCCATGTTGAGTCGCGTTTGCTCAGGTTCCGACGGGTTGAAGCACAAGCGACATCGAGCCTCGTACGCATCGATCGCCCCCAACACGACCAGTTCGTCCGACTGAATGATGCGCTGGGTGTACCCGGCAGGGGCGCCACAGCGATGGCACACAGCCAGCATCTTGGTCACGTACTCCGAGTTCGCAGCGAGCGACGGGATCGGGGGAAACGGTCTGCCGAGGTAGTCGAGGTCGAGGCCCGCAACGATCACCTGTCGTCCAGATCGCGCGAGAAATCCGGTCACGTCGATGAGTGAATCGTCGAAAAATTGCCCCTCGTCGATGCCCACAACAACCGTCGGCTCCTCGATCATGTCCAGCATCGTGGCCGGGTCGGATACGGGAATCGCATCGACCGACAGTGACGAGTGCGACACCACTTCTGCGTCTGCGTAGCGGGTGTCGATCACAGGTTTGAACACCTGCACGGGGATCCTCGCGATCTTCGATCTCGTGACGCGCCTGATCAACTCTTCGCTCTTGCCCGAAAACATCGGGCCGGAGATCACCTCGACCCACCCACGATCGCCTCGTCGATACATGAGAAAGAGAGTAGCGAGCACGAAGCGGCTCGCTACTCTCTCAGTCTTCAGTCCTCAGTCATCGGCAACACCCTGCAGCGCCACAAGACCACGGGGCGAACCGACCACCAAGAACCGCGAACCGATGACCGAGAACGGCCGGCGAAGCCGGCCTACGCGTTGAACGACTC
>CAZQMF010000043.1:0-10941 GCA_964594235.1 uncultured Acidimicrobiia bacterium
CGAGCCTCATTCCTAAGAATCGTACTACGCAATCCAGAACGGCTCAGGGATTCGTCGTTGACCTGTCGATCTGACCACTCGTCGATTCGAGCACGCTGCACCCGATCCGTCGACGCCTCCTCGCCACGCCGTTCGCGACGTCAACCGCACCGGCCATCTCCCCGCGGTGATCGTTGCGAGCCTCGCCGCGCAGGACATGCGTGGGTCGCGATCGGCGTTCTCGGTTATGCAAGGCGGTGGTGGGCCGCACGCGTCAGCGCCTCGCGAGCGTGTCGTTCCATGGCCGGTCCGGTCTCCGCCAGAGCCAGGTCGATCGCCCGATCCAGATCTGGCGGCATCGTCCGTTCCCACGGGACCCGAAGGTATTCGAGGTGACGGCGAGCCTCACCCTCCTCATCGAGCGAAATGGCGAGCATCGGCCATGCGGCGAGGAATGCGAACTCGACGTTGAGCCCCTCGGCGTCTCCTCTGACCAGGGGACCCCACGAAGCGTAGGCCGCCTCACCGTGGCGACGTGCAGCGTCGAAGTCTCCCGTTCGCCAGGCGACCCATGCCAGGTTCGCCTCGGCGTGGCCGGCGTAGTAGCTGTCGTCGACCGACCCGGCGAGTTCGCGTGCGGCGAGTGCTGTGGCCGCGGTCTCTTCCACTCTGGCGAGCCTGCGCAGACAGATGGCGTGGTACGCCAACGCACGATTGTGGAGCATGACATCACCGATCCTGTCGCTGTCGGCCACCGCCCGGCTCAGCAACCTCTCGGCCTGCTCCATTCGATCGCCCCACAGGAGAGCAAATCCATTCACAAAACGGGATTCGGCTCGCTGGGCCAGGTTGCCGTGTTCGTCTGCGATGTGCAGCGCCCTTGCCGCGAGCTCGATCGTTGCGTCCGAGAGGGCGAACCGCTCTGCGGGAAACGCGGCCAGTGTGCGACTGAGAAGATGGTCCATCTTCTGAATGGGCGTCCCGTGCTCCTCAATCGCTGGTTCGACCATGGTGTTGTGCGCCGGAAGCTCGCGGCCGCGCCCACCGAAGTACAGTGCGTAGCTCCGCTCCTTTTGGATCTCGATCCACGCTCGGCGCACGAGCGTGGATGTCGGATCGGGTGCGTCGTCGAGGGCTCGCTCGGCGGCATCGTAGGCAGCATGGGCGTCGTCGAATCGGTCCTCCTGCCGGTAGGTGAGTCCGAGCAGCCGGTGGAGGCGGGCGGTCTCGAGCGGTGGATGCTCGATCAGCTCGAGCGCCGCTTGGAGATCGGCACGAGCGTTCGCATGCCGCAGTGATCGCTCTGCCAGCTCTCCCCTGATGGCGAGGAGTCGCGACAGGGCGGCCGGACGGTCATCGGCCGGGAGGTCATCGACGCGCGTGATGCCCTGTTCCAGGTAGGCGGCGCACGTGTCGGTCAGATACGCGTCGGCCGCGTCGCGCGCCGCGAGCGTCAGGTACTTGACCGCTTTCGAGTGGTCGCGGCTCCTCCCGAAGTGGTGGGCGAGTTGGTCGTGCGCGTCTGGGGCTGCCCGTTCGAAGACGACCCCGGCCTCCTCGTGCAGCTCTGCGCGCCGTGACGGGAGCAGTGTCTCCATGATTCCCTGGTGGGTCAGTGCGTGGAGGAACGAGTACTCGCCGGCACGTTCCTCGTCGATCAGGCCGGCCGAGTTGAGCACGGAGAGGTCCGGTCCGACGTCTCCGCCGACCATCGATTCCAGGAGGTCACGGGTGAAGGAGCGTCCGAGTACGGATGCGACCTGGGCACAGCGGCGAACCCGGCGGTCGAGCCGGTCGACGCGGCTCATGACCACCGCTTGCACGGAGTCGGGTATATCGATATTCGCGATCTCGGCCGTCGCGGTCCACGTTCCGTGATCTTCGACAACGAGACCTCGCTGGATGAACGACCGGATGAGCTCTTCGACGAAAAACGGGTTGCCTTCCGCGGTGCGGAGGATCAAGGCGTCGACCGACTCGGGGAGCCCGTCGATGTGAAGGAGTCGCCGGACCAGCGCGCGGGAGTCGGCTTCCGACAAGGGGGACAACGCGATCGTGCCCATGCGCTGCCCCATCCGTTCGAGAAGTCTCGAGGCAGGCGAGTCGGGATCCGGTCGGGCGGCGACGACGAGTTTCAGAGCCTCGGGCCATGGCCCTGTGAGGAGGTCGACGGTTCGATCGTCGCCCCAGTGCAGGTCATCGATGAACACCACGGCCGGGGAATCCCCGGCCATTGCCGCCAGGTATTCGACGACGGCGGTCGCCGTGAGCTGGGCCCGCTGATTGCCGTCCATCGTCGCGACCGCAGGATCGTGTTCTCCCAGCAGGTCGAACAGGAACGGGCCGAGATCCGATGCCCAGTCCGGCGGCAGCCGTCCTGAGGCGATCGCACCCGCGACGGAGTGGCGAAGCCCATCGAGATCGCCCGCGTGTCGCTCGAGAAGGTCGCGTACCGGCCCGTACGCGACACCGCGGGTCAGCTCCACACATCGCCCTTCCAGCCACACCCCTCCATCGCCCTCCAACGCGCGGTGGAACTCTGACACCAACCGGGACTTGCCGATACCCGCCTCACCCACAATGGCGATAGCTCCGCCGGGTTGGGACATCGCCATCCGAAGCCGATCCAGTTCGATGTCACGGCCGATCATCGCGGCGCGCAGACCTTCGATACCGCGCACCTTCTCGAGCCGGTCGAGGATCCGTTCAGCCGCGTAGGCCGTGACCGGGTCATCGATACCTTTGATGTCGAGGGGGACGGCGGTCAGGTCGAACGCCCCGCGCACCTGACCGTACGTCCCTTCACCGACGAGCACTTGTCCATCGGTCGCCTTGGCCTGCAGCCGGGCTGCGAGATTGACGACCGGTCCCATGATCGTCAGCTCTTCGTGTAGGTTCGAACCAACCGGTCCGAAGTACACGGTTCCCGTGTTGATCCCGACGGTGACGCCGATCCGAAGCTCTTCTGCCCTGTCTCTGAGCTCCAGCGAGGCGCGTACCGCTCGGATCGGGTCGTCCTCATGAGCGTCGGGAATGCCGAACACGGCCAGCAAACCGTCTCCGAGGAATCGATCGATACGCCCTCCATAGCGGACCAGTACGTCGACCATCGCTTCCAGCAGCCCGCTGACGAGGTGGGCGGCCTCTTCGGGCGCGAGCTCGGCTGTACGTTCGACGGACGAGGTCATGTCGGCGAAGACGGCCGTGACAAGTCGGTGCTCACCGTGAACGTCGGAGAGAATCCGGTGGCGCTCGTCGGAGCCCAGGTGAAGGCCCGAGAAGCCTGCCGCCAGGGTAGAAGCGCTGCCGGCCGCGACCTGAGCACCGCATGCCGGACAGAACCTCGCGTCTGAGGACAGCGCCGCGCCGCAGGTGCCACACACAGGGGACAGTCGAGCCCCACACCCGGCGCAGAACCGGCCGTCTCCTTCCAGCCCACAGAAGGCGCAGGTCGCCATCGGACCAGCGTACCGGCGACCATTCGCCTAGGTGCAAGACGGCTGTGCCTCCATAGCTGCCTGCACGCCCGTAGGCTGAGTGGCAGTGGACACCCACACGTTCCTGTTCACCGACCTCGAAGGTTCGACACGTCTCTGGGAGGCGCACCCCGAGGCGATGCGTGCCGCCCTCGCCGAGCACGACGAGATCCTCACCAAGGCCATCGCCGGGCGTGACGGCAAGGTGTTCAAACACACGGGTGACGGCATCCTCTCGGTCTTCACATCCGCCGGCGACGCCGTCGCCGCGGCGGCCGACGCCCAAGTCGCCATCGCAGCCAGGCCGTTCCCAGACGTTGGAACACTGAGGGTCCGGATGGCGATCAACACAGGTGAAGCAGAAGTCCGCGGAGACGACTACTTCGGCCCTGCCCTCAACAGGGTGTCACGGTTGCTGGGCGCGGCGCACGGAGGTCAGATACTCGTCGGCCTCGTCACGGAACGCCTTGCCCGATTGGGGGAGAACCTACGCTTCGTCGATCTCGGCGAGCATCGGATCAGGGACCTGGTCCGTCCCGAGCGGGTGTTCCAGCTGGCCGGTCCCGGCCTCTCGTCCGAGTTCCCGCCGCTCATCACGCTCGACGAGATCCCCAACAACCTGCCGACCCTCGCCACCAGTTTCGTCGGCAGGGATCAGGAACTCGCCGAGGTCGAGAAGCTCGTGCGCGGCGCCCGGCTGATCACGATCACCGGTGTCGGCGGGGCGGGCAAGACCCGGCTCGCTCTTCAGGTTGCCGCGTCGATGAGCGGTGAGTTCCCGGGAGGTACCTGGCTGGTCGAACTCGCCGCGATCACCGACCCCGATCTGGTCGTGTCCGCAACGGCCAGGGCCCTCGGCGTTGCCGAGCAGCCGGGTAGACCGGTGATCGAATCGCTCGTCGAGCACTTGGAGGCCAACCGGACGCTTCTGATCATCGACAACTGTGAGCACGTGATAGGCGCGAGTGCTCAGCTCGTCAACGCAATCCTCACCGAGACCGGGGAGGTGTCGGTCATCGCCACGAGTCGGGAGCTGCTGGGGATCGGTGGAGAGGTCGCCTATGGCATGCGGTCGATGCTGCTGCCGGCACACGCCGGGACGTTGTCGGCCTCCGAACTCGCCAGATACGACGCCGTCCGGTTGTTCGTCGAGCGCGCGTCGGCGTCACAGCCGGCGTTCCATCTCAACGAGGAGAACGCGGCGGCGATCGCGGAGATCTGCACTCGACTCGACGGCATGCCGCTTGCGATCGAGCTTGCTGCCTCGCGCATCCGATCGTTCTCCCCCGGTCAGATCGCCGACAATCTGGACCGGCGCTTCCGATTGCTGACCGGCGGGTCGAGGACGGCACTCCCTCGCCAGCAGACCCTGGCTGCGGCGATCGACTGGTCCTATCAGCTGCTCGATCCCGCCGAGCGAAGCCTGTTCGAGCGGCTGTCCGTGTTCCAGGGCGGGTTCACGCTCGAGGCAGCCGAGCAAGTGACCTTGGGGGATGGGATAGAGGCGTTCGACGTGCTGGATCTGATTCCGTCACTCGTCGACAAGTCGCTCGTCTCGGCCGACACCGACCGGGCCGAGGCGAGGTACGCGCTTCTCGAGACGATCCGCCAGTTCGCCCGCGACCTCCTCGACGAGCACGGCCGCGCCGACGAGTTCCGCCTCCGCCATGCCGAGTTCTTCGTCGGGCTGGCCGAGGCCGCGGAGCCTCACGTGCGGGGTGTCGACGAACGGCTGTGGTGGGAACGGATCGACGCCGATCTGGACAACCTTCGCCAGGCGATGCTGTGGTCCGCCGAGTCGCATCATCCCGAGTTGGGGTTGCGTATCGCCGGGGCGATCTGGCGGTTCTGGTGGTTCAACATTCGCTACAGCGAAGGGATCCGCTGGCTCCGTTCGGCCCTCGACGCCGCAGGTGAGAGTGCAGACAGGGTGCTGACTGCGAAGGCCCATCTGGGTTTGGGCACTCTCTCCGGATTCGTCGGTCTCTTCGACGAGTCGGAAGCGCATCTTGCGACGGCCCTCGAGCTGTACAGGCAACTCGACCAAGAAGGCGCTGATCCCGTGCTGCTGCGTCACGGCTACTCGGCGGCGCTCATCAACCTTTCCGCGTTCATCGTCGATGACCCCGAGCGCAGTATCGAGGTCAACCAGGAGGCGGTGGAGGTGTCGAGACGCTACGCCGACCCCGCCGGCTACACAGTGGCGATGGGCAACATCGCCGAGGGCCATGCGAGATTGGGAGACCTTGCTCGGGCCAGAGAGGAGTTCGAGGAATCGATCGCGTCATCCGAGAAGCTCGGGTCGGCATTCCGGCTGGTGGAGGCGATCTTCCAACTCGGAGCCGTCGAGTTGAACGCCGGTGAGCCGGAGCGGGCAGAGGAGGTGTTTCGACGAGCGCTTGCCGCGGCGCGAGCCGGTGGACTCACCGAGTATGAGGCGCTTGCGCGTACGGTGATCGCCGTCGCCCAACACGACATGGGAGTTCCCGACGTTCGGAGGGAGTTCGCACAGCAGGCCGCCATCGCACTCGAGAACGAGGACTTTCGCAAGAACCTGTTCTTTCTTGGGCTGTGGGTCGTGGATAGGGCCGACCTGGACTTCACAGCCGGAGACATGGAGTCTGCCGCCCGTTTGTTGGGCGGGTTGCAGGGCCTGGAAGCGGGAGGGTTCGAGTTGGACTGGACGCACGAGGGCCGTCGCCGGCGAGTGCACGAGCAGCTACGCGACGCGATGGGGGATGCCGAGTTCGAGGCCGCACTCGACCGGAACTCCACCCTGACGATTGATGAGATCTACCAGCTCATCAGCGCCCTGCCGGAGGACTGACGAGCGGGTTGGGCAGAACGGCTACTTCGCCGAGAACACCTGCCACTCGCCGGGAACACCCCGTAGCTGTTTGACACCTCGATCCGTGAACTGCAAGCCCGAGCCCGCGACGAGATCGTGCACGGTTCTCGACACAAGCACCTCACCAGGCTCGGCGAGCGCTCCGATCCGGGCGCCGATATGCACGGTGATGCCCGCGATGTCGTCGCCGATTCGCTCGACCTCGCCGGTGTGAACACCCGCCCGTATCTCGAACCCCAACTGGCGGGAGCGTTCGGTGATAGCGAGTCCGCAGCGAATGGCCCGAGCGGGACCATCGAACGTCGCAAGGAACCCATCCCCGGCAGTGCCCATCTCGGTGCCGCGGTATCGATCGAGCTCATACCGCACCATCGCGTTGTGGGACTCGAGCAACTGCCGCCAGCGATCGTCGCCGAGCGATGCTGCACGTTCGGTCGAAGAAACCACATCGGTGAACAGCACCGTCGCAAGCACTCGGTCGGGGGTTGCCGGTTCGCGTCTCCCGGTGAGGAACTCTCTGATTTCGGCGATTGCCCGATCCGGGCTGAACCACGGGACGTGATCCTCACCGGGCAGCTCTACATAGCGGGCGCCGGGAATCGTTCGGCCGAGGAACCGACCGTTCTCGACATGACAGACTCTGTCACCGACGGCGTGCAGCACCAGGGTTGGGGCTCGAACGGCTGCGACGATGTTTCGCACGTCGATATCGAACGCCATTCGCATGAACGCTTCTGCGGCACCCGGAGTGACCGAGTTGACCTGGAGGCGCGCAACCCACTCTCGGGCCCACGGTTCGTCGCCAACGCTCGGCGCGATCCAGGCGATCGCACCTCCGAGCCCCCAGCGGTCCGCGACCGACGTCATCGCTGCCTCGAACTCCTCCTCCGTCGACTCGCCCCACGGCCAGTCATCATCACGCCGTTCGCGCACCTCTGCACCCATCAGGATGAGCGCACGGGTCCGATCAGGGTGGGCTGCGGCGAACAACATCGCCAGTGGTCCGCCCTCCGACGCACCCATGATGACGGCCTGGTTGCTGCCCGCGGCGTCCATCACGGCGCGGATGTCGTCCATCCTGGTGTCCAGAGGAGTCGCGCCTGACACCCGATCCGACATGCCCATGCCGCGCTTGTCGAACAGGATCAGGCGTGTGAACTCGCCAAGCCGTTCACAGAACCTGCGGTAGGCGGGCAGCTCCCACGCGACGCCAAGATGTGAGAGCGCTCCCTGGACGTAGACGAGGTCGATGGGACCGTCACCGACGACCCGGTAGGCGATGTGGACATCGTCGCTGCGCGCGAAGTGAATATCGGGCACGGGGCCAGAGTACCGCCGGTGTCGGCATGTCGGCCGAGACGCGACGTTCGGCTGCGATGGACCATCCTCGTGAGGCACTGCGCGCGATCGCGCACGCCTATCGATCCTTCGCGGCCGAGCATCCCGGGCTGTACCATGCTGCCCGCACCGGTGCCGGGCGAGGACGACCGTGGCGCTCGCCGCACCGGTCGACGCCGTGATCCCTGTGCTCGCCGAGTGTGGGGGAGGCCGACATGATCTCGACGGTCGGGATTCTGCGCAGCCTCCTCCACGGGTTCGTGACAGAACGGGACCAAGAGTTCGGCATGCCCGATCGGCGGCACGACGGCACCTTCGCTCTGCTGATGGCGAAGGTCGAGGGCCTGGTGGGGTAGCGGTCGTGCGAGACCTGGGTTGGAGAGAGTGGCCGCATCTCGGGAACGCCCGCCCCTGAGCCGGCCGGTGTTCAGTAGCATCGGAAACATCCTCGAGAGGGAGTCTCATGAGTCGTGGCCGGGCCTTCGTTGGCATCCTGCTGATCGCTCTCGGTGCGTTGCTGCTGCTCGACCGGGGCGGCGTTCTCGACGCCGGCGACACGATTGGCCAGTGGTGGCCGGTTCTGTTCGTCGTTGCCGGCCTCTTGTACTTCAGCCTTTCGCCACCCCACGTTGTCGTTCCGGCGGTGTTGATCATCGTCGGCCTGGTGCTGCTCGCGGGATCGCTCGACTTCATCGACCAGAACGTGACGCAGTACCTGTGGCCGATCGTGCTTGTGTTGGTGGGCCTATGGGTGATCGTCGGACCCAACCGTCGCGGTATCTCGGTTTCCGATCGAGTGAACTCCGTGGTGGCGTTCTTCGGACGTCATGTCGCGAGCGCCTCACCGCAGTTTCGTGGCGGATCGATCCTCAACGTCTTCGGCGGGACCGAGGTGGACCTTCGCAGCGCCCACCCTGTGGAGGGTGGTGCTGCGATCGACGTGGTGTGCGCATTCGGAGGTGTCGACATCCTCGTTCCGGAGGGCTGGCGGGTCGTCATCAGAGGACTGCCGCTGTTCGGAGGCTGGTCGAACAAGACAAAGGCAGAAGTGCTGGCTGCGGATGCGCCCCTGCTCTCGATCGAGGCGCTCGTCGCGTTTGGGGGAGTTGAGGTCAAGCACGGCAAGCAGTAGCTCGCCGGTCTTCGGTCGGGAACCCGGTGGAACCAACGCCGTGCGTCACCGACCGCAGGTCGCCGCCGACCGTCCGGGTCGTACGGTCGGTGCCTCAGACAGGTCTGTCGTCGACAGGTCGGGTCATTTCGTAGACACACCATCTCCGTGACCGAACGACCGGGTCGCTCCTCGAGTGTGTCGGTGTGCCGCTTCTCACAGATGGACTGCCATGCCCGATGCTTTCGGAGATACCACGAAGAGTGACTGCAGTGGCCACTTTCCGTTGACGATTGGGTGGTGCAGCCGTAGAGTGGCATGCAAGGCTGGAAGATCCGGGGGAGCAGAATGAGCCGGCCTGGGGCTGTTGTTGGGCGTTGCGGTGGGGTGAAGACCCCCCGCCACGTCAGCCAGAGCAATGCAAGGGCCGCGGTCACGCCACACATTGTCGGACGCCATCGGCGTCCGCTACTGGGAACCCTGGGCTCGCCGGCGCGATCTGGCGAGTCCGGGGTTCTGGGGGAACCGGGACCCCTGGATTCGAGGTAGAGGACGCCCTCGCCTTCAGGGTGGAGCGATCTGTCGGTCGATGACCATGCGTACCCGGCGCCCGAGCTACACGCGGAGGTCATTCATGCGTGGCTCGCGGCAAGGGTGGCCACTGCACCAGCAACGCAGCTCCCACTGGCATTGCCGGGAAGATCCAGCGGCCGACGAGCCCACCGTTCGTGCCGACCAGCGCGACTACCGCAAACCCGACCACCGCCAGGAGCAGCGCTCCCAACTGGACGGTGACAGACACCGAGCCGGTCGGCCTTGGGGCTGCCCGTTCGAACAGCGCGACCGCCGGAAGGAACGCCAGCATCAGCGCCGACAGGACCAGCAGCCAGACCGGTCGGGACCACCACCACGCCGTCGTGTTCGGCACCATGTGCAGGCCGATTCCGCCCAGCCAGGTGGCGTCCGCGACGGCGGGTACCACCATCACCGTGTAGTGCCACACGAAGAGCGTCATGATGACTCCGTTCAGGAGCACCGTGATCGTCCATGGGCCGATTCGTCGTAGCCATCGACGAGCCGGGGCTTCCAGGACCGACAGGATCAGCACCTGGGCGATGCCAAGCAGCATCAGCGCTGCGGTCGGTGGTGCCGAATTGGAGATGTCGGCGCCGGGCACGCCGATCATTGCCACCGGGTATGGGCCGAACGTCACCGTGAGCCACGCTGCCACCAGTGAGAGGGCCCCGAGCACGAACCGCCGGCCGGGGCACCCGAGCCGTCCATCCCGCCACGCGTACCCGATCTGGAAGATCGCCGGCCAGATCAGCGCGTAGTCGATCCAGCGCAGCCACGACACGTCGAGGCCGAACGCGACGCCGTCAACGAGGAGGGCCGCGCCGATCGGCACGAGCACCGAACCCAGCCCGAATCGGCGCCACGCCGCCGTCGTCCACGGAACGAGCGCGACGACTGCCAGGTAGACGGCGAGGAACCACAACGGTGACAACGCTCCGATCGACCCCACCTCGACGAGCACCGACGGAAAGACCGTTGGGGTGAGCGCCGTGATCACGATCCAGACGATCATCAACGGGACCGTGGGGCGGATCAGCCTCAACAGCCTCGCCTGTAGCCACGACGCGTAGGCCGTGGACTTGACCCGGGCCGACTCCCACGAAAGAGCGTTTGCGAAGCCGCCGACCGCGAAGAACACGGGCATCACCTGAAAAACCCACGTGAGCCACTGGCCGGTCCGCGATCGGGTGAGGAGGTGATCCGGGTGGAAGATGCCCGCCGCGTCGACCCACGGGGTGATCACCAACCAGTGTCCGAGTACGACCGCGACGATCGATGCAGCCCGCAGGAAGTCGATGTATCGGTTGCGGGACTCGGGGGTCGTTTCGGCGAGCCGTCGTGCCTGGGCCAGCATCCAGGCCAAGGCTATCGGCAGGGCCGGTTGTTCCCATGGACCTCCTGGATCGTGAAGCCGGTGGCCCCCTTGAAATCAGTAGCCGTGGGTTCGGGAGAGCGGTCCTACCGGCAGGTGGTGAACCAGCGCACCTCACCGTCGTCGAGAGCGAACGTGGCGGTCGAGTCGAACGACTGCCCCTGGTAGGTGAACGACACCGGTCCTGAATACATGTCGACGGTCGTCGAACCAAATGTCGTCGACACAGGTCCGGTCACCG
>CAZQMF010000044.1:0-10118 GCA_964594235.1 uncultured Acidimicrobiia bacterium
TGACACACTCGCTGCACACGCTTTGGTCGGCAGGCCACTACCTGAGTTGGAGAGATGTTCGGGGCCTCCTCGCTCAGCCGCCGGAAGTCGGGCAGCTCATCCGTGTGGATGGACCTGCCGGTCCGGCCTGGCCCGCATTCCAGGTTCACCGAGGGCACGTCATCGAGGGCGTCGGACGCGAACCCCTTCTCAACGACGTGTGGGCACGCATCGACTGGTGGACGCATCCTCGAACCACGCTCGATGGTGCGAGCGTCGCCGATCTCGTGCGCGCCGGCGCCGAGTTTGAGGAGATCCTTGCCCTGGTGGGGGAGAACGGGAGCGACTAGCAGGTGGCACTCGGTGAGGACCACCGATCGCACTTCCACCCCGTGGCGTCGGACGCTCCCGGGTAGCATTCCGCCGATGCGCTACTGGTTTCTGTGTGTCGTCCTTGCGGCCAGTGCGTGTTCTGCGGAAAGCGGTCTCCCGACGACGCAGGTGACATCGCCGCCAGACACGTCGGCGTCGACCTCGACTACCACCACGGTCCCAACGAACACCGACCCCACTACGACGCTGCCCGCGCTCCCGGATACCGCTGGAGAGCTTTCCTGGTTCGCGCCGCTTCCACCGCTGCCGACAGGGCCCGGGCGGCCATTCATCGGCTCGAGTGACTTCATGGGACTCTTCATCCCCAACGCCGACTGGAGCGTCGCTGCTTCTCATCTCCAAGTGTTCAAGCTCTACGGCGAGTGGGTGGCGTACGGAGCCACGGACCAGCAACTCGCAACGGCTATCGCCGACATACGACGCCGCGGCCTCCTGCTGGCCGTAGAGGCAGGGCCACTCGACCCCCAGGGCTGCGGATCGGGTATCGAGAGCTTCGCCGGCTCCGATGAGGGCCGGCTGATCGCCGATCGAATAGCGAAGGCGGGGGGAGTACTCGATCTGATCGCGCTCGACGAGCCCTACTACTTCGGATCGATATACGACGCTCCGAACGCGTGCCATTGGTCCGCCGAGAAGGTGGCCGCGGAGGTCGGCCGTTACATCGATCTGATGGGGTCCCGTTTCCCCGATGTCGTCGTCGGCGACACGGAGCCGACACCCCACCCCGTGCAGGTGTCGACGTACAGCGAATGGCTCGAGACGTTTCGGGCTGTCAACGGGTATGATCTGGCCTTCCTTCATCTGGATGTCGACTGGTCTCGCACGGAATGGCCATCGATGGTTGAGGAGCTCGTCGCCTTCGGCAACGAGTTCGGAGTACCAGTGGGCATGATCTACATCGGAAATGCCGCAGATCCCAGCGACCAGGTCGATATCGAGGTGATGGGGGAGAGGGTGCTTCGACTGGAAGACGAGAACGGCGTCCACCCTGTGCACATCCTGTTCCAGTCCTGGGTCGACCACCCCGACCATGTCCTCCCCGAGTCCGAGCCCTACACATTCACAGGGTTCATTCGGGCGTACTACGAAGACCGTTCGCTCCTTGGCTTCACCTCAGACGGTGGCAATCTTGCATATGGCATGCCTGCAACGGCATCTCGCTCAGAGTCCGGCAAGCCCGCGGACCTCGCCGTCGACGGGGATCCCGGGACGTCATGGTCAGCCGGCGATTTCGCGCCACAGTGGATCGAGATCGATCTCGATCCGGTCGACGTCGCCACGGTGACGCTGATCGTCGCTCAGTACCCGGCGGGAAACACCACGCATCGCGTCCTCGGATCTCCGATCGGTTCCAAGGCTCTCGTCGAGCTTGGAACACTCTCTGGATTCACGTCCGACGGGGACACCCTCGTGCTCGAGAACGACGGATCGTGGCCCACCATCGACGCCATACGAGTCGAAACGCTCGTAAGCCCCTCCTGGGTTGCGTGGGGGGAGATCCAGGTCGTCGTCGCCCACTGACCAGCATGCCTTCCATTGCACGGAGCCCCAGCACCGCGCAAAAGCGAAGCGGGGAGGGGTTTCACAACAGCCTTCCAAGGCCACGACGGACGGAGTTGGTCGGCTACGAGCCAACTCGACATAACGAGGATTATGGGCGCACATGGCTAGCTCGGCCCCGGTTCTGGGAGCGACGTCGGGGCCATCTCCTGCGCCATACGGGCAAAGACTGTCTTCCGCTTGGCCGGTGCGACCGCGAACTCGAGGAGTCGCCTGGCGCGGGAGTCGCGCCGCTTCGGCCCACGAGAAGGTCGACCTCGTCGTGTACGGCAGTCGTGCCGCTGAGGCCCATGAAGGTCGACTTCTTCGTATACGGCAGAGCGTGGGCACATCGCTGCGGCAAGTGGCCCGATGGGCCCTCCTCCGCGTGCACCTCAGCAAGCGCTTAGAACCGTCACGTGACGTTAGTGTACGCCATCGACCACCGAACGCCGAGCCGCTCGCAGTGCGAGACGCCACCCGGGTGCGGTCCAACGTTCGGACGAGGTCTCGCGTCGATTCGATCTACGCGTTGGAGACCCGGTTTCATAGGATCGAGCGATGCTGCCCCATCCTCAAAGCTCTGGTGCTGCGGGAGGCCTTCACTGTGCGCTTGATCGCCGGGACCGGGAATCTTCGAGCCGGTTCTGGTGTTGAAGACTTGGAAGGCTATCATGATACCCCCACCGGGTATCGATTCACTGGAGCAACAATGGCAACTGTCACCTTGACCAAAGACAACTTCGAACAGACCGTTCTCGACAACGACATGGTTCTCATCGACTTCTGGGCCGAGTGGTGTGGTCCCTGCAAGATGTTCGGTCCGGTCTTCGAGAAGATGTCTGAGCAGTACCCCGACATGGTCTTCGGCAAGGTCGACACCGAGGCCGAGCCGGAACTCGCAGGCTATTTCAGCATTCGCTCCATCCCCACGCTCATGGTCTTTCGCGAGAAGGTCATTCTGTTCTCACAGCCGGGAGCACTTCCCGAGCCGATGCTGCAAGACCTGATCACACAGGTTCGGGACATCGACATGGAAGAGGTTCACGAGAAGATCGCCGAGCAGGCGGACGCGCCGGCGTAGTCTGAGCCAGTCTTGTGCAACGCCGCCGGTCATCCGGCGGCGTTGTGGTGTTCTGTTCGCACTAACGTAGCCCGTCGGGAAGGAGTGATCATGCCCGGGCGCGAACGCGCGACGATGCTCTTCACAACCAAGTACGGACGCGAACCGTCGGGTCTCGTGAGATCACCGGGTCGAATCAACCTCATCGGCGACCACACCGACTACACGGGGGGCCTCGTCCTGCCGACGGCAATCGACCGTGCGATCTGGATCGCTTTTCGACCCCGAGACGATCGCATTGTCCGACTGCGATCCGAGGCCTTCGTCGACGACGTCTCTATCGATCTCGACGAGCTGGTGCGGTCACAAGGATGGGGTGAGTACGTCAAGGGCGTCGCGTGGGCCCTGGAGCAGTCAGGTAACAAACTCCAAGGTTGGGACGGAATCATCACCAGCGATGTTGCAATGGCAGCAGGGCTCTCCTCCTCAGGTGCACTGACGGTTGCCATCGTCGCAGTCTTCTCGCAGGTTGCAGATCTGGGATGGGACCCTGCTTCGTTCGCCGAGATTGCACAGCGAGCTGAGAACGAGTGGGTGGGCGTGCAGAGCGGGATCATGGATCCTCTCGTCGCGACCGCCGCGCGCAAGGGCTACGCGATGCTCATCGACTGTCGGGACCTCGAGACGTCCTACCTGGCGATCCCCGCCGAGGCCGCGTTCGTGGTCATGGACACGGGGACGCGCCGCAACCTCGTCGAGGCAGGCTACAACCGCATCCGATCACAATGCTCGGCGGCCGCCGGTGAACTCGGATGCTCATCGCTTCGCGATCTCAGCTCCACTCAGTTTGACGGCTACGAGGGGCGGATCGAGCAGTCCCTCCTGCGCTGCGCTCGACATGTCGTTACGGAAAACGAGCGCACGCGCGCCGCTGCGGAAGCGCTGGACAAGGGGCGGCTCGTCGAGCTCGGTCGGTTGATGAGTGAAAGCCACGTCTCCCTACGAGACCTCCTTGGCGTGTCGAGTCGGCCCCTCGACGCCATCGTGCAGGCTGCTCAGTCGTCGATCGGATGCTACGGTGCACGACTCACCGGAGGCGGGTACGCGGGCGCTGCGATCGCACTGATCGAGCGGACGGGTGCTGAGGACTTCATCTCTAGTGTGGAAGACGGATTCCACGATGCGACCGGCCTCCAAGGACACTGCTACGTGGTCGAGTCGGCATCGGGCACGAGCTTCGAGAAGGTCTAGAGGGCGCGCGGCTCGATCCAGAGGTCGGCAAGGGGAAGGCACGCTCGGCGCAGCCAGTCGAAGGCCTCACGGTACGCCTGATCGGTACCACCGACCGATACGAGATCCCCCTCAACGTCCTCGAGGGCCGTCTGGAGCCCGTACAGCAGACCCTGGAGCTCCTCCAGCGCGGCTCTCGAGACCAAAACCTCATCCGGTTTGAGTCCCCGAGTCGCGGCCAGCTTGCGAGCGATGTGTGCCTGCTGACGGCACCCCTGCTTGCAGTAGACGCGTGGGCGCCCCAAGGCCTGCTGCCGGGGCAGCGCTCCCCCACACCAGGCACATCGCTGCAGCTTTTTCGTCACGTGACAGATGCTAGCCGCAGTCGACGAATCGGAGCAGTATCAGGTCTCTCGAGCGACCGGGCGACGCTTCCGGGTGAGGAGGAAGTACCCGATGATGGCGATCAGAGCGAACGCGAACCATTGCACCGCATACGACAAGTGCGGTCCGTTCGTGAGTATCGGGTCGGTTGCCGGGATGGGCTGGTCGCCACCTCCCGCAGGAACCTGGGATCTGAGTTCTACATACACCGGTTCGAGAGAGCCCGGCATCTGCCCTGCAAGTCGCTCCAGGTCGGGCCAGAAGACCGCCGTCAACGTACCGGTAGCGGGGTCTTTCGGTCCGAGCCCCGATCCCGCTGTCTTGGACGTTCGGATCACACCGGTGACCTCGACGAACCCTTCGGGAGGTGGAGGCGTCACCGGTGGTCCTTCGATGCCGATGGGGACCCACCCGCGGTCGACCAGCACCGTCATGCCCGAAGTGAGCTTCAGAGGGGTGAGCACGTGATATCCGGGCTGGCCCTCGTATGACCGGTTGCGGAGCAGCACCTCGAATCGGGGGACGTACTCCCCCGTTACGGTCACATGCCGATACTCGACGTCGCCGCTCTGGGACAGAATCTCCTCGAGGGAAACGACAGGATCCGCGAGATTGGACGCGAGTTGCCGATTGGAGGCCTCTCGCTCATGGAGACGCGAGATCTGCCAGAAACCAAGACGAACGAACACGACCGCGACGACCATGACGATTCCCCACCCCAGCCACTGGCGCTTCACGATCTCACGCCGCGTCGGTGTCTGCTACGTCGCCGATGAGATGCCGGGCCATCTCGAGCCGATCCGCCTCATCCGGTGCCGAATACGCAACCGGCCGGCTGGTCCATGCGTTCAGGCGTTCGGGACCGACCAGACCATGCTCGATGAGCATTGCGGCAAGATCATCGGTCCAGAACCACTGCATGGGAGCCTCCGTTTCTGGTCGTGGGTGCCCCCACGGTACCCCCGATGTCAAGAGCACTGGACCTGGGAAAACACAGCTGTGCAGTTCAACCCGTCACCAGTGCGTGACCTGACCGTCTCGGATCGACGCCTGCCTCCAAAGTTCCGTCGGGATGGAGGGCTGCTGCAGCAACTCCCCCGAAAAACATGTCCGGGTGATCAAAGGGCCGGATCGGTAGGTCGATCGGGCCAAGCTCCACTCCCGGTTCGAACGCGACGCGGGCCCCCTCCTCGGAGAACTCCACGTGCAGCCGGGGCTGTTCCACTGCTTCCGACAGCGACATCTCGAGGTTCGAGAAGTTCAGGAAGGACTGGAGAATCGCGGTTGTGATGCGATCGGCCCCAGGAGATCCAATCGCGACGACGGCCCCATCGGCCGTCCGGGCAACCGTCGGGGCCATGTTGGACATCAGGCGCCGACCCGGCCGAGTCGAGTGCAACCCCTCAGGATTCAGCTCGATCTCACCCAGAGAGTTGTTGAGCCAGATACCGGTGCCCGGAGCCATGACACCCGAGCCGTACCCGGCGGAGAACGTCGCAGCACAGGCGAGACCATCCGAATCGGCCACCGAGGTGTGGATCGTCGAGGGCGAACGCAACGCCCACTCCGGGCCGACACGCCCGATGGTCTCGAGGAGCGCATCCGCGTCTCTCACGAAGTCGCTGCTGTGGTCCAGCCTGTCGCGACGGTACCCGAAGACGGCCAGTTGGGCAGCTACGAGGCGAGAGAAGGCGGTCTGCGTCCACGACCCTCGAGGTTCTCCGCTCATCAGCAACAAGAGCGCCGCGAGTGTGGTGCCCCCAACGGCGGGTGGCGGGTTGGTGGCGACCTCCCACCCGCCCGTTCGTACCTGAAGGGGAAGGCGGGTCTCGACGTGGTAGCTGGCGAGGTCCTCCATCGTGAGAAGACCCCCACCGGCGTCCATATCGTCGACGATCCGTTCTGCAAGCGATCCCCGGTAGAACACGGAGGCTCCCTCAGAGGCGATCGTTCTGAGGCTGTCGGCGAGATCAGGGATGCGAACGGTCCCGCCGGGTTCGATCAGCGTCCCCTCTTCGGTGTGAAGTGCCCTGAAGCTGGATCCGTGCCATCCAAAGATCGTGTCGTGGCAGTGGGACAGATACCGGTATGCCGCCATCGACATCGGAAACCCCTCATCGGCCAGCTCGATGGCCGGTGCAATCACCGTTTCCCACGGCACCGCCCCATACCGCTCAACGGCAGTCTCGCATGCCGCCAAGGCTCCCGGGACGGCTACCGACCCGTGCCCGACCGTCGTCGTCATCCCCCCGCCGTAGGCCATCCACGCATCGAACACGCCCCCTCCGAAGCGCGAAGGATCCTGTCCGATACCCGGCATGGCGGCGTATCCATCGATCGTTGCCGGTCGACCACCGGGGGGCCAGATCGTCAAAAATCCGCCACCCCCGAGTGACACCACCCCAGGCTCCGACACCATCCCGACGATGGAGGCCGCAACCGTGGCATCAACGGCGTTACCTCCTGCGTCGGCAACATGTCGGGCGGCGGCCGAGGCGTGCTCCGAGGCCGTTGCTGCGGCGATCCGAACCATGCCAAGACAGTAACCGCCCTGCCGCATCAAGGTCGAACGTCACGCATGCGCATACTCTTCGGGCATTCCCGCAACATGGGTTGCTACGACTTCGAGACGGCTGCGCCGCCCGTCCGGCCCCTCCCAGAAGCGCCGCTGCACGCTCCCCGTCACCCAGAGGGGGATTCCGGCTCCCGGTGCGTCGTCGACCAGGTCATCGGCCGGATCCCACAGCGTCACGGGAATCACATCGACGCGTCTGCGGGGCGTTTCACTGCGCACCGTCAGGAGGTATCTGACGAGTCGGGTACCAGATTCGAACTCCCGAACCTCGGCCGGGGCAGCGAGGTGTCCGTTGAGGAGTACGAGGTTCATATCCATGAGAACGCCTTTCCGGGGAAGGCGGGCACCCTGCGACCGTATCAGCCGACTGGGACAGATCGACCTCTAGAGTGGCGGCATGGTCGATGCACGCGCCACGAAGATCGGAGACCGACTATATGCGATCGACGCATGGATGGAAGAAGAACCAGAGCGCCTTGCCTGCTACCTCTTCGACACGCCCGAACGGGTACTGGTCGAAGTCGGACCATCAGCGACACTCGGTCATCTCACGGATGCGCTCGAGGCACTGGGCGTCGACGACCTCGCTGCGTTCGTCGTAACACACATCCACCTCGATCATGCGGGCGGCGCCGGCCAGATGGCGCGCATGTTTCCAAACGCGCGCGTCGGTGTGCACACACGTGGCGCCCGGCATCTCGCCCACCCGCAGCGTCTCTGGGAATCCGCTGTCTCTGTGTTCGGCGAGGAGTGGCTGACGACCAACTGGGGCACCATCGAGCCGGTGGATGAAGCGCGCCTCTGGGTGCTCGATGAGGGCGACACGGTGCCACTAGGTGGTGGCAGATACCTCGACGTCATGTACACCCCGGGCCACGCCAAGCACCATGTCGTCTTTCAGGACTCCGAGAGTGGTGGCATGTTCGTGGGAGATTCGGTCGGGCTCTGCTATCCGCACGGGCACTTCGTCGAACCGGTCACCCCGCCACCCGACTTCGATCCACTGCTTCAGGTCCAGCAGATTCGTAGGATGGCCGCACGCCGTCCCTCGTTCATAGGGTTCGCGCACTTCGGGCCCGAGTATCACGTCGAAGAGACACTTGCAGAGGCCGAACGTCGCCTGGACGATTGGGTTCGGTTCGTGCAATCGATTGTCGGAACCGATATCGACCAGGCCGCCGACGCGCTGCGGCACTTCACGCGAGAGAGGTACCTGGACGAGGGGCACGCCGTCGACGACATCGAATGGTATGCGGCGAGAACCGACTGGGCGATGCAGGTCGCCGGTATCAGGAACTGGCTGCAGGCGGCTCGGCAGCACCAGTGAGCATCATGTCGGCTGTAAGGGTTGGCACGACCTGATCACGGGTCTTCGTGCTTCCGTACACGAACACCGGCATACCGACTGCCAGTTGGCTCTTCAGGTAGTTCATGTCGGAGATCTGCACCCTCACACAGCCGTGGGAGGCGGGGTACGGCGGCACACTCAGCGATCCGTGGAGTGCATAGCCACCCATGAAGTAGTACGGCTCGTAGAGACCTCCGAGGTAGGAAATCCTCCACCCGTTGACGTGCCGGTAGAACGTGAACGCCCCTTCGGGCGTGCGAGCCCGAGACGCACCACCTGACAGACCCCTATAGGTTCCGCCGCTTCCCGACGAGATGGGCACAACGGTCGCGACCCTGTTGTCCACGACCAGATACAACACCTGGCGGCCGATATCGATCTCCACCCGATTCGGATCGGCCGACGCGTCCAGAGTGATCGTGTCACCGAGCAGATCCCAGTACCAGGATCTGAACAACCCGTCTCTCTCCAGGTCGTGCTCCTTCTGGAACGCGATCACTGCAGCGCGAAGTGGTCCTCCATAGTGGCCGTCGATCGGACCGGGGCGGAACCCGAGGTCCGTCAGGCGTTCCTGAAGCCTGGTGACCGCATAGGGACTGGATCCCGGACCAACAACCGCTGGGGGGGCCCACCCCTCCCCTATTCCGAACACATTCGGATCGTCGAACGAGACACCGAGTGCCGGAACGGCCCAGTAAACAAGAGCCACGGCGATGATCCCGACCGTCATCGCGAGGCGCAGCGAAGCACGTCCTTGAAGCATCCTCTTCCCAGGCATACTCATAGACATCGTCGTCTCCATGCCGTGGGTTGAGCCTACTTCAGATCCCCGGAATCGAGGCCTTCAATTCGTCGAGGCCGGGCATCGAAGGATCGTGCCGCTCGACCGCCTTGAGAAGTCTGGATGCCGTTTCGCGGTCGCCCAGGAGAGCAGCAGTCCTCGCGGCCACGAACCACTGACGAAGGTCCTCTTCGAACGGGCTCTCAACGAGCTTCTTGGGGTTGATCACGTTCCAGGCCTCCGGAAGCCGTTGGTTGTCGATCAGAAAAGACGCGTACACCACGCGGGCCTCTTTCAACGTCGCAGGACGACCTCCGAGCTCCTGAAGCTCGCTCCACACCTTGGAAACGTCTGCGTCCCGATGGAGGGCACGTAGCGAGTCCATCTCGACCGGCATGTGGACCGTATCGCCCGTCAGTCGCCGGTAGGTGCGCAGCTCCGCGAGCGCCTCCTTCCACATTCCCGCTCGATACGCGCTCAACCCGAGCAGCTCGCGGACTGCCACTGCACGAGGAGACAGAGCCTTCGTTTTCAGCAGTAGCGCGAACGCCTTTCGGTAACGCCCCGACGCGAAGGCATCGGTGCCTGAGTCCAGGAGATAGAGAGTCTCCTCGAGCCGCTCCTTCCGAGTGACCCTCGTGATCTCCTCGCGTAGCCACTTCGGAAGCGTCGTGCCCTTCCCGGTGACGATCCGCCGGCCATGTGCTCGTCCATCGACGCTCGACTTCTCGTTCCTCGGCATGTTCCTCCAAAGCAATGGGCCGCCATGAGGGCGGCCCATCTGTCACGTATGTGTCCGGCGGCGACCTACTCTCCCAGGGGCGTG
>CAZQMF010000045.1:0-9668 GCA_964594235.1 uncultured Acidimicrobiia bacterium
GTGGATTGCTCGTCGGATTCGGCGGAGCGGCGTTCTCACTGGACGTGAAACTGGGCTGGTCGTACCAGCACACCCTGAACTTCGGGTGGATCGCGCTGGCCATCGTCATCTTCGGTGGATGGCATCCCTACCGGGCCGCTGTCGGCGCTTACCTGTTCGGCACGCTGCAGATCGTCGCCATCGAACTCCAGTCCGTGCTCCCGACCCTGTCGCAGATCCTCCCGAGCCTCCCCTTCCCGATCATGATCCTCACCCTGCTCATCGTCTACACGGACTGGCTCAAGCAACTCGCCGACCGCTTCCCCTCGCTTCGTGAGTTCCTCGCAAGTGAACCCCCAACAGCAAGCGGTACCCGGTTCCAACCCGAGTAGATGGCCGCTCCCAGATCGCCCGGCACGCCCTCAGACGCCCCTGCTAAGGTACCCCGCAGGGTATGGAGGTGTCCGTGACCGAGACCGGCTTCCCCAAGGCATGGCCTTCTGGCAATGACTCACCGACACCCCCCACCCCAAACCATCCTCGATTCTCGGCCCGACACCAGTCGGGCCGTCTTCATCAAACGGAGGACAGACAGTGAAGCGACTACACGTATGGACGGTCCTGTTCGTGGTACTCGCGCTCGTTCTCGGAGCGTGCGGAACGACGACCTCGACCACCACGACGGAAGGCTCGACCGGAACAACGGCAGCCCCGACCACAACAGCAGCAACGGGAACCACCGAAGCGACGACGGCTCCACCGATGGAGACGCAAACCGTCACCATCGGCTTCACGGCGTCGATCACCGGCAAGTACAACACTGAGTCGACGCGTCAGGTCGATGGACTGCAGCTCTGGATGGATGACGTCAACAACGCAGGTGGCATCCACCTCAGCGACGGCACCGTCCTGATGTTCGAGTCGAAGAGCTACGACGACGAGTCCAACAAGGACCGGGTTCAGGAGCTCTACACGAAGCTGGCGACCACCGACAACGCGGACTTCCTGATCTCGCCGTACTCGAGCGGTCTGACCGCGGCTGCGGCGGTCATCGCCGAACAGTACGACAGGGTCATGATCACGACCGGTGCTGCCGATGACGCCACCTACAAGCAAGGGTACACCGGGGTCTACCAGGCCTATACGCCGTCGAGTCGATACCTGACCAGCTCGATCGACCTGCTCGGCAGCCTCGACTCGACGGCCAAGAAGCTCGCGTTCGTGTATGAGAACTCGACCTTCTCGACGGGCGTCGCGGAAGCAGCCAAGGCCTACGCCGAGGCAAACGGCTACGACGTGGTCCTGTTCGAAGGGTACGACGCCGGAACCACCGACTTCAGCGCCATCATCAACAAAGTCCAGGCGGCAGGACCCGATGCGATCCTCGGCGGCGGCCACTTCCAAGACGGCTCGGCGCTCGCCCGCCAGATCAACGAGAAGCAGGTCGCTGTGAAGTTCGTGTCACTGCTCGTCGCTCCCCCGGAGCCGACGTTTGCAGAACTCGGCGACGCGGCCAAGGGTATCGCCGGCCCCAGTCAGTGGGAGCCCCAGGTGAAGTTCACCGAGGAAGCCGCCATGTCGGCCGGCAGCACGTGGCTCGGCCCGACCGGCGAGGATTTCGTCACCGAGTACAAGGCCGCATACGGTGAGGATCCCTCCTACCACTCGGCGGGTGGGTACGCCGCTGGGCTGCTGCTGCAGTACGCGATACAGACCGCCGACTCGATCGATCCGGACGCGATCAAGGCGGCTCTCGACGGGGCGGACCTGACAACGTTCTTCGGTAACCTGAAGTTCGACACGAGTGCGGACAGCCACGGGTTGCAGATTGGACATGCGATGGTCGTGGTCCAGTGGGACGACAGCCTCGTGAAGCAGGTTGTCTGGCCCGAGAGCGCTGCGACTGCAACCCCGATCTACCCGCTCGGACAGTGACAATCAGCGTCTATGAGTCCTCCCGCGGCCTTCGGGTCGCGGGAGGTCGGCACTCATGACTGCCGACGCCCTGCTGGTTGGATTCGTCGATGGACTGCTCATTGGTTTCGTCTACGGCGTCGCAGCGATGGGACTCACCCTGATCTTCGGCGTGATGGATGTCATCAATCTGGCCCACGGACCGCTGATCGCCATCGGCATGTTCGGTGTGTACGAACTGTTCACCCATGTCGGCATGAACCCGTATCTGGCGATCGTCCTGGTGGCCATAGGGGGGCTTCTCGTGGGCGTCATCGTCTACTTCACGGCGGTACACCGGGTCATCGACGCACCGCCACTGTCGAGCCTGCTATCCACCTTCTCGGTGAACATGATGGTCATCGGTGTCGGCACGGCGATCCTGACAACGTCGACCTACAACGTGGACTACTCGCTCCCCCGCCTCACCTTGGGAACTATCACCGTGACGGGCAACCGGGTCGCATCGGCCCTCATCGCGATCCTCGTGACTGTGCTTCTCTACATGTTCTTGTACCGGACGAGGCCGGGCAAATACATCCGTGCGGTTGCCAACAACCGGCAGGCAGCCGAACTCATGGGCATCCCATCGACACGCATCCTCGCGCTTGCATTTGGGATCGGCGTCATGCTGGCGATGACCGCCGGCGGTCTCATCGCGACGATCCTGCCGGTCAACATCCTTGCAGGCGGAACGTACGAGCTGAAGAGCTTCGTGATCGTCGTACTCGGTGGACTCGGCAACCCGCTCGGTGCCCTCATCGGAGGCTTGATCCTCGGTCTGATCGAAGGTCTCGTTCCCGTGTTCATCCAGACAACGTGGGTGCCCGTGATCGAGTTTGGACTGTTCGTGCTGATCTTGCTCGTGATGCCCCAGGGTCTGTTCGGGAAGAAGGAGTCATGATGAAGCGATTCACAGGACTCCTCATCAGCCTGATCGCCGTGATCGTTCTCGCCGCCTTCCCGATGATCACCGGCAGTGCGGCAACACGAGAATCGATCTTCACGATCCTGATGGCCATCGCGCTCGCGTCGAGCCTCAACATCCTGCTGGGCTACACCGGGTACGTGTCGTTCGGGCACATCGTGTTCTTCGGCGTCGGCGGCTATGTCGGCTTCTACACGCTCACCCAGCTCGGCTGGAGCCTCTGGCTCTCGATGATCGCTGGCGGGATCGCACCCGCGATCCTTGCCTACCTTCTCGGGAAGTCGATTCTCCGGTTGCGCGGCGCGTACTTCGCGCTCGCAACGATCGGTGTCAACGAGGCCATGCGCTCTCTCGTCAACAACATCGATGCCTTCGGCGGGCCGGTGGGAATGACCATGAAGTTCACCATCTACAAGGAGTACGGAGGAGCAGCGGAAGCCCTCTGGATGACCTACCGGGCGCTCGCGATCGTGACAATCGCCGTCGTGATCACGTCATACCTCGTCAAGAAGTCCAAGTTCGGTCTGGGACTGATGGCGATTCGAGAAGACGAGGACGCTGCCGAGGTCATGGGCGTGCGAGCGCCGAGCGCCAAGACCTGGGCGTACGTGCTTTCGGCAGTCTTTCCCGGCCTCGTGGGTGTGCTGTTCTTCTTCAAGAACGGCAACATCGAACCGGGCGACGCCTTCCGTCTCCAGCTCTCTATCGAGCTCATCGTGATGGTGATGCTCGGAGGGTTCGGCACGGTGTTCGGACCTGTTCTCGGTGCAGGCGTCTACCAGCAGCTCCGCAAGTCGCTACTCACCAGCCCCATCTTCAAGAACGTGCAGCTCGCCGTTGCCGGCCTGCTGCTTCTGCTGATCATCCTGTTCATCCCCGCGGGTGCGACCGGATGGTTGCGGAATCGGTTCCCACGACTGCGGAGGGTGCTCGAATGATTCTCGAGGTACACGAGGTGACCAAGCAGTTCGGTGGGCTCACCGCGGTCGACAGTGTGAGCTTCTCGCTCGAAGGCGGGGAGATCCTCGGCCTGATCGGACCGAACGGCGCAGGCAAGACGACGCTGTTCAACTGCGTCAATGGTGTCTATTCGCCGACAAGAGGGGAGATCACCTTCAAAGGCAAGAACATCACGGGCAAGCACACCTACGACATCGCTCGGCTCGGGCTGTCACGAACCCACCAGATCGTCCGACCTCTGAACGAGCTGACCGTCCGTGAGAACGTGATCGCCGGTGCCTGCTACGGAAAGAACAATCTCTCGATCAAGGCAGCTGCAGCAACCGCTGACGGAATCCTCGAAACGGTGCGTCTCGTGCAACGTGCGGACGTGCTCGCCAGCAGCCTCAATATTGCTCAGAAGAAGCGCCTCGAGCTTGCCCGGACGCTGGCCGCGGGCCCGGACCTCCTCCTGCTCGACGAGGTCCTCGCGGGGCTCAACAACACCGAAGTCTCCGGCATGCTCGACACCATTCGCCACATCAGGGATCAGGGCGTGACGATCATCATGATCGAGCACATCATGCACGCGATCATGAATCTGTCCGACCGGATCATCGTTCTCAACTACGGCGAGATGATCGCCGACGGATCCCCTTCGGAGGTGTCACAGAATGAACAGGTGATCGAGGCCTACCTTGGGAATCCGGAGCTCGCAGAGCAGATCCTCGAAGAGGGGAGAGCCTGAGATGGCACTCCTCGAAGTCTCCGGCGTGACGGCAGGATACGGGGAGCTTCAGATCCTCTGGGGCCTGGACCTCACGGTCGAACAAGGTGCTCTGACCGCGTTGGTCGGTTCGAACGGCGCCGGCAAGACCACCTTGATGAGAACCATCATGGGTCAGATCTCCCCCTGGAGCGGCTCAGTCACGTTCGAGGGCCAGGACGTCAGCAAGCTATCAGCGCATGCGAAGGCGGAGCTGGGTTTGGTCATGGTGCCCGAGGGTCGGCAGCTGTTCAGTGACATGACCGTGCACGAGAACCTGCAGATGGGAGCCACACCCAAGCGAGCGAGGGCGGGTATCGACACCAACCTCGCCAAGGTGTTTGAGCTGTTCCCACGTCTCCAGGAACGATCCAAGCAACGCGCAGGCACGATGAGCGGTGGGGAACAGCAGATGCTCGCCGTCGCACGAGGGATCATGGCCCAACCCAAGATCCTGTTCATCGACGAGCTCTCACTCGGTCTCGCGCCAGTGCTCACCCTCGAGCTGTTCCACTCCCTCCGGAAGCTCCAGCGAGAGGGTTTGACCATCCTCCTGGTGGAACAAAACGTTCGCATGGCCCTCAAAGTCAGCGACTACGCCTTCGTGATGAGCGAAGGGAAAGTGGACTTCCATGGTCCATCTTCCGAGGTCGAGCAGAACGAGGACGTCAAGAAGGCGTATCTCGGGATATGAGGTGGACCCGCCGAAAGGCGGGCCCACCTCAGGTATCCCGTACCTGGTGCTTCGTACTTCGCATCTTGTCCCTACGTCTCGCCTTGAAGTCGATGCACGCTTCAGGTCGCGTACGGGGTGCGAGATACCCGGTACCAGCTCGGTTGGTGGGGGCGGCCCCCTCCGTCCTCGGCCGTAGACCGAGTCCACCTCCCCCAACGGTCGCTTCGCTCCCTGGGGGAGGAAACGGCTCGTCTAGAACTCTTCGTCTTCCTCTGGCTCGATGGCCTCGGTGCCACCCAGTGAGGCGAGCCACTCGGCGGGATCCGACGGAAGCGACTCGTCATCTCCGGCCGACTCGGCCGATTCGCCGAACAAACCAAGCGCCGAGATCGGCATGGCATCGGGTAGGAGCGGCTCCACCGACTGGTAGCGCTCCGAACCGGTGCCGGCCGGGATCAGCTTCCCGATGATCACGTTTTCTTTCAGGCCTCGCATGAAATCGGACTTGCCTGAGATCGACGCTTCGGTCAGCACCCGGGTTGTCTCCTGGAAGGAGGCAGCCGAGAGCCACGAGTCGGTCGCAAGCGACGCCTTCGTGATCCCCATCAGCTCCGGGCGACCCTCGGCATGCGTTTTGCCGTCAGCCACGAGCGAACGGTTCACATCCCGGAATCGCCGCTCGTCGACGAGTTCTGCCGGAAGGAACGGAGAGTCGTTCACACTCACGACACGGACCCGACGCAGCATCTGTCGGACGATCAGCTCGATGTGTTTGTCATGGATGTCCACGCCCTGCGATCGATACACATCCTGTACCTGATCCACCAGATACTTCTGCGCGGCACGAACGCCTGAGATCTCCAGCACCTCTTTCGGATCGAGCGAACCTTGAGTGAGTGGTGTGCCCGGCTCGATCTCGGAACCGTCGTGAACCAGTAGACGAGCACGGCGTGAGATTGTGTAGGTGGCCTCTCCCTCCGGACCATCCACGACGACTCTCCGACCTTCTTCGTCTTCTTCCACTCTCACGACGCCGCCGCCCTCAGAGAGCACTGCTTTGCCCTTGGGGGTTCTGGCCTCGAACAGCTCCACCACGCGGGGAAGTCCGTGGGTGATGTCGTCACCTGCCACACCGCCGGTGTGGAACGTTCGCATCGTCAGCTGCGTGCCTGGCTCACCGATCGACTGGGCACCCATGATGCCGACCGCCTCGCCCAGTTCCACCGTGCGACCGGTTGCGAGACTGAGCCCGTAGCACGTGCCACACACGCCGTACTCGGAGTCGCACGTGAGCACGGATCGCACTCTGATCTTCTTGACCTCTTCCTCTCGGGTGAGTGCGAGGATCTCCGGCCGACCGAGGATCGTCCCGGCCCTGAGTTTCACGCCATGGTCGGTTTCGACGATCTTCCGGCCCACCTTCACATCCTCGGCAAGCGCCCGGCTGAATAGGCTCGTGTGTGCGTTGCGCACGGGTCGTCCGTTCCGGTCGCGCACCGGCAGGACAATGCCGCGATCCGACCCACAGTCTTCTTCAGAGATGATGATCTCCTGACTGACGTCGACGAGGCGCCGGGTCAGGTAGCCGGAGTCCGCCGTTCGCAGGGCGGTATCGGCGAGTCCCTTGCGGGCGCCGTGGGTCGAGATGAAGTACTCGAGCACCGACAGTCCCTCGCGGAAGTTGGAGATGATCGGGCGAGGAATGATGTCACCCTTCGGGTTCGCCACGAGGCCACGCATACCGGCGATCTGTCTCGCCTGCATCACGTTTCCACGAGCGCCCGAGCGGATCATCATGTCGATCGGATTGAACTTCTCCTCTTTGAGGGTCACCTCCATGGCTTCCTTGACCTCGTCGGTGGCCCTCGTCCAGATCTCGATCAATTCCTGGCGCCGTTCATCGTCGGTGATCACACCCTTCAGGAACTGCTGCTGGACCTTCTCGGCGGCCTTCTCGTACTTGGAGATGATCTTGCCCTTCTCGGGTGGCGTCTTGACGTCACCGAGGCCGATCGTCAGACCGGCACGAGTCGAGTAGTGGAACCCGAGGTTCTTGATCGCGTCCAGGAAATGCTGCACCTCGTGCTTCTTGTAGTTGGCGATGATCTCTTCGATCAGGCGCCGGATATCCGACTTGAGGACGACGGCGTCGACATAGGGGAAGTCGACCGGGAACGCTCCGTTCAAGATGGCGCGACCGACCGTCGTCTCGAGTGGACGAGATCCATCGACGGGTTCGTCGGTCAGCAAGGATCCAAGACCGCCCTTGAGCTTCTCGTGCATCTCGGCAGAGCCGCCGATCTCGCCGACTCTGATCCTCACGGGAGCGTGCAGGTCGACCTGCCCCGACTCGTACGCCATGACAGCCTCATCGACGTCCGTGAACACCGAGCCTGCGCCCTTGGCACCTTCGACGATCTCGGACAGGTAGTAGATGCCGATGACCATGTCCTGGCTGGGCGTAACGATCGGGCGGCCGCTCGCCGGAGACAGCACGTTGTTCGCCGACAGCATGAGCACACGTGCCTCCGCCTGTGCCTCGGCGGACAGGGGGAGGTGTACGGCCATCTGGTCGCCGTCGAAGTCGGCGTTGAACGCCTCGCAGACCAGAGGGTGGATCTGGATCGCCTTGCCTTCGACCAGCACCGGCTCGAAGGCCTGGATGCCGAGTCGGTGCAAGGTGGGGGCACGGTTCAGGAACACGGGATGCTCCTGGATGACGTCGGCGAGTATGTCCCACACTTGGGGTCGCTGGCGTTCCACCATCCGTTTGGCCGACTTGATGTTCTGGGCGAGGTCCTGGTCGACAAGCCGTTTCATGACGAACGGCTTGAACAGCTCCAGGGCCATCACCTTCGGAAGACCACACTGGTGAAGCTCCAACGATGGACCGACCACGATGACGGAGCGGGCGGAGTAGTCGACACGCTTGCCGAGCAGGTTCTGACGGAACCGCCCCTGCTTGCCCTTGAGCATGTCAGACAACGACTTCAGCGCTCGGTTACCGGGACCGGTCACCGCGCGGCCGCGTCGTCCGTTGTCGAACAGCGCGTCGACGGCCTCCTGGAGCATACGCTTCTCGTTGTTCACGATGATCTCGGGAGCACCCAGGTCCAACAACCGCTTGAGCCGGTTGTTTCGGTTGATCACTCGTCGGTAGAGGTCGTTCAAGTCGCTGGTCGCGAACCGCCCGCCGTCGAGCTGCACCATAGGTCGCAACTCTGGGGGAATCACCGGGACGGCGTCGAGGATCATCGCGGTGGGATCGTTCCTGCCCTCGTAGAACGGTTTGACGACCTTCATTCGCTGCGTTGCTCTGTGCCGACGCTGCGCCGACCTGGCCTCCAGGTCTGCGACCAGGTTCTCCATCTCGGCGTCCAGGTCGACTCGCCCGAGAAGATCCTTGATCGATTCGGCACCCATGCCGCCCACGTAGTACGACTCGTACCGTTCGACGATCTGACGCCACAGAGGCTCAGAGTCGATGAGCGTCTTCGGCCCCATCGTCTTGAACGTATCGAACGCCTCCTCGACCAGTTCGGCCTCACGGTGTGCGCGCTCCGTCCGTTCCTTGATCTCCCTGTCGACCTCGCGGCGGCGTGCGCTGATCTCTTGGGCCTTGGCGCCGCCTTCCTCCATGCGGGAGAGTTCCTCTTCGAGGCGTTCGAGCCGCGCGGTGCGCCACTCTTCGAGTTCGTCGCTGATCACTTCGAGCTCGGCCCGCATGGTCTCTTCCAGTTCCGGAAGGTCCTTCTGGCGGCGGTCGTCATCGACGAAGGTCACCAGGTAGGCGGCGAAGTAGATGACCTTCTCGAGCTCCTTCGGAGACATGTCGAGCAGGTAGCCGAGGCGGCTCGGCACGCCCTTGAAGAACCAGATGTGGGTCACCGGGGCGGCGAGCTCGATGTGCCCCATCCGCTCGCGCCGCACCTTGGAGCGCGTCACCTCAACGCCGCAGCGTTCGCAGACGATCCCCTTGTAGCGGATCCGCTTGTACTTGCCGCAGTAGCACTCCCAGTCTTTCGTCGGCCCGAAGATCCGTTCGTCGAACAGACCATCCTTCTCGGGCTTCAGCGTCCGGTAGTTGATCGTCTCTGGCTTCTTCACCTCTCCGAACGACCAGGCACGAATCTGGTCGGTCGTCGCGAGGCTGATCTTCAGTTCATCGAAGGGCTGGCGCACAGCACTCCTTCCTTACACAGTGGTGGTCTCGCGGCGTTCCGGACGGGACAGGTCGATCCCGAGGGACTCAGCCGTGCGGTACACATCTTCTTCGAGGTCCCGCAGCTCCACTTCCTCACCGGCCGAGAGCATCTCGACGTTGAGGCAGAGGCTCTGCATCTCCTTGATCAGCACCTTGAACGACTCCGGAATTCCCGGCTCGGGAATGTTGTCGCCCTTGACGATCGCCTCGTACACCTTGACGC
>CAZQMF010000046.1:0-9172 GCA_964594235.1 uncultured Acidimicrobiia bacterium
CCCACTCCAGCTTCAACTAACACTCACCGGTTTGTCCAGACATGGTGAGCGCCGGAAACCACTTCACTCCAGAATCGAACGAGCATGCCCGCAAGGGCGTCAGGATGGAAGCGTCGCAGGGCTTGTTCTCTGGCTGAATCGGCGAGATCGGTCGAGAACGGGGAATCGTTCAGCAGTCTCTCGATCGCCTCGGCAAGTGGCTTCGGCGATCGCTCAGGCACGATGAGGGCGCTGTCGCCCACTACTTCCGGCAACGCACCGCAACTCGAGGTGATAAGAGGTGTTCCCGCGAACATCGCCTCAACCGCCACCCGGCCGAACTGCTCAGACCACTCCGGCGTCGTAACCGACGGCACGATCATCAGGTCCACGGCCGACATGACCTCAGGGATATCAGAGAGAGGCACGAGCCCGAGAAAGTTGACTTTGACATCGATGGATCGCGCCTGGCGCTCGAAGTCTCGTCGGGCAGGACCGGCTCCCGCCACGACGAGCTCCACATCATCCCGGCCCAGCTTGCCGATCGCGTCTATGAGATCGGCAAGTCCCTTCTGTGGAGCCAAACGCCCGACGAACCCCACGTAGCGGATTCGGTCGTCCATCCCGAATTGGCTGCGGTGTGCATCCCGATGGCGAGCAGCCTCGAGAAACGGGGCGGGATCGCTCACGGCGGCCGGAGCCACGAGCGTCGGGACCGAGCCCGGCAATCCCTGACCATGTGCGAGGCCGATCCCCGCGTGATTCCAGCTCGCGAACCCAGAGAGTTGGCGAAGGTACCGTCTAGCCAACCCCTTCCGCAGGGGCCCCTCCCACTTCGCCCCGTGGACGTAGCTCTGATTCTCCGCTCCATGGGCTACGACCGGTCGTCTGGTCCGCAACGCCTGACCGACCAGCAATCCCCACGGTTCAGATACGACGTGGATCAGGTCAGGATCGAATTCCTCGACGACCGGACGGAACCCTCGATAGAGCCAGCCGATGTGCCAGTTGCTCAGTCTCACCGGGGTCAGGCGCTCGACCAATGCGTCCTCGTCGGCCGGATCGGACCACCACTTCCCTGGGCGCGCCCCCGAGAAGCCGACGACCTTGATCTCGACCTCCAAACGGGCGCACGCGCGCAGGAGCGTCAGCTGCTCCTGCGCGAGGGGTCCCTTGACTACGAGGATCCTCACGATCGAAGTCCCACTTCGCGTGTTCGCTCCACTCCACACACATCCTCGCGCTATGTCGACCCGAGGTACCCGTATCGTGCGAGCCATGGGATGGAGAGCATGGTCACGGCCGCCCTGCGACTACGCGGCATCTCGACCACCCACTCCTGGTCAGGGCACAGAGAAACGGGTCCCGTCTTGAATCGAACCGGATTACCCGAAAGCGTATGCGAGTTCGACACCACAAACGCACCATCATCTGTCTTCGGAGGCGTCAGCGGCACTCCAACGAGGCGACCGATGTCGGCGAAGGCCTGGTCGGGTCCGCTCACGAAATCCTCATACCGCATCCTCACAAACCTGTTCGCCCGGTTCCGCCACAGGATCTCGGAGAGGGAGTTCCACACCACCCACATCGCGGTACTCTGGACGAGGCCGTGGGTGGTCATGTAGGCCTCTCCCGGCTTGTCCGGCTGTGACCGCCGCCTTGCCCACGAGTACGCAACCGCTCGCGGATCCCGAATGAGCAGCAACCCAAACGTGTCGATCCCTGCGGTGGTCGCGACCACGTTCCCGTATACGGGGTGCTTGGAGGAGTCAACGATGACCTCGGCTCCAGCGACCGCTGCTATTGAGTCGTAGATGGATCTGATGAGGCTCCCGAACTCGTTCGAGAGCGACGGGGTCGACCTCAGCACGCTCCGAGTGCGAGCGAGCTCCCCCCTCAACCGCAGTCCGTCTCGGGCTACCTCTCCATCAATGCCGGCACGGGTGGTCACCGCCGTCCAGAAGTCGCAGTCGCTGAACCACTCCCCGCAGCCACACCGCCTGTTCTGCTCGAAGCCCCTATCCCAGATGTAGTACAACTCGCCCACCGACACGATTCCGGGACATGATCCGAGGATGTTCGCAAGGATCGTGCTACCGCTGCGGCCTGATCCGAGAATGTAGAGCACTTGGCTGTTCATCAGGCGCGCTCACTCCGGCTGCCCGAGGGCCCTGGACAACACCCCGTCACACGTTCCTCCACGATGTCTTCCTACCACGATGTCGCCTCCCGCTGTCCGGACAGCCTAACCAACAGAGCCGATGAGCAGATGGATTGCGTGCAGCTCCGACCGGTACCCGCGACGCCAAGCGGCCCCCCTGCCCACGCCTCCCTGCGCCAGGCCATCAGACGGTCCCTAGAACGGCCAACAGCCGGCTGGCCAGACGCCAATCAGCATCCCCCGCCAACTTCCCGTTCTCGACACGAATGGCCAGCCGCTCTCTCCAGAACTGCACGGCGTCCTCCGGCAGGTCGCCCTTCACAGCGGAGCCACTGAACACCGCTTCCACGGCCCGATACAACACTTCGTCGGACCCCGCGGGGGACCACCCAGCATCCTCCCAGTCGATCAGGAACAGCGAGCCATCGGAACGTTGACGCAGGTTCCACGGGGTGAAGTCACCATGCATCGGTTCCCACGTGCCGGGGACTCCGGCGGGGCGCTCGAGCGAGGAAAGGCCTCGCCGAACATCCTCGAGGATCTCGGAGAGTGCGGGCTGGTGAGGCATCCGATGAAGCCCCGGCGACAACGCGGTCGTCATCAGGAAATACCAGCCTCCGATGTTCCCACTCGCCAGGGGCCGTGGCACGAGAAACAGCGTGGGGTTGGAGCGGGAGATCGCTCCAAGCGCCTGCCATTCGTTCGCAAGCGGAGCCTCCTCGTTCTCGCGGAGCTTGACGAACGCTCGTGGATCCCCGGCCTCCAACAGCAGCGCGGCGAACCCGCTCCGTGAGGCCTGCGGGCGCTCGTACACGGCGAGGCCGTCGAACGGACCGATCTCATCGCGCCATACGTCGGTCAGATCCGCCCACACCGAATCCCGCACGGGAGGACGCCACTCCGTTGGGCGTCCCGGTGTCGCATAGGCGCCCAAGACACCGACGATCCTCCACGCAGCCCATCTGACCAGAATCCCCTTCGGACGACACGGAGCGTACAGCGCTAGGCCGGCACGAGCCGCCCGGCGTGAGGACGTGGGGATCTTCAGGTGACCGCGCCCTGGAGGAAACGAGCGGAATGTCCTCCTCACCATCCGACAACCTCGGCAATCGAGGCTGCAGTCTCGTTCGCCGACTTCTCGGTATCGAAGGATCTCAGCATGGGGACTTGGAGCCGGGCCCATCCTTTCAGCTCAGTTCTGATTTGCTCGAGGGAGAGCTCGGCCTTGCGAGCGAGGATGATCTCCGGTGGAGCGGTGAGATTCGCGACAAGATCAGGGTGTGGGAATAGGGCCACGACGCGGTCCGCCATCCAGTCAGGGCCATAAAACTTCAGTGCCGTTGGCTGTACCAGATAGCCATACCCCCAGCGATCAGCCACAACCAGCATGCCCCGTCTCACCGCCGGTCTGACCCGCAGGATGTAGCCCGCCCAGAATCGCACGAGGTTCCGCAGGATCCTCACCCAACCGAGGACACGTGAACCGGTCAATGGGGCTTTGCCCGGAGGGGTCTTGGGAGCCGGCAGTGCAGTGGCCAGATCAGTCATCAGGGGTGGATTGAAGTGGAGGTAGGCACCTTGCCCATCGGCAATTCGGAGCAGGTGGCGCGCCACGGTCGTCTTGCCCACGCCGTCGGGCCCTACAAGCACAACAAAGGCGCCCGGGCGAAGGGTGCGTCGTGCGGTGGCCCTATCGGGTGGCAGATCGTTCATCGGGCAAGTCTGGTCGACGAGTGCCAAGACTACCAAGAGATCCTCATGGGGGTTGCACCGCGAGCAGTCTTCCAACTACTCTAAGTGGTGGGAGGTGTGTCATGCCGGGGCGCGCACTCATCACCGGGATCACCGGACAAGACGGATCGTATCTCGCCGAGCTTCTGCTCGGGAAGGGGTACGAGGTGCATGGGCTCATTCGTCGCTCCAGCACGTTCGCGACCGAACGGATCGATCACCTCTACATTGACCCGCACAGCCTGTCCGCGAACCTCTTCCTTCACTACGGCGATCTCAGTGACGCTAACAGCCTCGTGCATCTGCTCGAAAAGGTGACACCAACGGAGATCTACAACCTGGGAGCCCAGTCGCACGTGGGGGTCTCCTTCCAGAATCCCATCTACACGGCCGAAGTTGACGCGGTCGGCACGTTGCGTCTCCTCGAAGCGGTGAGGCAGCTCGACTCGGGCGTCCGCTTCTATCAGGCCAGCTCATCGGAGATGTTCGGCGAAGTGGCAGAGACCCCGCAGACGGAGCGAACCCCGTTCCACCCACGCAGTCCCTACGGGGTCGCCAAGGTGTATTCGTTCTGGCAGACAGTGAACTACCGGGAGGCCTACGGCCTGTTCGCGACCAACGGCATCCTGTTCAACCACGAGTCGCCGCGGAGAGGCGAGACGTTCGTCACGCGCAAGATCACGCGTGCAGCGACGAGGATCAAGCTCGGCCTCCAGGACTTCGTGTTCTTGGGCAATCTCGAAGCTGAACGAGACTGGGGATTCGCAGGCGACTTCGTCGAAGCGATGTGGTTGATGCTCCAACAGGAAGACGCCGACGACTTCGTGATCGCCACCGGCGAGCGTCACTCGGTACGGCAGTTCTGTGAGGAAGCGTTCGGGTTGCTCGATCTCGACTACAGGGATCACGTGAGGACCGACCCACGGTACTTCCGACCGGCGGAGGTGGATATCCTCCAGGGAGACGCCTCCAAGGCCCGTACGACGCTCGGCTGGGAGCCTCGAGTCGGATTCGCAGAGCTGGTGGCGATGATGATCCGCTCCGATCTCGAACTCGCCGAACAAGAACGCACGCTCGTGGACGCGGGCCTCAAGCAGATCGAGTGGCGAAATGGGAGACCCGAGTGACCGATCTCGCAGGCAGGCGAGTCCTGGTGACCGGAGGAGCCGGATTCCTCGGCTCGTACGTATGTACACGCCTCGAAGCGTTGGGCTGCGAGGTGAGCATCCCCCGCCGGAAAGACGTCGACCTGACGGAGCAGCTCGCCGTTCGAAACCTCATGAAGCACGAGCACCCCGACATCGTCGTGCATCTCGCAGCGGAGGTCGGAGGAATCGGCGCGAACAGGGCCAACCCGGGTCGTTACTTCTACGCCAACGCAGCGATGGGCATCAACGTCATCGAAGAGAGTCGCCGTGCCGGCGTGGAGAAGCTCGTACAGGTCGGCACCGTATGCGCCTACCCGAAGTACACGACCGTGCCGTTCAACGAGGAGCACCTGTGGGATGGCTACCCGGAAGAGACCAACGCTCCCTACGGCATCGCCAAGAAGTCGCTGCTCGTCATGCTCCAGGCCTATCGCGATCAGTATGACTTCAACGGCATCTACCTGCTGCCAGTGAACCTGTACGGTCCAAGGGACAACTTCGATCTCGAGACTAGTCATGTCATCCCAGCCCTGATCCGCAAGTTCGTCGCCGCACGAGACAGCGGCGCGCCTGCCGTCGAAGTGTGGGGCACCGGATCGGCCAGTAGGGAGTTCCTGTACGTGGAAGACGCCGCCCGGGCGATCGTCCTTGCCACCGAACGATACGACGGCTCGGAGCCTGTCAACGTCGGGGCCGGGCGCGAGATCTCGATCCGTGACCTGGTCGAGACGATCGCGTCAATCACCGGCTACGAAGGCGGGATCAGATGGGACACGACACGGCCGGACGGGCAACCGAGGAGAATGCTGGACACGAGCCGCGCCCTCCAGTACTTCGGATTCGAGGCAGAGGTCGATCTTGAGCACGGCTTGCGCCGGACCGTCCAGTGGTGGCAGGAGCACCAACCCAAGTGAACGACCCGTGGCCGGATCGCATCAGCGTGGTAGGGACGCCGGTTTCCGCAACCTCGATCGAGCAGGTGCTCGATCTGCTGGAGCACCGCCCGGACGACAAGGCCACGGTCATTGCGTTCTGCAACGTCCACTCGGTCATGACCGCCCGCAGGGACCCCTCGGTCGCCGCCGCCCTTGCCGGCGCGGATGTTGCCGCACCGGACGGGATGCCGATCGTGTGGGGGCTCCGGGCGATGGGACGCGAGGCGCAGCGCAGAGTCGACGGCCCCACGTTCATGCAGGAAGCGCTCCGAGCGGGAATCGCGAGGGGATGGAGCCACTACTTCTACGGCAGCACCGAAGACACTCTCGGCGAACTCATGAAGGCGGTTCGACAAACGGTACCCGGAGTGGTCATCGTCGGGAGCTGCGCTCCCCCGTTTCGTCCCCCGACCGACGAGGACATCCACGACGCAGCACGTCGGATCCGAGATGCCAACCCCGATCTGGTCTGGGTCGGGCTCGGCATGCCCAAGCAGGAGCTGTGGATGCAGCGCGTCCGTCCACACGTCCCCGGTGTGGGCCTCCTTGGCGTCGGAGCTGCATTCGAGTTCATCGCACAGAGCGCGCCCCGGGCCCCCCGATGGATGCAGGCGACGGGCCTCGAGTGGGTCCATCGGTTGATCCATGAACCCCGCCGACTGTGGCGGAGGTACCTGTTCAACAACCCCGCCTACCTCGCGCTGCTCGCCAGAGACCTCACCATCCAATCCACCAGAAGGCGAGCGGATCGAACCTAGTCACCGCCAGTGTCGTAGCCATGGTCGGTGAGGAACCGCTCGAACGCACGGGTAGCGGCCTCGATCTCGGACGGGGCCATTTCCGACAGATACCTCTGCGACCTTCCGGCGTTGAAATTCCAGGAGGTCGCCTTTCCGCTCTCCTTTTTCCGGACGACTTCCTCCAGTTCGGACTCCGAGATGTCCCAGCCGAGATACTCGACCATCTTCCGCAACTCGCGTCCGTGATCCTCCATCAGATCCTCGTATCGAATGAAGTGAGCCCTCCCGAACCGCTCCCAGCGGTCGACGAGCGTCAGCCATGAACGAACTCGAGGGATCGACCCCTCGACGTCCTCAAACCCCGTGAATGCAGGTGGGGCGAGCCCTTTCCGACTTCGCTCCGTGTGATCGATCACCGACAGGACCACATCCCGGGGATCCCGGTAGCACACGGTGGCCTTGGCGAGGCCCAGCAGTACAAGTGCCCGGACCAACGGTTGCGGACTGGAGTGGGTTTTGACGACGAGCGAGCCGTAGCGAGCGCCGAGATAGATCAGCCTCACCACTTCCAAGGGACCCAAGCGATCTATGTACCTGCCGTTGAAGATCTCATGGAGTTTCGCCTGGCCCGAACGCCTGCCTGCCACCTTCAGCAGCTCCTCCTGGTAGTCCGCAATCAGCGTGCTCGCCGACTTCGGCAAGGCCGAGCTGATCAGAATCATGACAGTCCCCTCTGTCCCGGCGAAGTCGCGGAGAACCCTAGACCGCCGACTTCCCCAGTCAAGCGGGCCAGATCGGCGTGATTGGCACCGCCCTGCTCTCTCGGTCTCGAAGGAAATCTCGAAGGGACTTGGCACGATTGCAGAAGCAGGGGTGGATGTGTAGCCAACCACCTGGCAATCAGGTGATGTGCTCGGCGATGGCCACCTCATAGGCAGTCATCAGGGCGTTCAGGGCGTGCTCCGCCGAGTAGCGGGACTCGAACACGGACCGTGAGCGCCTCCCGGCGCCGTTCACCCACGAGTCGTCCGCTAGTCGACGGATCGAGTCGGCCCACGCCGATCGATCTCCTGGACGCACCAGACTTGCCGAGCCACCACTACCAACCGTCTCAGACACACCGCCAATGTCGGAGGCGAAAATCGGAAGCCCGGCAGCGAGCCCCTCGAGCAGCACCATCGGCTGGCCCTCGTACGAGATCGACGGGAACACCAGGGCGCGGGCCGCCAGCATCAGCTCACCGATCTCATCTCGAGGGACCCGGCCGACGAAGCGTACGCCGGACGGTGCCGACGACTCGTGGCCGGCACGAAGAGGACCATCGCCGACCAGCACCAGCTCGAGTCCCTCGGGCGATGCTTCGCGCCACGCGTCAAGCAAGACATCGATCCCCTTCTCCTTGCTCAAGCGCCCTGCAAACAGGACTGTCCGGCTTTCCGATGGGGACACCGGACGCGGACCGGGATCGTCGACGAAGTTGGGTTTGACGACCAGTTTCTCTTCGGGTATGCCACCGGCAACGAATCGACCCTCGGCGAAGTCTGTCAAGGCGAGGAACAGGTCCACGTTTCGCCACACATCCAGTCGACGCGGAATGCTGATAGCGGCTGCCGCAAGCGTCGATGCCGGGAAGGACCTTCGATAGCAGCGGTGTTGCACCCCCCTCCAGGGTCCTCTTCCCACGCAGTCCTCACACGGATGCCCGTCCCTGAACAGCTGTGCATTGGCGCACAGCAGACGGTAGTTGTGCAGTGTCACCACCGTCGGGATCGAACCGAGCGCCGCGACCACCGAAGCTGACAGTACCCACCAAGTGTTGTGAATGTGCGCCACGTCCGGCTGGAACTCGGCTGTGATTTGCTTGACACTGCGGGCCGACACTGGATTCCACGCCGACATGAGCAGCGTTGACGCTGCGCCAATCGCGCCCAGCGGGTTCTCGACCTGGTATTGGAGCACCTCGTGTCCTGCGCTCGTGAGGAGCTCCCGCTCCCTGGCGACGACGGTGTCCTCACCACCCGCTTGCCGATAGCGGTTGTGGACCTGGAGCACTCTCACGTCTCGAACCCCTCGGTTGATCTCAGCGCGTCCGCCTCTTCGAGGACCCCGACCTACCCTTCCCCTCGTCCGGGCTGAGGTGTCGCATGTCGCCGAGCACGTCGGCCGTGGATCCTTCGGATACGGTCATCTCGCGCCTGAGGGGGGATGAGTTGTAGATGTACCCGAGGACCGGGACTCCGATGAGACCCAGGCGGTCTTTCGCCTCGTCGAGCTGTGTGACCCCCCCACGGTGTGCCACCAGCACCAAGGCCGTATCAACGAGCCCTGCGATCGTGCTCGCATACGCGACCTGCAGAAGCGGCGGGGCATCGACGAGCACCATGTCGTACTCATCCTTCGCCGTGGTGAAGAGCATTCTGGCACCCTCCGATCTGAGCAGATCGGCCGCCGCCACCGGCTGTCGTCCCCTGCTCAACA
>CAZQMF010000047.1:0-9064 GCA_964594235.1 uncultured Acidimicrobiia bacterium
TTCGCTCGCGGTCTTCAGCGAGAACGCGGCCTCGTTTGTCTCGAGACTCAGGGACGCGATTCCTACCGACATGACCCAGAGGCGATAACTCACAGGTCGAGGCGGACTAGAACGTGAAATGTTTGATGGGCTCGCCCTGTTCGGCGATCTCGGTCATCGCCCTGATCCCGAGGTCGAGGTGGACATCGGTCCAGTCGCGGGTGACCGCCTGGTCGCTCTGCTCCGTCTTGACGCCCTCCGGGGTGATGGGGACGTCGGAGACGAGCAGCAGTGCCCCTCGCGAGATCTGGTTGGCGTGCCCCACGATGAACAAGGTGGCCGTCTCCATGTCGATCGCCAGCGCTGTCAGCTCGTGGAGACGCTCGAGAAAGGCCTGGTCGTGCTCCCAGACCCTGCGGTTCGTGGTGTACACGACACCGGTCCGGTACTCGAAGCCCTGTTGCATGATCTTGTCCGACACGAACTTGTGCAGCTTGAACGAGGGGAGTGCGGGCACTTCTGGCGGGAAGTAGTCGTTCGACGTGCCCTCGCCCCTGATGGCGGCGATGGGCAGGATGAAGTGTCCGATTTCGGTTGATTGCTTGAGACCGCCGCACTTGCCGAGGAACAGCACACCTCCCGGTTCGACCGCGATGAGGAGATCCATGATCGTCGCGGCGTTCGAGGTGCCGATCCCGAAGTTGATGATCGTGAGGCCGTGGCCGTTGGAGGCCGCCTGCATGGGATGGTCCATGCCACGGATCGGCACTCCGAAGCGCTCAGCGAATCGTTCGATGTAGGCGGCGAAGTTCGTCAGCAGGATGTAGTCGCCGAACTCATCCAGTGCCATCCCCGTGTATCGGGGGAGCCAGTTTCGGGCGATCTCCAGCTTGCTGATGTTCTTCATCGCTTGCCGGACAGCAGGTTGAGCACGGCAATGAAGAGAGCGGCACCGACGATCGCCCAGATCACGGGCAGTCCGGAGGCGGTCGGTCCGAGTGGGAGGGAGAGCTTCGTCGCGATCCACCATCCGACGAGTGCGCCGATGAACCCCAGTGCGATGGAGCCGAGGCAGCCGAGCTGGCGGCGCCCGGCGAGTCTGGCTCCGATGGCCCCGATGATCGACGCGATGAACAGCGCCCACAACAGGTTGAAGAAGAGCAGGCCGAGCATTCGATCATTGTAGGGATCAGATGAGCGAGACCAGATCGAAGTCGCAGGATGGGTGGCGAAGCTTCGACAGGGCACGGGATTCGATTTGGCGGATGCGCTCGCGTGTCAGGTTGAGGAGCTTGCCGACTTCGGACAGGGTACGTGGGATGCCGTCGTCGAGTCCGTGCCTGAGGATCAGCACCATTCGCTCCGGTTCGTCGAGCGCAGCCATCGCATCCTTCAGGTAGAGACCTCGCATGATGTCGACGACATACCCGAACGGGTCCGGGGACGTGTCGTCTTCCACGAAGTCGTGCAACTCCGCGTCGCCGTCGTCACCGACGGGACGGTCGAGTGACACGGTGTCGTTCGGTGCGGTGATTGCGGCAATGACCCGGTCGATGTCGAGTCCGCTGGCTTCGGCGATCTCCGCGCTGGTCGGGGTACGGTGCAGCAACTCGGTGAGTGTCTGTTCCGTTTCCTGAACCGTCCGGACGACATCGACCATGTGCACAGGCAGCCGTATCGTCCTCGCTTGATTCCCCAGCCCTCGAGTGATCGCCTGTCTGATCCACCAGGTTGCATAGGTGGAGAACTTGAACCCCTTGCGCCAATCGAACTTCTCCACGGCCCTGATCAATCCGAGGTTGCCTTCCTGGATGAGGTCGAGGAGATCGAGACCTCTACCCGTGTAGCGCTTGGCGATCGAGATGACGAGGCGCAGATTGCATCTGATGAAGGCCATCTTCGCCTCATTCCCCTCGTGAACGAGACGATTGAGGTGTGCCCGCTCCTCGACCGTCAGTGGCGTGGAGTCGTCCAGCCTGCGCTGTGCCCTGCGACCTGCCTCCATCGCACGTGAGAGTTGTACTTCGTCTTCGGCCGTCAACAAGCCGTGGGACGACACCTCTTCGAGGTACATGCCGACGGTGTCGTGAAGTGGGATCGATGTGCGCCGCGTTCTCACCAACCGGACCCCTTGCTCTGTTGCGTCTCCAAGGTACCACGACCGGCGGTCCCCCTCAACGGGGCAAACGGCGAGGACCGACCGCCGAAAGACCCTGTCCGCACTGCGCATTCCGAGACCGCCGGTACGCTGTCCGAATGCGTCGTCTCATGTTCGTCGTCGTGGCTGCTGCGCTGGTCGCCGCCGGGTGCTCCGATGTGGTCACGGTCGGGTCGACATCGACGACAACCACGACCACAACGACGCCGCCCGTGAATGTCGTCGTTCGGGTCGTTGATGGACACGGCCGTCCGATCCCGGATCCCGACATCACCATCGGCACCACGCGTGGCGAAACCGAGGCGCTCGTGAAGCCCGGTGGCTTTCCGATCGAGGTGGAAGCTTCGGCCGCGGGATACCTGCCGGCATCAATGATGGTGATGCTGCCGCCTTCACGTCCGATCACGCTCAGACTCGAGCCGGTAGTACTACACGGCGCGGTCTCGGCGACATCGGGAGTGCCGCTTCCCGACGCAAGGATCTCGCTCGGCTCCGCCACTTCTTTCACCGGACCCGACGGGTCGTTCGAGTTGTCACCAGCGGTCCCGGGCACCGTATCGATCGCCCGACCGGCGTGGCTGCCCGTCGATGTCGAGTGGGACGGGATGACGGACGGCCTCGACATCCAACTCGACCCGCGCGTCGTCAAGGCGCTTCACGCCGTATCCGGGCTCCCACGAGGTGACAGGTGGGAGCCGTTCCTCGATATCGCCGATCGTACGGAGATCAACTCGGTCGTGTTCGACATCAAAGACGAGTCTGGGAAGATCCGATACGAATCCCGGGTACCGCTCGCTCTCGAGGTTGGCGCCGTCGATCCCGCCTACCGGCTCGGTGACGTCGTGACGCAGATGCACGACCGGGGGTTGTACGTCATCGGACGAGTGGTGTCGTTCGAGGATCCGATCGTCGCGCCGGCGCGCCCCGACCTCGCGATTCGAGTCGGGTCGAAGCCGCTACGGAAAGGGAGTCAGGCGTTTCTCGATCCGACAGACCCCGACGCTCGCGCGTACAACATCGACCTCGCCGTCGAAGCGTGCAAAGCGGGTGTCGATGAGATCCAGTTCGACTACGTCCGGTTTCCGACCGGGCTCAAGGCAGGGATGTCCCTGGATGGCGACGGCATCTACGTGGGGGCCGACGGCCAGGCAGATCGGCTCGAGGTGATCGGCTCGTTCCTCGAGGAAGCCCGTGCCGCCCTGCACCCACTCGGGTGTGCTCTATCGGCCGACGTGTTCGCCATCGTTCTGTCCACCCGGAATGATCAGGGGATCGGACAGCGCCCCGAGGAGATCGGCGCTCAGGTCGACGCGCTGTCGCCGATGGTCTACCCGGACCACTACAGCGACGGCTGGATCGGGTTCGACTCACCTGCCGACCATCCGTTTGCCGTCGTGCAGAACGCACTCGCCGACGGCATGCCTCGGCTGCCTTCGACAACGATCATGCGACCCTGGATTGCCGACTTCAACTACGGGGCGTCGAGCGTCAGGGCGGAGATCGACGCCGCCGGTGACCTCGGTTGGATGCTGTGGAACCCGGGATCGCGCGTGACCGAGAAGGCGTTGGAGCCTGCCCCATGATGCTGGATCGGCTCGAACGGCAGGTCACCGAGTGCCGTCGCTGTCCTCGCCTCGTGGAGTGGCGTGAGCAGGTTGCCGTGGTGAAGCGGGCCGCCTTCCGGAACGAGGTGTATTGGGGAAAACCCGTTCCGGGCTTCGGGGATCCTGATGCACGGCTCCTCATCGTCGGGTTGGCGCCGGCCGCACACGGAGCGAACCGCACCGGCCGGATGTTCACGGGCGACCGATCCGGCGACTGGCTGTATCGGGCCCTCTTCAAGGAAGGGGTCGCGTCCCGGCCCGAATCGATCTCCGTTGACGACGGCATGCGACTCGCCGGTGCGTTCGTGAGCGCCATCGTTCGGTGCGCACCGCCAGGAAACAAGCCCACAACGGAGGAGCGGACCGCGTGTCGTCCCTGGCTCGAACAAGAGATGGAGATCCTCCCCGACCTGAGGGTGGTTCTCGCGCTCGGCGGACTCGCGTTCGATCAGGTGCTGCGCATCCTCTCCGGAAGGCAGGTGGAGCTCCCGCGGCCTCGACCGCGGTTCGGCCACGGGGTCGTAGTGGATCTGCGGCCGGCCGGACCAATCGTCATCGGGAGCTACCACCCGAGCCAGCAAAACACCTTCACCGGGCGGCTCACCGAGGAGATGCTCGACGACGTCATCGGGCGCGCTGCGAGGCTGGCCGGGGTACCGTGACGGCAATTTCCCCTGTCTCCGCAGTGGTAATAGGATGGCGTTTCGAGAGGAGCCGATGCAGCTACTTGATCAATCGACATTCGACCAGTTGACCGCGACCGTACCGGCGTGGACGAAACCCCTTCGATCGTCCGGGTTCGAGCGGTTCCTCGCCTCCTCCATGCCCTCGCCCAACGAGGAGTCATGGAAGTACGTCGACCTCGACTTCTCGCTTGCCGACTTCTCTCTCGCGGAGCGAGCGGCACCGATCGACGAACCTGACGAAATCGCCGCAGCCCTGGGGGAGGTCGCCGGACGGGCGTTGATCGTAAACGGCTTCGCCGAGACCGACGGTTCGCCAAACGCCACGTTGGTGACCGCCGCCGCGTCCGACGGCGATGTGATTTCGCTACTCGGCACGGCTGTGGATCCCGCCGTCGATCTGTTTGCCGCGGCCCACCATGCCTTCTTCAGGGACGGTGTATTCCTCCACATCCCGGCAGGACGAACCGTGGAACGGCCGTTCTACGTGGACGTGCAGGCAACGGGAGAAGGCACCGTGAGCTTCCCGCACGTGACGATCGTCGTCGACCGCGACGCCCAGGCATCGGTCGTCGTCGGATTCAGGTCTCCTGAAGGGGAACGCCTCGTCGTCAACCCGCACGTCGAAGCGTTTGTTCGTGATGCCGGACGCCTCAACCTCACCACGTATCAGCGATTCGGGTCGGACGCCCGGGTCATCATCCACGAACGGGTCGTCATCAACCGTGACGCCACGGTGCATCTCGGTGAAGTCGGCATCGGTAGCCTGCTCGGCAGGGTCGACCTCAACATGGACCTCCGAGGCAACGGTGGACATGCCGACCTGGTGGGAGCGTTCTACGGGGAGCACGACCAAACCCTCGACTACCGGCTCGTCATGCACCATGTGGGTGTGAGCACCTCATCGGACGTGTTCCTCAAAGGCGCGGTACAGGATCATGCCGAATCCGTATTCACGGGTCTCGTCCGCATCGAGAAAGAAGCCTCAAAGACGAGCGCGTTCGAGACCAACCGCAACCTGGTGCTGTCGGACGGGGCACGGGCGAACTCGGTCCCCAACCTCGAGATTCTCTGCGACGACGTGATCTGCGGGCATGGCTCGACGGTCGGCCCACTCGACGAGGAACCGCTCTACTACCTGATGAGCAGGGGGCTCAGCCATCCTCGGGCCGCTCGGCTGCTCGTACACGGTTTCTTCGAAGAAGCGCTGGAACGTCTGCCCCAGCCCGAACTCGCCGCTCCCGCCAGGGTCGCCATGAACCGGCGATTCGTCACCGCCCAACAGGAGGGGAGGGTCTGATGGCCGACTGGGTCAGGATCGCCGCACTCGAAGATCTCCCCGACGGTTACGGCGTGCGGGTGGAGATCGGACAGGATGTGATCGCCTTGTTCAGGGTTGATGACTCGGTGTACGCGCTTGCGGACCGGTGCAGCCATGCCGACGCGTCGCTCGCCGAAGGGGAGGTGTTCGACGGGATGGTCGAGTGCCCCCGACACGGCTCCGAGTTCGACCTGGAGACCGGCAGGCCCCACTCACTGCCTGCGACGGCGCCCGTGCCGGTCTATCCGACCAAGATCCAGGATGGCGACGTGTTGCTGGAGGTGGTGACGTGAGCAGCCTCAAGATCGATGACGTTCGTGCCTCCGTCGGCGACACGCAGATCCTCGTAGGAGTCGACCTGGAGATTCCGTACGGCGAGCTGCACGTGATCATGGGACCGAACGGTTCTGGCAAGTCGACGCTCGGCTATGTGCTCACCGGTCGGGACGGCTACGAGAGCCACGGCTCGGCAACCTTGGACGGTGTCGAGCTGCTCGACAAGCCGGTCGACGAGCGGGCCAAGCTCGGCCTCCTGATGGCTTTTCAAGACCCCGTCGAGGTCCCCGGTGTCGGGCTGCGCGAGTTCATCCTCGAACTCGGCGACGAACGCGGTATCGGTGTCGACGAGGTGGAAGCCGAGATGGCCTCTACCGCCGAGACGTTCGGAATGACTCCGTTCCTCGATCGTTCGGTCAACACCGGGTTGTCCGGCGGCGAGAAGAAGCGATCCGAGATGTTTCAGATGGCGATGCTCCAACCGCACGCCGCGATCCTCGACGAGATCGACTCCGGTCTCGACATCGATGCCGTTCGCGAGGTGGCGGCCGCCGTCGAGGAGCTCAGAGGGCCCGAGGTGGCCGTGCTGCTCATCACCCACTACACGCGGATCCTGAACTACCTGACTCCCGATCGCATCCACGTCATGATGCACGGCAGGATCGTCGAGTCCGGCGGGCGGGATCTCGCGGACGAGCTGGAGTCCGGCGGGTACGAGGCGCTTCGCGAACGGCTCGGGATTCCCGCGCGAGTCGAAGAGCCCACAGAGAAGGCGGCGTCGGAGTTCTTCACAGACATCCCGTTCTAGGCCGGCTCCGCCGGCCGTTCTCGGTTGTCAGTCGTCGGTTCTCGGTAAGAAGGTGGCTGTGGGACCCCGTCGTGTGCGAAGCTCAGTGCTGGGGACTGGTGACTGAAGACTGCGAGCGAAGCGAGCCTACTGATGACGGACCAACGGAGGATTGAGCTGGAGGCACGCCGGGCGAGGGTCGCCGGGGAGCTCTCTGCGCTGACCGAACCGCCGGAGGCCGGTGTCAACCTGTCGTTCGGCAAGCGCGTTGGAGATGGAACGACCGAGGCAGTGGAGCGGATCGCCTCCACGGCAACCGCCCGTTCACTCGCGACGACCCTGTCACAGATCGATCGGGCGCTCGCGAAGATCGACGAGGGAACCTACGGCATGTGCGACGACTGCGGCACACCCATTCCCGAAGAGCGTCTCGACGCTCGCCCGGCAACCGCCCACTGCGTCGAGTGCAGCGCCCGGCACTGATCAGCGATCGAGCTCCGACGCGAGCGACCTGGTCATGATCCGCTCATACAACCTCGGCGATACCCGGTTGAAGATCCACGATGCCGTCCCGACGAGTCCGATCGTGACGAAGGCGCGCCGTCGTTCGACGGCACGGACAACGACCTCCGCGACGTGCTTCGCGGTCATCATGCGCCCGACCCTCGACTGAGGGTGGGTCGTGATCGACCCGTCGGCGTCGAGCGTGCGGAATCTGAAGGGCGTGTCGATGAAACTCGGAGCGACGACGACGACATCGACACCGGTGGGGGACACTTCGGCGCGTAGCGACTCGAGAAATCCTTGGAGTGCGTGCTTCGATGCGGCGTAGCCGGTCCTGCCGAGCAACGGTGCGAACCCGGCGACCGAGCTGATCCCTACGATCGTTCCGCGCCGCTCGACGATCGATGGGAGTGCAGCCTTGGTTGCGTGAACGGCCCCGAAGTAGTTCACGTCCATGACTCTCCGCAGGACGGCAGGGTCGGTGTCGGCAAAGGCGCTGCGGTGGGTCAGTCCTGCGTTGTTGACGAGCACGTCGATGCCTCCGAACACGTCGATGATCTCGGCAATCACGGCCGTGACCGCGGTGGGGTCCGTCAGGTCGCACACGTACCCGTGGTGTCCGGTCCGGGAGAGACCTTCGGCGTCGATGTCGAGCGGTACCGGCGTGGCGCCACGCCGAGCGAACGCTGTGACCATCGCCGAGCCGAGACCACCGGCTGCACCGGTGATCACCACGACGGCACGGTTCAGATCACGTCGTGGCATCTCTCGCCGCCCAGAACACATCGAATGTTTCCGCACTCGTCCGGCGGGGGGTGTAACCGAACTCGGACTTCAGTCGACGGTTCGAAAGCACCGGCCGGTATCGCAGGAAGTCGACCTGTTCTGGTCCGTACTGGGTCAAGCCGAGACGCTGCAGCACGAAGAGAACGGCCCGGACCACCGGTGCGGGCACCGCGACGTACGGCTTGCCCATCCGCTCGGCGAGCTGTCGCGTCGTCACCGCGCCATCCCCGGCGAGGTTGAACGTCCCTGTCGCAATCGTGAAGATGCCTCGCCTGAGGCATTCGACGACGTCGAGATCCCAGATGAACACGAACGGCGAAGGGGCACCCCTGATGCCGAGCATGACCCGCTTGTCGAACAGATCGGTGATCTGGTTGTGGGTCGTCCTGCCGAGGATCGTCCCGGGCCGAAAGACGAGTTGCGCGAGTTCGGGATGTTCCCCGCGCCAGGAGGCGAGCATCTCTTCGACCTGCCGTTTGTGATCCGAATACGCGAACTCCGGGTTTCCGCGCAGAGCGTCATTCTCATCGAGCCACTCGGGGTTGTCAGGGTGGTAGCCGTACGCGGCGCCACTCGACGTCACGATCACCTTGCGGACGCCGGCAGCGACGCACGCCTCGAGGACGTTGCGTGTGCCGTCCACGTCGACCGAATGTTCGAGCTGACGGTCGGGCTTCTTGCCGGGCGTAACGATCGCGGCAAGGTGCACGGCCGTCTCCACGCGGTGGTCGCGGATCACGGTCACGAGATCCGGGTCGCGTACGTCGATGGTGACGTACGCGACGCCCGGGAGACGCTGATCGGGTTCACGAACGTCCGTGGCGACGATCGTCTCGAGGGTTTCTGGAGAGGCTGCGAGCGACTCGACGAGAAGCCGGCCGAGGTAGCCGCCCGCGCCGGTGACGAGAACCGAGCGGGTCATGCCTCGGCGGTCGCGACGGCCGGTCGTCGTGACCAGAAGGTAGC
>CAZQMF010000048.1:0-9007 GCA_964594235.1 uncultured Acidimicrobiia bacterium
TCGTCAGCTCGGAATTGGCTGCGATGATCCGGCGGTCCATCCCGACGGCGATGACGCCGACGGGCGCGTGCTCGAAGATGGCCCTGAACCGTGCCTCCGACTCACGCAGGGCGTTCTCTGCTTCGTGTCGGGAGGTGGTATCGACGAGCGCGCCTTCGAAGTAGGCGATGCCGCCGTCCTCGTCGTAAACGACTCGTGAGCTGTCCCTCACCCAGATCCGGCGTCCGTTGTAGGTAACAAGCTCTTCTTCCACGCCGAGGAGCCGCCCTTCAGCTTCGAGCCGGCTCATCATCTCGTCCCGTCCGGTTGGGTCGACATATGCGTCGTTGACGTCCATCTCGAGCATGGTTTCCTTGTCGGGGAAACCGAGCAGCTCGACGAGGGCCGGGTTTGCATCGAGGATCGTGCCGTCGGGGCTGGTTCGGTAGAGGGCGGCGGGGATGCCCTCGAACAGGCCCTGGTACCTGTGTTCCGACGAGGAGAGGGCCAGCTCGGTCGACTTCTGTTTCGAGATATCGACGATTTGCAGAAAGCAGGAGTCTCGTTCCCCGGCTTCATCGTGGATCAATGTGGCGGTGATGCCGGCCCAGTACTCCGACCCGTCTGCGCGAACGAGCCTGTCTTCCGCCTGCCAGTCGGTCGGCCCCCCGGCAAGAGCGCATGTGAGGCGTTCGTGCGCAGCCTCCTGGTCTTCGGGTGTGATGAGGTTGCACCACTTCATCCCTATGAGCTGGTCGTGCTTGTAGCCGATCTGTTCGCAGAAAACCCGGTTCACTTCGGTGATGAGGCCTCTGGCGTCGAAGGAGACCATGCCCGTCGCGGCGCGATCGAACGTCAGCCGCAGTCGTTTCTCACTGGTCGCAAGATCCAGATCGGCACGATCGAGGATGTCCGAGACCTTCAACACGAGAATTCCCACGAACAGGATCACGACCAGGGGGAGACCGAACTCCACGAACCGATCCACCCAGGTGACACCGCTCTGATAGAAGTATGGGAGCGCTCGGTTGCTGGAGAGCACGCTCGCCACTGCGATCGCAACGGTTATCAGGAACATCTCGCTCATCAGTGCGATTGCCCGCCGTCGGGACAGCAGGATGGGGGCAATGACGGTGATGCTGGCGAGGACGAGGTACACGGCGGGGGTCGATCCGAAGAACCACCAGATGATCCCTGTTCCTGCGACATCGTACGCAAGTCCCCATGCCGGGTTTGCTCTCTTGAGCCAGAGGGTGTTCAGACAGATGCCGACGACGGCCCCTATCGCCAGCAGTGCCACCTTCGGTGAAGGCTCCAGAAACCAGATGAACACGAGGACCGAAGCGCCGATGAGGTAGCCGAAGTCACGAAGGCGCATGAGCAAGCGCGTCAGGCGTTCACGTGGCCTCTGGTCCATGGAGGGGACATCGGCGTTCCGAGGGATCGTCTTGAGAAAGATGTGACTACAGACCTAGATGCCAAAGGGACTAGTCACTGCGGAAAGAGCGACGGGCTAGAGATACTGGCCGGGCGGCTGCTCGGGGGCTTCCAGCGCCTTGCGGGCCCGAACCTCCTCGAGCTGCTGCTGAGCCGCCATCTGCTGGGTCCAGAGGCTCGCCTGGATGCCGTGGAAGAGTCCTTCGAGCCACCCAACGAGTTGCGCTTGTGCGATGCGTAGCTCCGACTCGGAGGGGACCTGGGATGTGAGTGGCAGGAACACCTCGTCGAGTTCTTCGCGGAGGTCGTCGGAGAGCGCTTCTTTGAGTTCGGTGATGGTGCTGTTGTAGACGGCGAGAAGCCGCTTGCGACCGGCCTCGTCGAGGGGTGCTTGGCGCACTTCGTCCAGCGTTGCTCTGGTCATCGAAGCGATGCGGATGAGCTTGGTCGGTTGTGCGACAGTGGATTCGACGACTTCGGGATCGGGTAGTTGCTCGTCCATGATCCGTAGCCTACTGCTCCCTGACATCGAGGCGTTTCGGGCTGTAGACTATCGTCAACCACCAAGGAGCGGCATGGGCGAGCAGTACCCGGAGATTCTCGACACGGTGCACGTAGCCGAGCTGTTGGGGATGAACATCCAGATGGTGCGAAAGTACGCCAGGGAGGGGCGCATTCCCGCCTACCGGCTGCCTGGGGGACGCACGTTCCGCTTTTTCCGTGACGAGATCATCGACTTTCTCAGACAGCACCCGGTCAGCGAGATGGTCGACGAGGAGGGCTAGGAGCCGCCACGCCGTTCTTGCGTGAGTAGCGCCAACAATGTCGACCTAGCTCACGCAAGAAGTAGTGGTGGGGGCGAGCCGGCCTTCGCTGCTCCGACACCGTGCCTGGTCGAACAGGTCCGCAACATATCACTATACATGCTAAACTAACGTTACATATGTTGCTGTGTGCCGTGGCGGACGACGAAGGCGATGTGGCCAACCGGGATGTAGAGGCTGTCCTCATCGAGTGTGACAAGTGCCACGTGGTCCCTCGCGACGGCCGTGATCTGGCCAGACGCGACAATATCGACCAGAGGCGCAACGACCTCCACTTGTTCGCCGGTCAGTTCGTACTCGGTCAGTCGGGCCGTGAACGACGATGCTCCTCTCGCTCGCCCTCGGCCGGACGCATGAGCCCTGCGAGTGATCCGCATAGCGATTGGCCCTCCGAGGTTGACATCCGTGGAGCCGTCGACGGTGGCGACGGACGCGAGGTCACCCGCCGCATGGTGGATTGTGCCGGAAACGGAGTGACCGAGTGTGGTGATGGTCACAAGGTCGCCCCGCGCCATCGAGTCGAACGCTACTGCTCCAAGGCGGCGTGCACGTGCCGCGAGCTTCGCTGCGTCATGCTCGGCTTCCTCCGCATCGCGACGAAGTTCACTCTCCAGATCGCGGGCGATGTCGGATTCCTCCACGGCGGCCTTCCAACCAGTGGCAAACAACACTACCTCGGCGATAGGATGGCCGGGTCACTGGGAGGCAATGGGACGTGACGGGGAGGCGAGGGCCGTTCGCGCGGCTTTCGACGGGGCATTGGGTCATGCTGCTCGCCGGCATGGTCGCCGTTGTCCTGAACTTCGCGTTCCTTCGTTCGCAGCAGCACACGGTGGATGTTGCGATGGCCGCCGTCGACCTCCCCGCGGGGTCACTTCTTGATGCGTCAGAGGTGACGTTCACACCGGTCCACGCCGAGGAGTCGGTGGAGCGCGGATTGGTATCGAGAGCCGACCTGGACTCTGCCCTGGTTGTTGCTCGAACGATCCCTGCTGGCACGCTTCTCTCCAAGATCGATTTGGCCACGCAAAGCAACGGGAGTCGGGCGATGAGCATCCCGATCGACCGTGACCACGCCGTCGGTGGACTCCTCAGGCGGGGGGACCTCGTCGACGTGGTGGCGTCCGGTTCGGGTGCCGCCCGGTATGTGCTTGTAGGTGCCGAAGTACTGTCGGTTTCTGAGGCCTCGGGTTCGCTCGGGTCCGACTACTCGGTGACTCTGGCACTCGATGCCGACGAGGTCCTGCGGGTGGCGGCCGCCATGTCCGAAGGATCACTCGAGATCATCCGTTCGACCGGTGCCGACCCGCCAGAGGCGATGATCTTTCCGAGCGAGCCATGATCGACGATCCCGTCGTCCTGCTGGTCCTTTCGCCGAGAGACTGGGCGGCGCGGCTGCATCGCTATGCGGTGGACCATGGCGGTCTCCATGTCAAGGCTCGCATTCTCAGGCCGGAGGAGGTGGCCGTCGCCGGGTTCGAGGTGCTCGTTGTCGATGACATCACCTCCTTCCTCAGTCGGCGTCTCGTGGAGGAGGTCCACTCCCGCTCGGCGAGGGTTCTAGGCGTGTACGACGGTACCGACTTCCCCGAGGGCAGACAGCGTCTCTTCGCACTTGGCGTCGATGCGGTAGTCGAGGCCGCTACGGAGCCGGAGGAGTTCGTACGGCGGATCGGCCAGATGCGCTCCACGGGACCTTCGGCGGTGTCTGAGGGCCCTGGATCCGTGCCCGAGACGGGGCGGCTGCTTGTGGTAGGCGGACCATTCGGTGGCACAGGCTCGACCGAGGTGGCCATCGGCATCGCTTCTGCGCTTCAGGAAGCGGGCGAGCAGACCGTGCTGGTCGATGCCGATGATGTCGCTCCTTCGATTGCTCAACGTCTCGGGCTTCCCGTTGTTCCGAACCTGCGCACACTGGTCGAGCAGTCGAGAAGCGGTGAAGCACTCGAGACAGACCGGAGTGCAGGCTTCGATGTCGTGTGCGGGCTTCCAAACGCTCGAGACTGGGCGGAGCTTCGTCCTGCTGATGTCGCGGCTGCCTTCGATGATCTGTTGAAACAAGCGGATGTCGTTGTGGCCGACATCAGTTCCGGCATCGAGCGACTTCCAGGCGACGGCCGTTTCCGCCTTGCGAGGCGCCTCGTCGCCGATGCCCGCACGATCGTGGGAGTGGGAGTTGCCACGCCGAGTGGCGTGTCGCGGCTTCTGGAGTGGACGGCCGAAGCGAGGGCACTCAACGTGGCTGCCCGGTTCGTGGTGGTGTTCAACAGGGTTCCCTCGGGAGGGTTCGTGCGGAGCGAAGTAGCCCGTGAGATCAAGCGAGTGTTCGAACCTTCAGCAATCGGGTTCCTTCCGGAGGATCGAAGAGTGCGCCGCGCCGCGTGGGAAGGGAACTCCGTGTCTCGTGGTCCGTTCTTCCGAGGTGTGGTCGGACTCGCTGCAGGGGTCGCCGTATGAGTGCCTATGAGGAGATCAGAGCCGCTGCAGTTCAGCTCATCGAGCGTAGGAGATTGGATGTCGGTATCGACCTCGTCGACACGCGGCTAGCCGTGACTGAGGCGGTTGACTCGTATCGACAGCAGGCGGATCGCGGGGCGGGCCGGCATCTTGCCGATCCTGCAGAGATGGTTGAGCGTGTGTTCCACGCGGTTGCGGGGTTCGGTGCGCTCACCGAGGTCCTCGCCGATTCAGGTGTCGAGGAGGTCTTCATCGAAGGAGACAGGGTGTCGTTCATTCGCGAAGGCGCTTTGCACGGTCTCGGGAGTCCGACAACCGAAAAGGAGAACCGACGTGTCGTCGATCGTCTCCTTGCCGACACCGATCGGCACCTCGACGCGGGGAATCCGATCGTGCAGGCGCGCGTGCTCAACGAGTCGGCCCGATTGACAGCCGTTATGCCACCCATATCGGACCGCCTCTCAGTCACGATCCGGCGCTATGCGCTGCGCAGGGAGACGCTCGGATCGCTTGTGAACTTGGGCGCGTTGACGCTGCCAGCCGCCGGCCTTCTCTGGGCCATCGCGAGGAGCGACAGCAGCATCGTTGTCTCCGGTCCGCCCGGTGCCGGCAAGACGTCGCTGCTTGCGGCGCTGATGGCCGCGATTCCCGCCGGCACATGCATCCGCTGCTGCGAAGAAGTGCGCGAGCTTCATGTGCCGATCGTTCACGGTTCGTACTACGAGGCCAGACCGCCTTCTCTCGATGGCACAGGGGCGATCTCGTTGAGAGACCTCGTCAAGATCGTGCTTGCGATGCGGCCAGATCGCATCGTCGTTGGGGAAGTCCGGGGGTCTGAAGCGTTCGAACTAACGAGGGCTGTGAATGCTGGGTGTGGATTCTCGTGCACTGTCCACGCCAACTCGGCTCGTGAGGCGCTGACTGCGTTGGTGAACGCGGCGTTGATGGCAGGTGAGAACGTGACCGAAGGAGTGGTCAGAAACGTCTTCGCGTCGTCAATCGACTTTGTGGTGCACCTCGATCGCGACGGCATCGCCCGCGAGGGCGAGGGGCTGCGGCGACGGGTCATGGAGATCCTGTCCGTGGTTCCCACCCTTGGAAGCGACTTCACGACGGAGCCACTGTTCGTGAGGGACGACCTGAGTGGCCCACTCGACTGGACGGGGGTGTTTCCACCCGACGATGTCACCGGTCGTATTCAACGTGTCCTTCCTCGCGGGATGACTCTGCGATCTCTACTCGAGGGGAGAGTGTCGCCGCTGTGAAGTTGCTCGCGGCCCTCGCGTCGGGTGCCTTCGCAGTGTTGGCGGTCGGGTCGATTGCCGGGGTGCAGGTGGTTCGCGCGCGACGTGCACCAGGTCAGGGCATCAGACTGAGAAGTTGGCTCATCCAGGCCGGTACTGAGGTGTCTCCTGCGGTCTTCATCGGCATGGTGCTCGCCGTAGCCGGTGTGTCGTTGGCTGTGTTCGTCGCCGTCACCGGGAGTGTCGTGATCGCCTTGTTTCCTTCGGCCGCCGTCGCCGCGTTGCCGATACTCTCAGTTGCTCGTAGGCGTGCGCGTCGAATGGACGAGGTCGCTGAAGCATGGCCCGATGGGCTGCGGGATCTGATTGCGTCGGTGGCATCGGGTATGTCGTTGGCTCGCGCGTTGGATCGCCTGGCGGACCGTGGGCCTGCACCACTGCAGAGGGCGTTTGCAGGGTTCCCGCTGATGGCACGGACGGTGGGGGTGGTGGCGGCACTGGAGATTGTCAAGACCGATCTGGCCGATCCGGCATCGGACCGAGTGATCGAGATCCTCGCTCTTGCCCACGAGCGCGGGGGATCCATCGTTCCCCAGATCCTGGACGATCTTGCCGGGGCCGCGACGCAAGACCTCTGGGCGCTGGAGGAGATTCGAACCCAGTCTCTCGAGCAGAAGATCAATGCCCGTGCGGTTTTCGTGCTGCCGTGGCTGGTGCTCGTAGCTCTGACGATCCGTGAGGGTGCGTTTCGAGATTTCTATCAGAGCGCGGCAGGCGTGTTTGTGGTCATCGTTGGGGCTGCGCTCAGTGCGATTGGCATGCTCTTGGTAGCGCGTCTTGGACGTGAACCCGAGGAGCCGCGTGTGTTCGGCGGGGGTGCAAAGTGATCGTTGCCGTCGCTCTGTGCACCGGCGTTGCCGTGGCTGCCGTCGCTTCGGTGGTCGTGAAGCCGTCGCGGAAGCTGGGGCCAAGGGTTCGGCCGTACAGCGTCGCGAGCATCGTGAGCTTGGGCGGGGTTCCGGAGCTGGCTCCGGCAACTGGTGGTCAGCTCAACGCGCTCGTCGGGAGGCTTGCCGAGCGGTTCGGCCGTTTGATGGGTGAAGCGGGCGAGGACGAGATGCGACTGAAGCTCCGACAGGCGGATCTGTTTTCCGACGTGCCTGAGGAGCGGCGACTGGCGGCCTACCGGCTTCGTCAGCTGATATCGACGATCGTGTGGATCGGTCTGGGGTTTGCCTCTGCGACGGTCCTCGGGATGCGGACAGGTGGGGCGTTCGCAATCGCAGGTCTTGGGGGAATTGTCGGAGCGACACGCTGGCGGGGACGTCTGGAGCGGGCGGTCGAAGATCGTCGGATGCGGTTGCGGATCGAGGTGTACACCGTCAATCAGCTCCTCGCGATGCGGGTTCGAGTGGGCGGCGGAGTTGTTCAGGCCGTGCGGTATGTCGTGGAGCGCGGTGCCGGGGTGATGGCGTCGGAACTCGCCGAAGTTCTGCGATTGCATCGGAGTGGAGTGCCGGCCTCTGAGGCGCTGGCGACCGCTGCCCGATCTACACCCGAGTCTCATGTCGCGAGAACGTACTGGTTGTTGTCATCCGCGGAAGAGAGAGGGGCCGACCTCGCGAGCGCACTGCTCGCATTGAGTGAGGATGTCCGGGAGGCTCGCCGCGAGGCGATGCGACGGACGGCGACGAAACGACGGGCGGCGATGCTCATCCCGACGATCGCGATCCTCGCTCCGATCATGTTGCTGTTCGTTGCGGCTCCCCTCCCGGGGATTGTGTTTGGTGGCCTATAGAAAGGAGATGATCCGCATGTGGATCTGGATGGTGCACAAGGACGAGCGGGGCCTGAATACGGCCGAGCTGCTCGGCAACGCGGCGCTTGCGATTCTCGCGTTGATCGCGATCTGGGCTGCGTTGCAGGCGCTCGGTCTCGATATCGTCGCGTGGATCAGAACCCAGCTGCTCGGCTGAGCGAGCACGAGGCCGGGTTCTCAACGCCGCAGTTTGTTGCGACGGCGGGACTTGCCCTCCTTCTGTTCGTCCTGCTCGCCAACATGATCGTGTTCCAGTACGGAAAGGGTGTGATCCGTGGAGCACTGGCCGAGGGCGTGAGGGCCGGCGCACCGGTGGGAGCGGGAGTCGTCGAGTGCGAGCGGGCTGCGGAGTCGATGCTCGCGAACCTCCTGGGTGGGTCGATGGGTCACGGTGTGCACGTGTGGTGTCGCGACGATGGCGTGTCGGTGGTGGCAACGGCCGACGTGACGTTTGCTTCGTGGGTGGTCGGTGTGCCCGACTGGTCGTTTCGGATTGCTGCCGGCAGCGTGAAGGAACGGGTGCCGTGACAGAGCGAGGATCGGTACCGGTTGAGTTCGCCGCCGCAGTAGGTCTCCTGCTGATACCTGCTGTATTGCTTGTGATGAGTTTCGCGCCATGGGTGGAGCGTCAGATGATGGCCCGAGAGATAGCCAGGGACACCGCTCGCAGTGCGGCGATCGCGGCCTCGGTCGAAGGTGTAGGCGTGATAGTGGAACAGACGGCGCGGAACTACGGGATCGATCCAGCCGACGTGACCGTACGGGTGGAAGGCGACACAGGACGTGGCGGGCTGGTGACGGCGACCGTGTCAGTGAGGATGCCGGCGATCGAGATTCCGGGACTCGGCGGGTTGGGAACGGTGGTGTGGACCGTGCATCACACCGAACAGGTGGATCTGTATCGGAGTCTGCCGTGAACCGAGAGCGCGGCTCGATCACGATCTGGGTGCTGGGGCTCGTGCTGCTCGTGCTTGCGTTGGGAGGTCTATCGATCGATCTGTGGCGAGGTGTGGTCGCGAGGAAGGCGGTGGCGGCAGTCGCGGACGCCTCAGCGGTGGCGGGTGCGTCTGGGATCGACGAGATGGCCTGGCGTGCCGGCGAACTCGCGCTCGATCCCGCGAGGGCACGGGCGCTGGCCGAGCGAGTGATCGCTGCCGAACCGGACGCCGTCTCGTTGAGGTGGCGGATCGACGTGTCCTCGACGGAGATCACCGTCACGGTCGAGCGAGATGTCGATTTGACGTTGC
>CAZQMF010000049.1:0-8746 GCA_964594235.1 uncultured Acidimicrobiia bacterium
ACACCTATGGCGCTTGGAGGGCGGTGTTGTATCGGAGCCTGATCGACGCGCTTGCTTTGGAAGACCTTTCTTGGCAGGACTACTCGAACTGTCGCGGGGCCGACGCAAACCTCTTCTTCCCCGAGCGTGGTGCATCGACGCGCAGGGCGAAAGCCATCTGCAACTCCTGTGACGTCCGCACCGAATGTCTGGAGTTCGCGATCCAACAGGGGGAGAAGTTCGGTATCTGGGGGGGCTTGTCGGAACGTGAACGTCGTCGGATTCGCAAGGAGCGAGCGACGAAGATCCGAAGGGTGTCCTGACCGTCGGTAGCATGAGCGTAACCACGACGGAGGAGTAGCTGTGGAAGGGCTTGGGTACGTCGGCGTCATCCTGCTCATCGTCGCGATCTTCCTGGCAATCGTCGGGAGCGTGCTCAGTCGGCGTACGAAGGCGCTCAAGGAGCAGCTCAGGATCGGCGGAGCACCCGCACCCGAGTTGGACGTCGAGCGTCCGAGACCCCGCCTGATGGCGTTCCACGTCCGTGGGGATGAGGCTCAGGTCACCTTCGACGTGCCGCTTCCTCCAGGTGAACCCGATCCTGTGCTGGTCGATCTCTTGCTGGACGAGGCCGTGGAAGTGGTGCACGCAAAGCGGCATACGTTGCCGATCACCGACGTCACCAAGGTGGTCGTCTTTGCCGGGAGGGGGGACGAGGCACGCAGGATCGGCAAGCTTTCCCTCAAAGAACCAGGCGAGCTGCCTCCCGTGGTCGCCGGTCCCACCCTGCGCTTCTCGAGCTTCGGCTTCGATCCTCTGGTCCAGCAGTTCGAGGAGGAGCCCGCATCACCTCCTGTGCTGGCGCCCAAGCCATCGAGCGACGCATTGGGTCCCATCGGTGAGGAACTGAGAATCCCGAGGGCACTCGATATCGGGTTGCGCGCACAGGGAATCGACCCGGCGACGATGACGGCCGCCGAGATGGTGAAGGGCATCCTCGTGCTCTTCGGCTATTCGATCGTCGCCGGGACGGAGACGGCCACCTACACGGCGTCGAAGGAAGGCACGGCAACGTTCGTCAGGGAGGACGTGTACAAGCCGGGTGACTACCCGGAGCTGGATGAGTCGACGATCCGTTCGTTCATGGTCGGCTTCGTGAACGCGAGGGCCGATCGGGGACTGCTGGTGAGCGCCAAGTACGCCCCGTTTGCGATCTACGCCCAGGAGCAGCGCGAACCCCGCGTTCGCTTCGTGACCAGGGAACGTCTCCAGAAGTTCATCGACGCATTCTCACTGGACTGATCGTGCACGTCGGTGTCGTCGTCCGATCGACGGATGACCGGTTCGCGGAGACGGTGCAGGCACTCGAGACGGCGGGTGTGCACAGCCTTTGGTTCGGTGTCGATGATCCCGCCGGCGATCCGATCGTGTTGGCGGCTGCCGCGGCGGTGATGACGAGTCGGGTGGGACTGACCGTCGTTCTCGATGAGCCGACCGCCGTGACGGCGAAGGCGGTCGCTTCGCTCGACGCACTGAGCGCGGGCAGGGTGCGTGTCGTGGTGAAGTCGGCGGAAGGACTGGCGCTCGTGCGGACGATGCTGTCGGTTGGTTCGGCCGTGCCGATCAGACCTGGACCGGTGCAGGAACGGATCCCGCTCTGGACGACGGTCCCCGAGCTGGCCCCAGAAGCCGACGGTCTGGTCGTTCGACAGGGGACAGAGCCAGGCGATCGCAGGCCACTTGCGGTCATCGTGTCGGATCCGGAATCGTTCGAGCCGCTGGGGTTCCAGGAGGTCGCCCTATCGGTGGGAGACGCCTTGTGGGAGACTGTAGGTAAGGTTCTGAGCAACCCGAACTGAACGGAAGGTGCTGAATGTTTGGAGGAAGAGTCGGCGGCCCCGAGCTCATCATCATCCTCATCGTGCTGTTGCTGCTCTTCGGAGCGCGCAAGCTGCCTGATCTCGCCCGCTCGCTGGGCGCGTCGGCCAAGGAGTTCCGCAAGGGGCTCGAAGAAGGCAAGGCCCCCGACGACGAGGGCGACAAGGAGTAACCGGGGCTCTTCGAGCCCGTACCTCGTGCCTCGTGCCTCGTGCCTCGTGCGGACGCCCCGTGGTCTCGCGCCGGCTTCGGCCGCGCTCTGGCTGTCGGCTGTGAGCCTCCCGACGACCGATGCTTGCTCCGCTCGCCGTTGTGGTTGCACGCTCCGGAGCCCCTCGTTGTTCTAGGCAGCGTTCTGGCGAACTTGGTAAGAGGCGCCGGCCAGCACGCCAAGCTTGCTCGTTCACGGCCCCCCTACCCCAGCGGCTTCGCCGCTGCGGTACCTTTTTTCCCCAACGTCGCTTCGCGCCTGGGGGGACCGACATGACGCCGGAGGGGGCGGTCCTGTTTCCTCCCCTCGCGAGCGAAGCGAGTGTTGGGGGAGGTGGACTCGGCCGAAGGCCGAGGACGGAGGGGGCGGTTCCCACCAACGTAGCTAGGCCCTTCGGTTCTCGGTAGGAGCAGTCGCCCCGCGGTCTCGAGACGACTGTGGCCGCGCTCTGGCTGTCGGCTGTGAGCTGTCGGCTGTGAGCCTCAGATCTTCGCCAGTGCCTCGTTGTAGTCGTCGACGTTGCGGATGACGCCCAGGTCGCCGGTAGCGATGATGTCGCGGACCACACCGTCCTTGTCGAGCACGAAGGTCGTCCGCCAGGCGCAGCCCTTCTCCTCGTTGAAGCAGCCGTAGGCCTGGGCGACGGCACCGTGCGGCCAGAAGTCGGAGAGGATCGGGAACGTGTAGCCCTGCTCCTGCGCCCACTTCTTGTGGACGTGGCGCGTATCGCAGGTGATGGCGACGACGTTGGCGTCGACGTCGTTGAAGTCGGCCATGTGGTCTCTGATCGAGCAGAGCTCCGTCTGGCAGTTTCCGGTGAAGGGGAAGGGGATGAAGACGATGAGCGTCTTTTGACCCTTGAGTGAGTCGAGAGAGACGTCGTTGTTGTCTTGATCCTTGAGCGCGAACGACGGGGCCGACTCGCCGATGGTTGCTGGCATGCGTGTCTCCTTGGTGTCTCACGGCGAACGCTAATCGGTTCGATCGCGAACCAAACACCGCCTGCAATCAGGGCGTTCGGAGCGTCGTCCCGGGTGAAGTCCCGGGTTCGGTCGCCTACAGGTCCTCGGTAGGGAGCAGCACTCTGGCGGCCCATCCGACCGGGTCGGTCAACTCGCCGTAGCCGGGGAGGTGCTCAGGTCGTTCCCACATGGTCTCCAGCGACTCCTCACCCCAGCGGCGCACGACCTCGGCACAGAACGAGCCGTCGCTCTCGAGTCCCTCGGGTCGCAGCTCCAGACCCAGCAATCCTGTCAGCGCCTCATCTCCCTGAGCCGGTTCGTCTCGCCTGCGTCGTAGTGCGGCTCTCATCGCATCGAGATCGGGCAGCATCCGCGCCGCGGCGACGTCGACCAGGTAGGCCGAATAGTCATCGATGGTCGCGACGAACGCTTGGATTGCCTCGAGGTCCGGCTGTTGCTCCGGGTTGGTTAGCAGTCCCGCCAACCCACCCTCCTCGGACAGCATCTCCTGGAGACGCTCGGGGTCCTGCATCCCCTGGAGCTTCCCCGCGAGGTCGCTCGGGTCGAACTCGATTCCGTCGAGGTACCGCTCTATGAGCCCCTTGAGGTGTGATCTGATCCAGGGCCGTTCGTAGAGCGCCGTGAACGCCACTTCGCGCAGGCTCGCCCAGAGCCTGACCTGTCGGCGGTCGAGGCTGTGTTCGGTGGCAAAAGCCTCCACGTTGGCGACGATGAGCGTGGTGGGCGTCGGTTCGACCGGTGGAAGACCGATGTCGAAGTAGCCGAGCGTCCTGTGGCTGAGGAATCCGATCATGATGCCCATTTGGAGGCCGAGTAGCACCGGACCGAGGGATGCGAGTGGCGCAGGGGCAGGCATCGCGTCGGCGAATCTCGGGGCGAGAGGCTCGATGAGATAGCTGAAGACCTTCAGGTGGGTGTCGGCCCAGGACCTGCGATCGGTCGGGACGATGTCATCGATCGAGTCTGTGACGAGCGGCGTCTGGTCGGAGAGCTGAACGAGCGCAAGCCGACCCAGATCCCGATACTCGTCGGCCATCCAGGGTTCGATCGGCTCGCGAGGGCCGGAGAAGTGATTCGACAGCTCTTCTGCCAGTCGCCAGTTGATCGGCCCCGGCTGGTTGAAGAGCTCGAAGAGCTGCGAGAAGAGGTCCCCGTTCATGGCTGATCAGGTCGTTGCGAGAGTTGAGCGCTGACATCGATCTGCTCCCCGGCACGAAGCAGGGTGAGGTTCACGGTCTGCCCAGCGCGCATCGTGCGCAAGATAGCGATGAGGTCATCGGTGCCCTTGACACTGCGCCCGTTGATGGCGGCGATCACGTCCCCTACCTGGACGCCGTTGTCCTGGATCCCCGTGTCTCCGAGGAACGAGAGGATCTCGGCTCCTTCGGGGACCTGAGCGCTTCCCTGGTCGACGAACGCGGGCTGGACCTCCACTCCGATGAAGGCGTGGTGCACCACACCGTCTCGTATGAGGTCGTTGGCGACACCCTGCACGATGCTGACAGGAACGGCGAAGCCGAGTCCCTCGGCACCGACATCGCTGAGTCCGATCGCTGTCGTGATACCGATGAGCTCGCCCTTCGCGTCGAGCAGGGCGCCGCCGCTCGACCCGCGAGTGATCGGAGCGTCGGTTTGGATGAGTCCGAACAGATGCTCGTCGGCGGTGACCTGGAGTTGGCGGTCGAACGCCGAGATGATGCCGGATGTCACCGACGGACCACCGCTGAGACCGAGGGGGTTCCCGATGGCGACTGCGAGATCGCCGATCTTGAGGTCATCGGGATTCGCGAGCGGCAGTGGCCTGAGGTCCGGTGCGTCGATCGAGATGACGGCAACGTCGGTGAGCGCGTCTGCGCCGATGACCGTGGCTTGATACACACGCCCGTCGGCGAGGATCACCCGCACGAAGCCGGCTCCATCGACTACGTGATTGTTCGTGAGGATGTACCCGCCGGAGGTGTAGACCACGCCGGACCCACTGGCAGTGGCGAGATCGACCCGTCCGTTCCCCTCGCCGACCTCAACGGTCACGATCGACGGAATGGCGCCGTTGGCGATGGCGGCCACGGCGTCGGTGGGTACCGTCTCATCGACCGACGCCAGCTGGGGGAGCGTCGTGGTGGGTGGTGTCGTCTGATCGGTTCCCGGAAGAACCCCGAACGCGAAGAGCGCGCCGATCGTGATGGCAGCGCCGACGAATCCGCCGACCAGAGTGCCGATGAGTCCGCCGAACAGAGGCCTGGGAAGCAACCGCCGCGTCCGACGGGCCGCAGACGGTTGGGGCGCGGGTTGCTCGGGCGGTGGTGGCGGCAGGTCAGGGACGAGGCCAGGGTATCGTGGAGTGGGTTCACTCATCGAGGTTGATTGTATGCCTTCGACCAGAGTACGGGTCTTGATGGGCCCGATCGACCATGGGGAGTTGGTCGAGTTCGTTGCCTCCCCGGCAGCCGGGGCGACCGTGCTGTTCATGGGCACCGTGCGTGACCACTCGGAAGGCAAGGAGGGGATCACTCACCTGGAGTATGAGGCGTATCTCGAGGAGGTCGAGCGGGTGATCGGGAGCATCGTCGAGGAGGCATACGAACGGTGGCCGCTGGAAGGGATCGCCGTCGACCACAGGGTCGGCACGGTGACCCTTGGCGAGTCATCGGTCGCTGTCGCGGCTTCCGCCGCCCACCGTTCCGACGCGTTCGACGCTGCCCGCCATGTGATCGACGAGCTGAAGCAGCGAGCGCCGATATGGAAGAAGGAGCACTGGCAGGGGGGTGCCGAGTGGTCCAAGGGCAGCTAGTCCCGCCAACCCAGGGCTCGAGGTTCGGGTGTCGCCGCTAACCTCGGCGCCCGATGAAGGTCCTGCTCCTCGGGAAGGGCGGCCGTGAGCACGCCATCGGGTGGAAGCTCGCGCAGAGCCCCCGCCTCGACCGTCTGATCTCCCTCCCCGGCAACCCCGGCCTCGCACTGCTTGGCCCTCTCGTCGCCCGCGATCCGACCGACCCGCAGGCGGTGGCCGACGTCGTTGCAGCCGAGCAGGTGGACCTGGTGGTCGTCGGGCCAGAGGCACCGCTCGCCGCCGGGGTCGTCGACCATCTCAACGACCTCGGAGTGCCGGTGTTCGGACCCACCAAGTCGGCCGTCCGCCTCGAAACCTCCAAGTGGTTCGCGAAGCAGATCATGATCGAGGCCGGCGTTCCGACCGGCTCTGCGGCATCGTTCACCGACCCTGACCGTGCCATCGCGCACCTCGAAACGGTCACCGGCCCCTATGTGGTGAAGGCCGACGGGCTCGCCGCCGGCAAGGGTGTCCTCGTCACCGACGAGGTCGCCGGCGCACGTGGCTGGGTGACCGCATGTTTCGACGGCCGTTTCGGGACGGCAGGGTCGACCGTGGTCATAGAGGAGTATCTGGCCGGTGACGAGATCAGCGTGTTCGGGCTCGCCGGCCCGGCTGGTGTGATCGGCCTGCGTCCGGCTCGGGACTACAAGCGGCTTCTCGACGGCGATGCCGGACCCAACACCGGCGGCATGGGATCGTTCTCACCCGTCGAAGGCTTTGACGACGACTGGGTCGCTCAGATCGTCGAGACGATCATTCAGCCGGTTCTCGATACGCTGGCCGCCCATGGCAGCCCGTACGTCGGGTTCATCTACGCGGGCCTCGTGCTCACCGCGGACGGCCCGAAGGTGCTCGAGTTCAACTGCCGCCTCGGGGATCCGGAAACCCAGGCGATCCTGCCGCTGCTCGCCGGCGACCTCCTCGATCTCATCGCTGCGTCCCTCGACGGCGATCGGCGCGTTGCGAGCTGGTCCGACGTGGCTGCCGTCAACGTCGTGCTGGCTGCAGACGGGTACCCGGACACGCCGAGAACAGGTGACGTGATCCACGGCCTCGACACCGATGCCACCAACACCTTGATTTTTCACGCCGGCACCGCGGCCGACCACGGTCGGGTCGTGACGGCGGGAGGCAGGATCCTGAGCGTCGTCGGTCTCGGCCCCGACGTTTCGGCTGCACGCGCTCGTGCCTACGACAGGGTCGAGGCGATCGACTTCAATGGTCGCCACTACCGAAAGGACATTGCCCAATGAGAACCGTGTCCGTCGTGATGGGATCCAAGAAGGACCTCGGCGTCATGGAGAAGGCTGCACGCGTCCTGGAGGAGTTCGGGGTGCCCCACGACGTCATCGTCATGTCGGCTCACAAGACTCTCGACAAGGTGCTCGAGTTCACCGAAGCGATCCCGAATCGGGACGTCGGGGTGGTGATCGCCGGCGCAGGCAAGGCTGCGCACCTGGCCGGGGTGATCGCCGCCAGAACGACCGTCCCGGTGATCGGCGTTCCGTTGAGCGCGTCGCTCGAAGGACTCGATGCGTTGCTCTCGACGGTGCAGATGCCGACCGGCATTCCGGTCGCGACCGTAGGAATCGACGGTTCCGCGAACGCCGCTCTCCTCGCCGTCGCCATTCTCGCTCTCGACGACGACACGCTCTCCGATCGTCTGGCTGCCTACAGGGCGTCACTCGCCGGCACGACGTACGAGGAGCTTCGGCTGGCATAGCCGGGCGGAACGAACACACCTCTCCTACAATCGCCTTCGTGCTGGCGCTCCCACACGTGGCCTCCGGGAAGGTCCGTGACATCTACGAGGTCGACCGCGACCGTCTCCTGTTCGTCGCGAGCGACCGCATCTCCGCCTATGACGTAGTGCTGCCCGACCTCATCCCCGACAAAGGGAAGGTGCTCACAGGCCTGTCGCTGCACTGGTTCGAGTGTTTCGACACTCCCAACCACTTCATCACGTCCGATCTGTCGGGGATCGTCGACGATGCAGCCGATCTCCAGGGCAGGGCGATGATCGTACGTAGGGCCGACGTCATCCCTATGGAGTGCGTCGTTCGCGGTTACCTGTACGGCAGCGCCTGGCGTGAGTACAAGGCGGGCGGTGGCCCAACCACCGAGCATCTCCCACCCGGACTCAAGATGGGAGAGCAACTCCCACAGCCCCTGTTCACGCCAGCGACCAAGGCAGAAAGGGGCCACGACGAGAATCTCACCGTCGCGGGCGCCAGGGAGCTCGTAGGGGACGACGTGTACGAGCAGCTCAAGGACACGGCGATCGGCATCTACCGAAAGGCAGCAGAGGCGACCGCCGCCAACGGCGTCCTGCTCGCCGACACGAAGTTCGAGTTCGGGTGGGTGGACGGTGAGCTGCTACTCGTCGACGAGGTCCTCACTCCCGACTCGTCCCGCTACTGGCCCTCCGATCACTACGAGGTGGGCAGGTCGATGCCATCGTTCGACAAGCAGTACGTGCGCGACTGGCTCGACTCGACCGGGTGGGACCACAGCCCGCCCGCACCTCCCATGCCGGACGATGTGAAGACCGCCACCCGAGCCCGATACGTCGAGGCGTTCGACCGCATCACCGGCCGGTCATTCGACGACTACCTGGCTGCACGATGAAGGCCATCGTCACGATCCGCAGGCGCGAGACGATCGCCGATCCCGAAGGCGTCACCATCCAACGGGCTCTTGGCGATCTCGGGTTCGACGAGGTCCGTTCCGTTCGTGTCAACCGCACGTTCGAACTGGACGTCGACGACGCCTCCCGGGTCCGTGAGATGTGTGAGCGGCTCCTCGTGAACCCTGTCATGGAAGACTTCGACATCGAGATCGTGACTTGAAGGTCGGCATCGT
>CAZQMF010000050.1:0-8676 GCA_964594235.1 uncultured Acidimicrobiia bacterium
CGGCCGGGGTCCTCGTCACCGGCCTGACCTCTTCGACCAAGGCCCCGTTCGATCCTGTGATCTTCAACCCGATCGCGGGCGAGCAGTACACGCCAGGTGGTACCACCAATGGATTCGAACCGACAGCCGGTGAGATCACCTTCCCGGCATCGATTCAGTCGGTGGTGAAGCAAGTCATCGGGGACGACGGCGACTGGCACGATCAGATCGTGATCGTGCCTGCACGCCACTACACCGACCCGGGCAGTAACCAGATCGAGTTCTTCACGAACGTGCAACTCCAGACGATCTACCGGCCCGCCGGTTGGGCGGGACCATCGGCCGTGCCGACGATCGAGAAGACCATCGGTCGATATGGAAACGGAGTCGTTCACTTCGACGTGACGATCGAACCGCCGGCAGGAGGGTCCACCAAGCGAGTCCTCGTGCTCTTCCGTCAGGAAGGATCCTCAGGCCCGTGGCAGTCGGTCGACCTCGCAAGCGCCGACGGGGTCCACTGGCTCGGGGGTCGTCCGCCGGCGGATTCGAATGCCACCGGCCCGTTCGAGTATTTCCTCCAGGGCGTTGACAACGACGGGGACGTGTTCCAGGCGACCGGTAAAGCCATCAACTACGACACGATCCAACCCGACCTCAACGAAGGTGTCACCGTGTCGGTGAGCGACGCCGGCACGCAGGCTTTCGGATGGTACCCGGGACGGTCAGGTGACGACGTCGTTGCGACGGCAACGTCGGATTTCTCGCTGTGCAGCTACGTGCTCGACGGTGTCTCACACGCTGTGTCGGGAGGATGGACACCGCCGACCGTTGGCATCGATGGAGACGGGGGCCACTTGCTGCAAGTCCTCGCAGGCAGCGATTGCAGGGCTCCTGACCAGCAGGGCCTGCTCTTTGTTGCTATCGATGGTACCCCACCGCAGATCGAGGCGAGCATCGCCCGCAGCACCGATGGCTCCCAGACGATCACCCTCACCGCTTTCGATCCGTTCGGTTCAGGAGTCGCATCTATCGAGTACAAAGTCGGTGACTCCGGGGCTTGGCAACAGTACACCGGACCGATACGGCTGAACCTGACGCAGACAACGACGGTCTACTACCGGGCCACCGACTTCGTCGGAAACGAGTCACAGATCGAGAGCACGACAGTTGAGGCCTACGGATTCTGCTACCTCTACGACCCGGACAAGGGGACGAGCGGGGCAGTCGCGGTCAAGATTCGGATCACATCGAACACATGGGATGTGCAGTGTGACGGGAGCGAGGACAACCTGTCTTCGAATGGTCTGAAGGTCTACGCCTACCGCTTGGACGGGGGCTCAGTCGCTCCCCAGGACAGTGGCAAGGCCAACTCGAGTCCGACCTATCAGTTCCGGTACGACTCGAAGTTCAAGAGATACATCTACAACCTGAACGATGCGCTGACCGACGGCAATCATGTGCTCGAGTTCACGATCAACCAGGACTGGACAGACACCGCCACCTATCCCGATGGTCTGGGTCTAGTCACGTACCCGGCCCGATTCGTCTACAAGAACAGCTAGTCGCTTGTCCCGCTCATCCCGCTCAGCCGAGCGGGATGAGCGGCGTGGCAATCACGCCGAGCCGCTCGAACATGTCGGCTTGGCGTTCGAGCCACACGCCGGCCTCCTCGTGGCTGCGAAGCACCCGCGCCATCCCCTCATAGGTGAGCGCCTGCTCGAAGAGGGCGTTCGCTTGTTCGGCGAGCTCGAGACTGGTGAGGAAATGGGCCTGCGCTTCCTCCAGTCGACCCCCGGCGGCGGCGCAGCAGGCCAGCAGACGGTGGAGTGCTGTCCTGGCCATGAGGGTTGATTCGTCCCGCTGCATGTCGCGGAGCACCTGGCCGGCGAGTGATTCCGCCTCGAGCTTCTGGCCTTCCAACAGTCGATGCTCAACGACCTTCACATCCGTTTCGGAGACGAATGCTCTGGCGCCCATCTCGACGAACATGCGCCTCCCTCGTTCGAGGTGTGCTGACGCTTCCTCGAACCTGCCCATCCGGGTGAGTGTCTTCCCGAGGTTGGCCGAAGCAAGAGCAACTCCGACGGGGAAGTTGCTGCTCTCGAACACGTAGAGGGCCTCGCGGAACATCTCCTCGGCCTCGTCGAGCCTGCCCTGGTCCGAGTAGATCTCGGCGAGGTTGTTCACCGAGGCGGCGGCTCCGATCACATGTCCTGCTCTCCGCCGCACCGCCCCCGCACGGGTGTGGTAGTCGGTTGCTTCGTCCCATCGGCCCCGGTAGTAGGCGTCCACTCCGAGGTTGTTGAGAACGTCTCCCAGGCCCACCAGGTCCCCGATCCGCTCGTAGATCTCGATGGCTTGTTCACCGGCCTGGGTCGCCTCGGCCAAGCCGAGATGGGCATAGACGGTCACGAGAAGGTGGAGAGCATGCGCCCGCTGCTTGTCGGTTGCTCCCGGATCCGCGAGAGCCCGGCGGCACCAGTCGCCTGCCGCGCGGAACCGACCCTGGCGAAATCGGATCCCGCCGTATGCGAGGAGGAGCTCTGCTCTCGCCTCACTCGGCTCGGGATGCTCGTCGAACGGATCGAGGCCCCGGCGAAACCAGCGGAGCGCGGTGGGCAACTCCCCTGCCTTCTCTCGGATCAGGCCTTGTTTCGCCATGAGGCGCCCTCGTCCCTCGACGTTGTCACCGATCAGCTTCCGTGCCTCCCCGAACGACCTGTTCGCCTCCTCGTAGCGACCCATCACCTCGCACACGTCGCCCAGCGCTTCGAGGATTCGTGCCCTCTCCGACTGGTCGACAGAAGAGACTCGCCGTGCCGCTTCAACCGCAAGACGGTACTGGGCGGCTGCCTCGTTCATGGCGTACTGAGCGCGGGAACGGTCGCCTGCCATGACCGCGTACCGCCACGCCTTGTCGTACTCGCCACCACGGAGGAAGTGGGTGGCGAGGAAACCGGCGGCACCTTCCAGGTCGTCGCCGGCGAGCCGTTCAATCGCTTCACCGGCGCGAGCATGCAACTCTCGTCGGCGACGATAGGAGAGCCCCTCATACGCGGCTTCATACACCACCGTGTGGCGAAAACGCAGCCGCTCCTGTCCATCCGGTTCGATGAACCGTGCGAGATCCCGCCGGGTTGCCTCATCGAGCTCCATGCCCTCAGGAGCGAGCAGCTCTGCAGCCACCGTTCGCCGGAAGCTGCGCCCGAGCACCGACATGTACCGCATCACCTCTCTCGTGAGGGGGGCGAGCCGGTCGATCTGCGACGACACGACCGAGTTCAGCGAGTCGGGCAGTTCGGTTGCCTGGCCGGACTCACGCACCACCTTGATGATCTCTGAGAGAAACAGCGGGTTGCCCCCCACCCGGTTCACGACGTCGTCCACTTCGGCCGGCCGCAACGGTGTGCTCACCGTGCTCGTCAGCACGATCTCCCGAACGTCCCCCGTGTCGAGCGGCATCAACGACACCTCGGTGCCGATCGGTTCAGCCCCCTCCGTGTCGATCCGCGACGTCGCCAGGACCATCCATTTCTGCCGCTCGGCAGCCGTTGTCAGTCTTCCAAGCAGCCCGAGCGACGCGTCGTCGAGCCACTGGGCGTCGTCGAACGCGAGAACAGCGACCCCGTCGAAGATCCCCTGAAGCAGTTCGACGATGGTGTCGGCGGTCCGATCCGGCCGAAACCGGGGTTCGATCTCTGCGGTCTCAACGGTGTCTTCCATCTGAATGTGGGCGACGTCGGCGATCAGTGGAGCCCGCGAGACGAGGTCTGGAGCTCGTTCCAAGAGCGCTTCTTCGAGCAGCGCTCGCATCTCCACTTGGGAGGACCGCTCAATACCCAGCAGGGATCGAAGTGGGTCACGCAGGGCGTAGTAGGCGCTGGATGTGCCGTGCGGTTCGCCACGTACGACGAACCACTGTGCCGAATCCATCCGGGAACGAAGCTCCTGGAGGAGACGAGTCTTGCCCATCCCGGTGTCCCCCAGGACAGTGAACGCCTGCCCACCCCCCACCTCAACCGACTCCATGGCGCCCAGCACGAGGTCCATCTCCTCGTCGCGACCACGGAAAGGCAACTCATGTCGGGACTCAGGCGGACGCGTGCCGATCTCCTCGAACACCTCAAACACATGGATCGGATGGGTCTTCCCCTTCACAAAGAACGGCAGTACCGGCTCAACGCGAAACATGGTGACAGAGCGATCGACGACACCTGGGCTCGCGAAGAGCTGGTTGGGGCCGGTGGCGGCCATCAGCCGGGCCGCGAGGTTCACATCGTCGCCTTCGATCGTGTAGCTGCTTCTGAAGGTCGTGCCCACGTCGCCCGAGAAGGCATGGCCGCGATTCACCCCGAAGTGCAACTCGAGCGGCGATCCAGCGTCCAGGATCCTCCTGGCCATCCTCAGCATGCGGCCTTCGTTGTCTTCCTGGGAGTAGGGCACGCCGGTCACGAGAAGGATCTTCCCGCCGTCGGCGTAGATGTCGCCGGCAAGGAACGTCACCCCCTCGGAGTCTGCTTCCCGCTGAACGATCCCAATCAGCTCCGCCAGGGCCTCACCCACCGCCTCCGGACCCTCCGAGGTGATCAGGACATCAACGCCTTTGTAGACGAGGAACCCGACCGTTGCGGTGCGATGCTCCGACTCATGGAGACCGGAGCTGAGGACGGATCGCAACGCCACCGGAACGAACCGCGACATCTCCTCGTCTGGGATCGGGGGGTGGATAGTCGTTTGGCGGGTGGATGGTTGAACGGATCTGGGAACAGATCTCTTCCGCAGGACCCAGCCGTTCCCCTTCGCATTCTTGGTGTAGTCGGCCGGCAGCGCCGCTCTTGTCGCGGCCGACACGACGATCTCGTTGGCGTCAGCAATGGACTCCATCTCGGTGGTTGTCGTTGCCGTTGGGCCGGTGACGATCAGCTCACGATGCGAGTCGCCGACCATGAAGAAGTCAATGCGCCCGGAGTGAACCCCCACCGACATGCGAAGTGCGATCCTGCCCACCGAGGTGGAGATCCCCGCCGAAGCCCGGAGAGCGGCTCGCATGTCGACCGCCGCCCCGACGGCCTCCAGTGGGTGATCCGGCCCTTCGAACAGCAGCAGCAAGGCATCGCCGCCAAACTTGAGAAGGCTCCCGCCACGCTGGTAGGCGACACTGAGCATGTCGGAGAACACACTGCTGAGAACCGAAGTCAGCTCCTCGGCGCCGATCCGCCCCTTGCGCGCGAGCTTCTCTGTGAGGCTGGTGAACCCGGAGATGTCGACGAAGACGAGGGACCCGTCGACCGCTCGCCACCGTTGACCCGGAGCATGCTCATCCCACTCGGACGCGATCCGGGGAACATAGGGATCGAAGACGCCCGTCCGTGTCACGGCGTCAGCCTACTTCCGGCAGCCGAATCCGGAGCCTGGAGTACAGGCCAGTGCCTCGAGATGTATCTTCCCTGAGCGATCACTCGCCGGGCGACTCGTCAGCCGACCTCGATCGCCATTCCTTCGGCAGCGGCATCCGTATTGGCGAACATCGTGCGGGCGCAGTCGGTGATCTGGTCGACCTCGTCGTCCGAGCGGCCCGGGTCGTGACTCGTGAGGATAAGTCGCTTCACACCGGCTTCGCGCGCCAGCTCGGCCGCCGATTTCCAGGTGGAATGCCCCCAACCTGCCCTGATCGTCTCTTGTTCCTGCGGTAGGTACTGGGCGTCGTAGATGAGCAGGTCGGTTCCCTGCGCGAAACGAGCAATCTCTCCGTCACTTTTCGGCGTCCCGTTTTCGACGTCCGTGGCGATGACGAACGAGACGCCGTCCCGCTCCAGCCGGTACGCCGTCACCCCGCCTGGGTGTGCAAGCCGAGTGTGTCGAACGGTGATGCCGTCGACCTCCACGGCCTCGCCGTCAAGGTGATGGAAGCGCTTGATCGACGGAGTACCTACGAAACTCACCGGGAACCACGGTGGACGCATGACCGCATCGATGGACTCCTCGATCGACATCCCCAAAGGAGGGTGCCCGTAGAAGTCGAACTCGTTGGCGGCATCGTACAGCGGTCCGAAGAAAGGAAGAGCGAGTGTGTGATCCCAATGGAGATGCGTGAGCATGACCGAGAATCGAGTAGCGGAGTCACCCGGCAAGAGGGCAGGGATCGACAACGCGCCGGTGCCCATATCGACGATGAGACGTCTGCCCAGACCTACCTCTACCTCGTAGCAGGTGGTCGCCCCGCCGTAGCGGTGGAACTGCGGCCCGCTGACGGGGACAGAACCACGAGCTCCTCGGCAGTGAACTGTGAAGACTGACAAACTCGCTCCGCGATAGATCGTCTGACAGGCTACCAATGGTGCGATTCTTGAACGGCCGTCTCGCTAGCCGAGCTGGAGCGAGTCACGGCGCTCAGCCACCTTGGTGATGCGCTTCGCCATCCGTCTGAAGATTGGGGCGTGAAACGGAAGCATCGCCCACCAGTAGAGGCGTCCCGAAAGGCCTCTCGGAGCAAACCTTGCGATCTGGATCAGTCGAGAACCGTGCTCTGTCGGTTCGACGACCCACTCGAGCCACGCGACACCAGGCACCTTCATCTCCGCACGGAGCAAGAGGTTCCTTCGCTTGGGATCCATGACGACCACCCGAAAGAAGTCGAGCGCCTCTCCCGGCCGAAGCTCCTCTGGATGCCGCCTTCCTCTACGCAGGCCGACCCCGCCGATGAGCCGATCAAACAGGCCTCTCAATCTCCATGCCCAGTTCATCGCGTAGTAGCCGACGTCGCCTCCGATGCGGGTCACCGCCCAAAACACGTCGTCTGCGGAAGCCGTCGACGCGGCTGTTCGGCGATCCATCTCCATCGACGCACCCGACCAGGTGGGATCACCGGGCAAGGGCTGGGCGGGTTCCGTGAGAGCATCAGACCACCGGGTCTCCACCTCATACTGGACGATCCTGGCCAACGCCCGCCACACCGCCTCCCGGTAGGTCATCAAGCCGGCCGGGTCATAGTTGGGTGGGGTTTCGCCGGTCACGACGACATCGCTCATCAGGCTCTCGATGAGGGGACGTGCGGTATCGACCGGGAGCGGCGTGATCAGCCCTACGAACAGGGGTGACAGGTACTTGCTGAACATCGGGATGGGGATCACCCGACGTTTCCTCAGCCCCGCGACCTCCGCGTAGGTCTGCATCATTTCCTCGTACGTCACCACGTCCGGACCACCGATCTCGAACACCCGACTCCCGGTCTCCACGAAATCCAGAGCATCCATGAGGATCTCCAGCACGTTGCGGACCCCGATCGGCTGGCAGAGTGTTCGAACCCATCGCGGTCGCATCATGACGGGCAGCACTTCGGTCAGGTGCCTGATCATCTCGAAGGACATCGAACCGGAACCGATGATCACCGCAGCACGAAGCTCCGTGACCGGCGTGGCGCCCGACGCGAGGACACGACCGACCTCGTGACGGCTCCTCAGGTGCACCGACAGCTTGTCGTCATCCTTGCCCAGACCGCCGAGGTAGACGATCCGTTCCAGACCTGCCGCGTCCGCAGCATTCCGGAAGTTCTCTGCCGCGATCCGGTCCAGTTCGGCAAACCGGCTAGATGAGCCCATGCCATGGATCAGGTAGTAGGCGGCGTTGCAGCCATCCAACGCGCCGTTGAGCGACTCGGCATCCTGGGCGTCCGCCTCCACCATCTCCACCTGATCCCTCCATGGATCGAGTGTGAGGCGGGTGACGTCGCGCGTCATGCATCGCACCTGGAAGCCACGCTCCAACAGACGCGGCACGAGCCTTCCCCCTATGTATCCGGTCGCGCCGGTCACGAGAACTCTCACCGCATGACCCTCGCGTCACTCCTATCGACATACCCCTGCCGCCCCGAAGGCAGCGGTCCGACATGGCGGCGTACTCTACCAAGTTGTGCCGCACTCCCCCTCCGGAAACGGGCGTGGAATCGGCCTCTTCTCGGAGGTGGGACAGGGAGTCGCCTCGAGCAGCAGGTGGTTTGCTTGTCGCCGTCTACGCAGGTTGGTCCGGTTGCTTCACGAAGAACTCGGTGAAGCTGCGACAGTTGCCATCCGCATCGAACTCGATGAGAAAGCAGTTGTCGTATACCTTCTCAGGCTGGTCTCCGTGGGCGAAGTACCGGCTCACACCGGTAGCAACGACCTTGTTCCCCTGGATGGCATATGGCGCGTACCGCGCCTCCCAACTTGCCGGCTCGTCGGGGTTCTCCAGCCAAGACCGAACGACGGCGTCACGACCTTCCAGCGGCTTCGAGAACGGGTAGTAGCGATACGCCACGTCGTCGCTGAACAGGCTGCCGATCTCGTCGGGGTCGTTGCTGCGCCAGGCTGCCACGTAGCGGTCGAGCCAGTCCTGCGCTTCGGCTTGATTCATGGTTCCCTCCTCTTCCGAACATCCTGGCACACGTTCAAGCGATCTACGTTGGTAAGAACGACCCCCCTACCCCAGCGGCTTCGCCGCTGCGGTACTTCCCCCCTCCCAGGCTGCGCCTGGGCCCCCTTCCCCCCGTTCGGGGTACTCCCCCCAACGCTCACTTCGTTCGCTGGGGGGAGAAACGGTCGCCCTTCGGGCTCTTGGGGGGACCAACAGGAAGGACCCTTCGGCCTCACGAGGGGAGGAGGCAGGCGGCTCGATACACTCGCTGGTGTGGCCGATCTCCCCGAGCACGTCGTTGTCAACCGC
>CAZQMF010000051.1:0-8635 GCA_964594235.1 uncultured Acidimicrobiia bacterium
CGAGGGGAGGAAACGACGCTGCGAACGAAGTCCGCAGCGCCCGGTACCATTCCGGGCGATGGGTGAACAGAAGCACCTTCGTTGGCCGTACGTGGCAGTCGGCATTCTGGTGGCGATCCTGGCGCTGGCGATCGTGGCATGGAATCTCACCTTGCCCTATGTCGTGTGGTCGCCGGGCCCGGTGCCGGAGATCGTGAGCCTGATCACGGTCGACGGGGCCGAGACCTACCCGGTGAAGGGCAATCTGTACATGCTCACCGTCTCTCAGCAGGACGTGAACCCCTACGAGCTGCTCGCCGCATGGTCGGATCCGACAGTCGACGTGCTCGACAGGGCAGCGGTCCGTCCCGTTGGCCAATCCCCGGAGGAGTACCTGCGGGTCGCCCAGAACGACATGATCGAGTCGAAGGACACCGCCGTGTATGTGGCGCTCACACATCTCGGGTACGACGTGACCTATGAGGGGGATGGTGTGGAGGTCGCGACGGTGCTGGAAGGCACGCCGGCGGCGAGCGTGCTCCAAGTCGGTGACGTGATCACCGCGATCGACGGCCAGACCGTTTCGCTCGCGAGGGACGCCGTGGCCGATATCCAATCCCATGCGATCGGCGACACGATCACCTTGACGATTCAACGGGGCGGTCAGACCATCGACGCCCCGGTGACGCTCGTTCCAAACACCCAGGACGCCACTCGCCCGATGGTTGGGTTCGGTGCCGCCACCTACAACCTCCGGTACGTGTTTCCCATCGATGTGGAGATCGACTCGACGAACATCGGTGGACCGTCGGCGGGGATGATGTACACCTTGGCGGTCATCGACGTGTTGACTCCGGACGACATCACGAACGGGCACCGGATCGCGGGTACCGGCACGATCTCGTCTGATGGATCGGTCGGCGCGATCGGCGGGGTTCGCCAGAAGGTCGAAGGGGCAGCCGCAGCGGGCGCCGAGTACATCCTCGTCCCCAAAGACAACTACGAGGACGCGCTGACTGCTGATGTATCAGGCGCGCAGATCGTCTCGGTGACCACCATCGACGACGCCCTTTCGTTCCTCGCGAGTCTGCCCGGCTCGTAAAGCGCGTTTCCTCGGGCGCAGCGCGGTATCGTGGCTTCATGCCTGGTTTTTTGCGCCCTGAAGACGTAGCCGGCAAGTCGTTCAAGGCTGGATGGCGTGGGTATGACCAGGGCTCGGTCGAGGAATTCCTGAGAGAGGTATCGTCATCGATCGCGGCGCTCGAGGCCGAGAACGACCACCTGCGGGATCGTCTGCACAGACTCGGCGACCGCGACATGCACGAGGAGTTCGATCGGGTCTCCGAAGAACTCTCCTCCTTGCTGCGAGAGGCGAGAGAGACGGCCGAGGGGATCAGATCCCGGGCGGCGATTGGCGCCGAGCAGATCACCGGTGAGGCGCTGGAGGACGCGACCCGTCTCCGTCAGGACGCTTGGAACGACGGCGTCGCGATGCTCGATGCAGCCCAGAAGGAAGCGGACGAGATCGTCGAAGATGCGAAGCGGTCGGCGTTGGTGATTCTCTCCGAAGCCGAGCGAGATGCCCACCGGATTGGATCGAAGGCACGCAGAGAAGCCGAGGAAGCCACCCGCAGGGCCAGGCTTCAGGCCGAGCAGGTGGTCGTGGATGCTCGAGCGCGACGTGACGCCTTGGTTCAGGAGGGTGAGGCAGAGGTGGCCTCAGCGAAGGAACGGGTCGGCGGGCTGGTGCAGCGTCGCGACGAACTGCTCGGACAGGTCGACTCGCTCCAGGCAAAGATCGTCGAACTGCGCAGCGAACTGGAGGATCGGCGGGCGGCCATCGGCAAGGCTCGCGCCGCAGAGACAACGACCGTACGCGTCCTGCCTGTCCGGCTACCGGGCGAGGAGCCGGAGACAGGGGAACCGGAGACCGAGGTGGCTGCCACCAAACCTCCGTCTGGATGGGAGGATGCGGACGAGTCGGTCCGAATCGTGCCCCCTCCGAAACGGCCGAGGGCTACGTCGGGCGTGGTGGATGCCGATCAGATGGCCGCCGAGGTGCGCCAGCTTCGCGTCCCGAAGCAGCGGCCCACTCCGGTCGCGCCGAAGCCTGAACCCGAGCCTGAGCCCGCGCCCGAGTTTCGGCCTGAGCCCGCACCCGAGGCGGAAGCCCTCGAGGTGACATCTCGGCCTGTTGAAGAAGCGGGGCCGGTGCGAGCGATCAAGGATCTGTTCGCGAGTCTGAGGGCGGGGGACGTCACGACGCCCGAACCCGAGGGTGCAGCGGAACCCGAGGCCGATGCCGAGGTGGATGCCGAGGTCGAGACGACCCTGGAGGCGGCAGACGAATCTGTCTTCGAGGAGCCCGCCGGTGTGGACCCGTTCGATCTGCGAGACAGGCTGCTGCTGCCCATCACCAACAAGACGCTGCGGACCGTGAAACGCAATCTCACAGAGGCCCAGAACATCGCGCTCGATGAGCTGCGGGTCCAGGAGGAGGCTTGGCAGCCGGACGTCGAGGCACTCGAGACATCACTGGACGATGATCTGGCTGAGGTCCTTCAGCGCAGCGTCGCGGCAGGATGGGAAGCTGCCGGCCGCCTGCTCGGGCGGGATGTCGGCGAGGGCGGTGTCGAAGTCGAGGGCTCACCGGCCCACGAATTCGCCGAGGCGATCGGTGTCGGGGTCAGGAAGGCGCTCGACGGGGCAGGAGACGGACCTCGCCGTCGTGCGGCCGCCATCTCGCGGGTGTATCGGGCGTGGCGGGTCGACGAGGCGGAACGCAAGGTCAGGGCGCTGGCACTCGGTGCGTACCACGACGGGCTGCTGGCGGCGTTCGCCCACGTCGGAGTTGATTCGGTGCGGTGGGTTGTCTCGGGCAGGCCGTGCACGACGTGCAGGGCGATGGTTGAGGCCGGTCCCGTGGCACCCGGAACGTTGTTTGGCGGCGAAACCATTCGGCCGCCCGCGCACCCGTCGTGCGAGTGCACGCTGACACCGATCTAGAGTGGTGTCCAAATGATCCACCGTGAACCAATTCCACGGCGGAGTAGGCGGGGCATCACGCTGCTCGCTCTCGGCTTGTTCGTTCTTCTTCTCGCCCTGCGAGGGGTGGCGACGTTCTGGACGGATTTCCTGTGGTTTCGCTCCGTCGATCTGACGTCGGTGTGGGGAACGCTGATCGTGTCGAAGGCGGTGCCGGTGGCGGTAGGTGCCGCCGTCGCATTCCTGGTGTTATGGGGGAACATGCTGATCGTCGATCGGCTGTCTCCGAGGTTTCGGCTGTTCGATCTGGTACCCGAAGAGGAGCTGATCGAGCGGGTCCAGGAATGGATCGACCCCAGAATCCGCAAGGTACGGTTGTGGGCAGCGGCCGTCCTCGGTGTGCTCATCGGGTTGGGGATGTGGAACTGGTGGGATGACATCCTGCTGTACCTTCATCGGACCCCGTTTGGGATCGCCGACCCGATCCTCGGCAAGGACGTCGGGTTCTACGTGTTCCAGTTGCCGATGTACCGGGACCTGTTCGACTGGGTCTTCCAACTGACGCTGCTGACAACGCTGCTCGTGATCGCGGTGCACTACGTGAATGGCGGGATCAGGTTGCGACCTGGCAGGGCGCCGCTGGTGTCGTCGGGCGTGCGAGTCCATGTGTCGGTGTTGTTGGCGGTGATGGCGATTCTGAAGGCAGTCGGCTACCGGCTGGACACCTATCAGCTGATGTACTCGCCTCGAGGCGTGGTGTTCGGGGCGAGCTTCACCGACGTGAAGGCCGAGATGCCGGCGTTGACGTTGTTGGCGCTGATCTCGCTGTTTGCGGCTGCCTTGTTGCTGTGGAACATCCGCAGCCGAGGGTGGACCCTGCCTGCAGTGGCGGTCGGCGGCTGGCTGGTTGTGTCGATCGTGGTGGGTGGGATCATTCCGTGGGCCGTGCAGCGGTTCAGGGTCGTGCCGGCCGAGGCAGTGCTGGAACGTCCGTACATCCAGAACGGGATCACCTTCACCCGCCGGGCGTACGGGTTGGACGGTGCAGAGGTGCGCCAGTTCAACGCGTCGACGAATCTGACACTGGATGACATCGACAACAACGGTCCGACGGTCAACAACATCCGCTTGTGGGACCCGGCGGTGTTGACGCAGACGTACACGCAGTTGCAGGAGATCCGCAGCTACTACGGGTTGAACAACGTGGACGTCGACCGGTACACCATCAATGGTGAGTTGACCCAGACGATGATCGCCGGTAGGGAGTTGGACGAGAACGCCGACGTGATCACGGGATGGGTGAACCAGCACCTCGTCTACACGCACGGGTTCGGTGCCGTACTGAGCCCGGCGAATGCGGTCGGCGACGAAGGTCAGCCCGCGTTCCTGGTACAGGACGTCCCGCCTAAGGCGAGCGACGCGAGTCTTTCCATCGATGTGCAGCCGAGGATCTACTTCGGCGACACGTACTCGGACCGCTATTTGATCGTCGGAACCAAACAGCTGGAGGTCGACTTCCCCTTGACGCAACAAGGGGATCAGTCGGTCGCTCGCAACACGTACGACGGGGCCGGCGGTGTGCCAACGGGGAGCATGCTGACCAGGGCGCTGTTCGCCCTCCGCTATCAGGACCTGAACGTGTTGATCTCCAATCAGCTCACGTCGGAGTCGAAGGCGTTGATGATCCGCAACGTTTCCGAGCGTTTGCTGACGGCCGCCCCGTTCCTGCGGGTGGACTCGGATCCCTACCTGGTGGTGGCGGACGGACGGCTCGTGTGGGTTGTGGACATGTACACGCTGTCGGCCGCCTATCCGTACGCGGAGCCTGCATCGACGGTTCGTCTCGGGACCGGGGCGGGCACGCTGCCGCGGACGTTCAACTACGTGCGCAACTCGGTGAAAGCGACGGTCGACGCGTACGACGGGACGATGAAGTTCTACGTCGTGGACGACACGGACCCGCTGATCCGTGCATACGAGGGTGCATTCCCTGGGCTGTTCACGGACGGGTCGCAGATGCCGACCGACCTGGTGTCGCACCTGCGGTACCCAGAGGACCTGTTCAGGGTCCAATCGGACATGTATCTGCGGTTCCACATGACGGACCCGGACGTCTTCTATGCCAGCGAGGACGAGTGGGAAGAGCCACTCGACCCGTCGAATGCCGCCAACCGGGAGGTGCTGCGCGGATCATTGCTCGCGTCGAGCTACCAGCGACCGATGCTGCCGTACTACCTGTTGATGAGCCTGCCGGAGGAACAGGACCTCTCCTACCTGATCTTGCAGCCGTTCGATCCGAAGGGCCGGCCGAACATGGCGTCGTTCCTGATCGCCAAGTCGGGGCCGGAGGACTACGGCACGCTGATCGACTATCGGATGCCTCGCACTGCGTTCGTGGACGGCCCGAATCAGGTGGCGGCGCGGATCAACCAGGACCCGGAGGTATCGCAGCAGATCACCTTGTGGAACCAGCAGGGGTCGAAGGTGACCCGCGGGGACATGCTGGTGGTGCCGATCGACTCGTCGCTACTGTACATCCAACCTATCTACCTCGAGGCGTCCGAGGCGGCGCTGCCTCAGTTCAAACGCGTGGTGGCGGTGTTCAACGAGAAGGTCGTGATGCGTGGCACGCTGGCGCAAGCGTTGCAGGATCTGTTCCTCGGCAATGGTGGTGGGACGACCACAACCACCCAACCTGGCAACCAGACTGCTGCCGAATTGCTCGACCAGGCGGCCGAGGCGTTCACCCAGGCACAAGCCGCGCTGACCGCCGGTGATCTGGCGACGTATCAGCAGAAGGTGAACGAGGCCCGCGACCTGATCGATCAGGCGAGATCGTTGCTCAGCGGCGGGTAGATCCGGCCAGGCATTCCGAGCTGGGCGGCCCTTTGCGGGTGGTCGGCGGTCCCTGGCGTTTGGCCTTCAGGTGGCAAGAGCCGACACCTCCCGTACCCACGTGGAGCTTGCAGTATGACTACTCAGTGTTACTATGTACCCGTAGTCAGTAACGCTAGGTAGTTCGAAGAGGCACTCCGTGGGCAAGCAGATGACCGAGATGCTCAAGGGCACACTGGAAGGCATCGTCCTCGCGATTCTGTCCGTTCAGCCCGCGTACGGCTACGAGATCACCGCAAGGCTACGGGAGCAGGGCTTCTCCGACATAGCCGAGGGCACCGTCTACGCACTGCTGATCAGGATCGAACGGCGCAGCCTGGTGGACGTGGAGAAGGTTCCGTCCGAGAAAGGGCCACCGCGCAAGGTGTATTCACTCAATGCCCAGGGACACGAGTATCTCGATGAGTTCTGGAAGACGTGGAGCTTTCTCACGGAACGGCTTGAGCAGCTCCACGAGGGAGGTAGATGACCATGTCCATCTCGAAGGTCACCTCGAAGATGATCAGCGACAAGCGGCGGTGGCGGGCGTACAAGGCTCGGTCGCGGCAGCTTTCCGAGAACTACCGCACGGCGGTCGATGCGATCGAGAGGTACCTGCTGTACTTCGGGCCGGCGGACGGCGACAGCGCGGCTTCGATGTTCGAGGACCTCGCCGATCTGTTCGAGCAGGCCGCAGCCGACGGAACGCCGGTCCGCGCGGTCGTCGGGGAGGACCCTGTCGAGTTCGTCGAGGCGTTCCTCCAGAACTACACGAAGGGCGGGTGGGTCACTCGGGAGCGGGAACGGCTTGTCGATGCCATCGCGCGCGCGGAAGAAGGCGACAAGGGAACCCGCTCATGACGACCGCCGTCCCCGCGATTCGCGTAGAGGGCTTGGAGAAGTCGTACAAAGACCTGGAGGTGCTGCGCGGCGTGGACTTCGACGTGGAGTGGGGCAGCGCTCTGCTCGGCTCGAACGGGGCGGGCAAGACGACGGTCGTGAATATCCTGTCGACGCTGCTCAAGGCCGACGCGGAAACTGTGAGCGTCGACGGCTTCGACGTCACGACCTAGGGCGCCGATATGCGCAGGTCCATCAGCCTCACCGGACAGTTCGCCGCCGTCGATGAAATCCTCAGCGGGCGGGAGAACGTCGTGTTGGTCGCCCGGCTGCGCCACCTCGAGCACCCCGGGTGAGTGCTTGCCGGCACGCTCGACACGCGAGCCTGCGGCTCTGAGTTGACAACGGTCATCGAGCGTGTGATGCTTTCCGAAACGAGACGGTATCGTATTGAAAAGATCGCATAGAGGAACGTTCGAAATGGAAGCCGAAACCATTCACCGCCGCAGGTGGGCCACCCTTGCGGTACTTTCGCTGAGCCTGCTGATCATCGGACTTGACAACACCATCCTCAACGTCGCTCTCCCAACCTTGGTCCGCGACCTCGGTGCGTCGTCGAGCGAGTTGCAGTGGATGGTCGACGCCTACATGCTCGTCTTCGCAGGGCTCCTGCTCACGATGGGTGCGCTTGGCGACCGGTTTGGACGCAAGAAGGCACTGAGCGCCGGTCTCGTGATCTTCGGCGCGGCTTCGATATGGGCCGCCTACGCGGGCAGCGCCACCCATCTGATCGCCGCTCGAGCGGTGATGGGCATCGGTGGCTCGTTGATCATGCCGTCGACCCTTTCGATCATCACCAACATCTTCGAGGGAGCCGAGCGAGGCCGGGCGATCGCGGCCTGGGCCGCCATGGCCGGCCTCGGCATCGTCATCGGACCTGCCCTCGGCGGCTGGCTGCTCGAGAACTTCTGGTGGGGATCGATCTTCCTCATCAACGTGTTCGTCGCCATCGCTGCGTTGGTGGCCGGGTGGACCTTGGTGCCTGACTCAAAGGATCCCCATGCCACACCTCTCGATCCGGTCGGCGCGATGCTGTCGATCGCTGGGCTCGTGGCACTCGTCTATGCCATCATCGAGGCTCCGTCCGACGGCTGGACCAGCGCGACGATCCTCGTGTCGTTCACAGCGGCAGCGGTGCTCCTCGCGGCGTTCCTGTGGTGGGAGTCTCGCGCCGAACACCCAATGCTTCAGCTCGCCTTCTTCAAGAACCCGCGCTTCAGCGCCGGTGCGGGCGCCATCACCATGGTGTTCTTCGCGATGTTCGGGACGATCTTCCTCCTCACGCAGTATCTCCAGTTCGTTCTTGGGTACACGCCACTCCAGACGGGCATACGAGTGATGCCGATCGCAACGCTGGTCATCTCCGCTCCCATGTCGGCGCGGCTGACGGAACGTTTCGGGAGCAAGCGGGTCGTCGCGGCCGGGCTGTTCATCGTCGCCGTGGCACTGTCCATCCTTGCCACCACCACCGACGCATCCGGATATGGGCGTATCGCGGTCATGATCTCTGTGCTCGGAGTCGGCATGGGCATGGCGATGGCGCCCGCTACCGACTCGGTGATGGGTTCGCTGCCCCTCGCAAAGGCAGGCGTGGGTTCCGCCATGAACGACACGACCCGCATGGTCGGAGGCGCCCTCGGCGTTGCGATCCTCGGCAGTGTGCTGGCCTCCGCCTACTCGTCGACCATGGAGCCGCTGGTGGCACGGCTGCCGGCTGCAGCCCAGGCGGTCGTCTCCAACTCGATTGGCGGTGCCCTGGGGGTCGCTGCACAGGTCGGTGATGCTGCCGCTCCCCTGGTCTCGGCGGCCAAGTCGGCATTCATCGACGGGATGGGTACGGCCGTCTGGGTTGGCGTCGGGATCGCGCTACTAGGGTCGATTGTGACATGGATCTTCC
>CAZQMF010000052.1:0-8416 GCA_964594235.1 uncultured Acidimicrobiia bacterium
ACTTCTCGAAGCTTGCCGCATCGCTTCCCCACGCGCGACCGAAGTGGACCGTTCGTCAGGGAATCGAGGAGCTGTACCAGGCCTACGAGCGATACGGGCTCACACTCGAGGAGTTCGAGGCCAGGTATCTCCGCATTCGGCACCTTCGGAAGTTGCTCGCAGAAGGACGGCTGACGACCTCCCTGAGATGGGTCGAAGGAAACGACAATGACTGACGTGTCCGGACCGATCTGCCGCTTCTGCGGCAATCCCCTCGAGTTCACCTTCGTCGACCTGGGAATGTCCCCTTTCTGCGAAAGCTTCCTTCGCGAAGACCAGCTCGACCAGATGGAGGGTTTCTTTCCACTCCACGTGTACGTGTGTACGCGCTGCTTCCTCGTCCAGCTCGACGAGTACCTGCCTCCCGCGGACATCTTCACCGAGTACGCGTACTTCTCCGCCTACTCGGACAGCTGGCTGGCGCATGCGAAGACCTACGTCGACATGATCACCGATCGTCTCGGTCTCGATGAATCGTCGAGCGTCGTCGAACTGGCCAGCAACGACGGCTACCTTCTGCAGTACTTCGTGCAGAAGGGCATCCCTGCTCTTGGCATCGAACCGGCGGCGAACGTCGCACGTGCGGCCGAGGATCGCGGGGTGGAGACGCTCGTCGAGTTCTTCGACACCGAGCTGGCAGGGCGCCTTGCCACCGAAGGCAGGACCGCCGACCTCATCATCGGCAACAACGTTCTGGCTCAGGTCCCAAACCTGAACTCATTCGTGGAGGGGATCAGGCTGTTGCTCGCACCCGAAGGGGTGATCACGATCGAGTTCCCGCATCTCCTCCGCCTGATGAACGAGAACCAGTTCGACACCATCTACCACGAGCACTTCTCATACTTCTCGTTCTCCTCCGCCGAGCGCATCTTCGCGGCGCACGGACTGATTCTCTTCGATGTCGACGAGCTACCGACACACGGTGGCTCCTTGCGCATCTACGGAAGGCACGCAGATGACGGCTCCAAACCCGTGAGTGCCGCCGCAAGTGAGCTTCGCGCTCGGGAAATCGAGGCGGGGTTGAACGGACTCGATGCCTACCGTCGATTCAGGGAGCAGGTCGAAGCCACGAAGCGTGATCTGCTCGAGTTCCTGATCCAGCGTCGTCGTGAAGGTGCCTCCATCGTCGGATATGGTGCCCCCGGCAAGGGCAACACGTTGTTGAACTACTGCGGCATTCGCACCGACTTTCTCGAGTACACGGTTGACCGCAACCCGTACAAGCACGGGATGTACCTCCCGGGTACGCACATCCCGATCTACCCTCCAGACAAGATCACCGAGACCAAACCGGACTACATCTTGATCCTCCCTTGGAACCTGAAGGACGAGATCTCCGAGCAGCTCGCCTACACAGCCGAGTGGGGCGCGCGACTGGTGGTGCCGATTCCCGAGGTTCGGACGCTATGAATGCCGAGGGAACATGAAGGTCGTGCTGTTCTGCGGCGGTGAGGGGACCCGACTCCGTGACTACTCGGAGACGATCCCCAAACCGATGGTTCCCGTCGGCTACCGCCCGATCCTCTGGCACGTGATGAAGTACTACGCACACTTCGGACACAAGGACTTCATCCTCGCTCTCGGATACCGCGCGGACGCGATCAAGGACTTCTTCCTCCACTACGAAGAGGCTGTTTCGAACGACTTCGTCCTCACCGAGGGCGGGAAGCGCATCGAGCTGGCCAACAGCGACATCGCCGACTGGACGATCACGTTCGTCGACACGGGTGCTGCGTCGACCATAGGCGAACGACTTCGCCGCGTTCGCCGGTATCTCGATGGTGAGGAGTACTTCATGGCGAATTACGCCGACGGTGTCACCGATCTTCACCTTTCGTCCTACATCGATGAGTTCATGGGGACTGGCGCGGTCGCGAGTTTCGTGGCCATCCGGCCCCCCGGCAGCTACCACGCGGTCAAAATCGACGATGATGGATGGGTACGTGCAACGATACCGATCGCCGCGACCGACACCTGGATCAACGGCGGGTACTTCGTCTTCAAGCACGAGATCTTCGACTACCTTCACGAGGGTGAGGAACTCGTCGTCGAACCGTTCGCCCGCCTCATCGAACGCAACCTGCTCGTGGCACACCGCCACACCGGCTTCTGGGCGCCGATGGACACGTTCAAGGACAAGCAACTGCTCGACGACCTCTACCGCAGTGGGGACGCCCCTTGGCAGGTGTGGAACCACATCGAGAAACCCTGACGGAGCGATCAGATGGAACGCCTGTCACTGAGTACGTCGAGCCCCACCATCCTGTGTCTCGGTGCCCACAGCGATGACATCGAGATCGGATGCGGGGCAACCTTGCTCCAGTTCCTCGATTCGATGCCTTTCGCATCGGTGCATTGGGTCGTGTTCAGCGGCCCCGGCGAGCGAGCCGGCGAGGCTCGTCGCGGCGCGGAGCTGTTCGCCGGCGACAACCTGGCTCGCTTCGAGATCCACGACTTCCGTGATGGGTTCTTCCCTGACGCTTTCGAAGGCGTGAAGGAGAGACTCCGCGCCTTGGACGTCGACCCCGATCTGATCCTCACTCACTGGAGGGGCGATGCCCATCAGGATCACCGGTTGGTTGCCGAACTGACGTGGCAGACCTTCCGAGACCATCTGATTCTCGAGTACGAGATCCTCAAGTACGACGGCGATTTGGGGGCACCCAACGTCTACGTACCGGTCGACGGGCGGCACGTCGCCCGCAAGATCGAACACCTCACCGAGGCGTTCCGCTCACAGCGGTCCAAGTACTGGTTCAACGAGTCCGTCTTCAGAGCCATGATGACGATCAGAGGCGTCGAGTGCAGGTCCGCGTACGCCGAGGCGTTCTACGGGTCCAAGCTGGTCCTGCGTGGTTGATTCGTGCTGGAGCTGTCAAGCGTCGGGGCTCGTCCCGTTCTTCGACTCCCCCGGCGTCCCCACCAGCTCGTGCGTACTGCTTCCCACTAGGCAGGCAGCCGAGGACTGGCCGGTCGGCGATCTTCGTTTGGCCTTCTGTCCGACGTGCGGCTTCATCCAGAACGACCTGTTCGACCCCGATCTCGTCGACTACACCGAACCCTACGAGGAGAGTCAAGCCTTCTCGCCGACGTTCTCTCGGTTCGCGTCTGACCTCGCGGACCACCTCATCGACACCTACGACTTGCATGGCAAAGACGTGCTCGAAGTGGGCTGCGGGAAGGGCGACTTCCTGAGACTGCTGTGTGAACTCGGCGACAATCACGGTCTGGGAATCGATCCGGCCTTCGCTGAGGGGAGGCTGGAGACCGCTGCAGATGTGAGTCTGCTCCGCGAGTTCTTCTCCGAGGACACGACCCACCTTACCGGGGACCTGATCGCGTGCATCCATACGCTCGAGCACATCCAACCCGTCGGCCACTTCGTTCGTCTCCTCAGGGAATCGTCACGCCGGCGCGACGGTTCGGTCCTGTTCGTCGAGGTTCCCGACACCATGCGCATCCTGACCGAAGGCGCCTTCTGGGACGTTTACTACGAGCACTGCTCGTACTTCACACTCGGATCGCTCGGCCGACTCCTGCAACGACACGGGTTCGACCTCCGCTCTCTCGAGACCGGCTACAACGACCAATACCTGCTCGCCGAAGCGTCGATCGTCGAATCTGAACGGTCCGGGCTGCCCGTCGTCGATGACGTCGACCGCATCCGAAACAACGTACGGGCGTTCTCGGAGGTCAGCCGGCAGGCGCGGGAGCGGTGGCAGGCAACGCTCGAGAGTGCGGCGGTGGCGGGCAAACAGGTCGTGGTGTGGGGGGCCAGTTCGAAAGGTGTGGGCTTTCTGACTGCACTCGAAGCGGGACGGACGGTGGAGAGCGTCGTGGATATCAACCCGTACAAGCAGGGCAAGTTCATGCCGGGGACCGGTCAGGAGATCGTCTCCCCCGACGTACTCCGGCAGGAGCCCCCCGACCTGGTGATCGTCATGAACCCCATCTACCTCGATGAGATCACCGCTGACCTGTCTGGTCGTGGCCTGTTCCCGGAGATCGTCGCCGTCTAGGCAACGAGGATCTCGGCCGCGATCCCCATCTCCCGGAGTCGTGCACTGATCTCCTCTCGATAGATTTCGTTGGCGATCACCACAATATCCGGAGGATCCTCGGCCAGGGTTTCCGGAGGTTGGATCAGCTGCCCTGTGCCGGCCATGTGCTTGCCCCATTTGCGAGGGTTGACATCGACGGCGATTGGGATCTCCGCGCCTGCCCCGACGGCGTTGAGGAATGTATCCCCTCTAGCCCCCGCCCCCCACAGGACCGCTCTGCGGCCGCGCGCGCGGATGTCGTCGAGTGTCGCTCGCCACCTGCTCAAACGATCCTCATAGCCCTTCGCGAAGCGATCCACCGCCTCTTCCAACTCACCTCCGATCATCGGGCGATCGACCACAGCAGCCGTGCTCGGGTGCGCCTCGGCGATCAGATACAGACCTTCGTAGGCCGGACGGATCTCGGAGACCTCGAACCCGGCCGTGCGGAGTACCCGCTCCAGCGCTTGCGGAGTGAAGTAGATCGGGTGCTCATAGATGACGTCCCACACGTCGATCCGTTCGAGCATGTCGAGTGCGTTGGGCACCTCCAGCACCACTACGGTCCCCGTGTTGCGGCCGATCGTTTTCCGCAGTCCCTGCAGGAACGCCAGGGGATCATCCACGTGCTCGAGCAACTGCCTGGCGATGATGAGATCGGGTTGGACATCCTTCTGCGACTCCGAGTAGTACTCCTTCACGAAGTGGAGCCGTTCGTCGGGCGCCTGGCTGGGGTCCGGCTCGTAGGCGGGGTCGAACCCGAATCCGCGATTGTTGCCGAGGTCGACCAGGAGCCGGAGGAAGTCTCCCTTCCCGCAGCCCACTTCGAGCACCGCCTTTCGTCGCAGGTCGTAGCGTTCGACCAGATCGCCGGCCAGGTGCCACGCGTACTCGCTGAAGAGTCGGGAGTAGTGGAGAGAGTTCTCGTACTCCTCGTCGTAGTCGAGCTTCGTCGGATCGAACTCCACGTTGACGAGGAGCCCGCACTGCTCGCACAGGGCCAATGAGATCCGACCGTGTGGGCACGCCAGCGCACTCTCTCGAGATGGCCACAGCGTGCAGCTCTGCGTTGGCAGGGTGACCTCGCCGGTGAACACGCGCAGACGCTCCGACCGGCACGCCGGGCACAATAACACCCGCCGGTTCACAGCGCCACCTGCGGTCACGCCGGTGGCGTGTAGTGTGCCACGGTGACGTTTCCGATCAGCACGTCCACGTGATGAACGAGGAGCAGGAACGATCCGGCAGACGGCACCGCATACGCGCCGCTGGTCTCCTGGTAGGTCATCTCCCAGTCCAAGGGTTCGCTCTCGGTGTCCTGATCCCAGATCTTCAGGCTGTATAGCGGACCAGTTGCGTTCACCTCGACCTGCATCTTGAACATGTAGGTGTCGCCGATCGCGATGGACTCGGCTGCCGAGTTCATCGTGTTGGCCTCGTTGTCGGTGATACGCATACCCTCGAAGGTGTTGGTCCAGCGCAGCTCACCGAGCGAGCCCATCGGCCACCAGCCCCACGATGGCTGGTCGTTGGCGGGCGGGGTGTACGAATTGTCCCAGGGGCAATCCCCCACGTAGCTGAACGTTGTGCAGTCTTCGTGCCCGTCCCAGCCCATGAGAACCCCGAGAGCTGGTCCGGCGCTCGGCGAGTCATACCCGTTGACGGTGTCGAGGCCGAGGATCGTGATCGGCACGGTCACCGTGTAGCTGTCCCAAGCTCCGGGGTCGATACCCTCGCCGATGGCTACGAGCCTGTCGTAGCCAATCCCCACCTGGTGAAGCTGGCCGCCGACGATCTCCCAATTGCCATCTACTACCTGGGCGACGTCCTGAATGTCCGTGACGGCGCTCCAGTCGATCGAGTAGGGCAGCGACCATGTGTTGCCGGTCTGCCAGGTGAAATGCACGGTCTTGGTGGTCACGTTGCTGAGTCCATCGGTGGCCGTGAGCACGAGGGTGTTGTCGCCGTCGATCAGGTCACCGTCGGCTGCGGTCGTCCCGTCACCGCTCCAGATCTGTGCATCGAAGTCTCCCGGCATCAGCTTGCGGCGGAAGTCGGGGCCGAGCAACAAGTCTCGCTCGGTGCCCCCGTTCAGGGAGTACATCAGTGAGGAGATCCCATCCGGATCGTCGACGTTGCCGAGGATGTCGATCCACTTCTGAGCCGTTCCGAGATTGCCGAACTTCTGGTTGTCCCCGTACCAGATGTCGAAGATGGTTGCCCCGCCGTCTTCTGGGACGATCGGTGCGGCATCGTCGAAGACATAGTCAACGACCACTCGCTGCCCGGGAGCCGGGGATCCGGTGTTGCCTGCATACACACCGACCGCGGTGACATTCATCGCCTGGGCAAACGTCGCGACGGTGCTGTAGTCCGATCCGTCACTCGAAACCTCATAGGTCCAGTTGTCGCCGGAGCGGGTCACCTTGAGCCACATCGGCTGGTGATCGAGACCGACGGTCGTGCTGGCCTTAGGGACGTCGCCTCCGGGGTCGACAAAGCCGGCGTAGGCAATGGTGTTCCGGTTCGATGCATACACGTCGAACCGCAGCAGCGTGTCGGCATCTGCCTGGACGACGATGCCCTGGTCCTGGAACGACTGCCCCAACTGTGATTCGAACTTCGTCTCGAAGACGAAGTCGCCGTTCGCGGCCGGTTGGAGGAGGCGAGGGGCCGAAAGACCACCAGTTGACAGGTCATGCGCCGTTCCGGCCGGCACGGTGATCACCAGCTGATTGTCGGTATCGGACACATCGAAAGAGGAGTCGGAGAGCGGATCGGTGAACGTCCACAGCGACGTGTCGATCGACGACGCGTAGAAGTCGTCGGACACGAACGCGGCGATGTGGACGGTGACGGTCGCTGTGTCGCACTTCAGACCTGTGTCGCACACCTGATAGTCAAAGGTGTCATCTCCCACGTAGCCGGCATCCGGCGTGTAGTCGAACGTTCCGTCACCGTTGTTGGAAAGCGTCCCGTGGGCTGGATCGCTCGTGTTGGTAGCCGAGCTTGGATCCAGATTGCCGTCAGCATCGGTGTCGTTGCCCACTGCGTCCACGGTTGTGGCGACATCGTGGAGGGTTGACGCGCTGTCATCGTTGGCCACCGGAGCGTTGTTGACGACGACGTGGATCGCAACGGTCGCTGTGTCGCACTTCAGACCTGTGTCGCACACCTGATAGTCAAAGGTGTCATCTCCCACGTAGCCGGCATCCGGCGTGTAGTCGAACGTTCCGTCACCGTTGTTGGAAAGCGTCCCGTGGGCTGGATCGCTCGTGTTGGCGGCCGAGCTTGGATCCAGATTGCCGTCGGCATCGGTGTCGTTGGCGACCACGTCGATCGTCACGCCCACGTCTTGAAGAGTCGAGGCGTCGTCGTCATTGGCCACCGGCGCGCCATTCGCCGGGGGTGGCGTTCCTCCGCCGCCGGAGGTGGTGGTCGTGGTTGGCGGGGTAAGCACCGACAGAGCCCGCGCGAGGAAGGACGCCATCTCGTCCCTGCGGAGCGTCTGCTCACCGCAGTAGCGCAAAGGATCGATCGAGCACCCGTTGGTGAGCCCGAGTTCATACATGCGCTCGGCGTAGCCCGCGTACCACGCACCGGAGGGCACATCGGCGAACGTGCCCTTGTAGGAGGGCAGGTTGGTGTCCTCACCGTACGCGCGAAGCAGGAACACGCCGGCCTCTGCGCGGGTAACCGGCTGGTCTGGTCGGAACATGCCGTCCGGGTATCCATCGGCAATGCCGAGCTGTTTGGCGCGTTCGACATACGGTGTATACCAGTACCCCATCAACACGTCACCGAAGTAGCCCTGGTATGCAAAAACGCGGGACTCACCGAGGGCCCTGATCAGGAAGGCGACCATCTGTGCCCTGGTCACGACGCCATCCGGACAGTAGAGGTGATTGACGTCGTCACAGCCCACGGTGATACCCGCGGCTGCGATCGTCTCGATGTCCGCTTCATGGATGTTGCCGTCGTCATCGACGAATGTCCCACTCCCGGTCGTCGTGCCGGCGGCGGCGAACCCGGCCGCGAGTGGCAGCATCAACATCACCGCCACGAACACGGCCATCAGGCGTCTTCCTACCGTCGTTGCCCCTACTGGTCTGGTATGCATCCGTCGCCTCCCTGGAATCCTCGCGCACCTCGGATCTGTCCGCGACGCCCGGCCACTCTAAGTGTTTTCGCGCGCGTTCTCAACCTCCCGAGCCGGCGCGCCACAACCGGTCAGGGAGCTTCTCGGCCCCACGTGATTGGGCGGGCGTCCATGCCCGGTTCAGCCGTCTTCGGGGATGATCGGTGACGCCGTGTTGAAGAAATAGTCCACCAACGCC
>CAZQMF010000053.1:0-8415 GCA_964594235.1 uncultured Acidimicrobiia bacterium
GGCGAGGTTCGACACTCTGTCACCTCTGCCAAACACTGCCCGCGCTGATCGAGTGGTAGCCGGCCGGTGAAGCATCGGCCCGGCCGGACCAGGCGCCACGCGCTCGAGTTCTACCATATTCATCCTGGACTTGGCCGCGACCACCGGTAGCCTGCCTCGCATGCACACCACATTGCTCATCATTCACATCTTGGCTGCCGCGAGCTGGCTCGGTGCAGGAGTGGCGGTCGCCCTTCTCTCCTCAATGGCCGGAAGGCAGGCGGAGGCAACAGGGGCGGGGTTGGCCGTCTCGTTCGAGAAGATCGGCAATCTCCTCTTCATGCCGGCAGGCATCATCGTTCTGATCAGCGGGGTGGTGTTGGTGCTCGACAGCCCATGGAAGTTCACCAACCTCTTCGTGATCATCGGGATCGTCGCCGTCGTCAACGGTGCGGTGTTCGGAGCCAGGGTGTCCGGACCGGCGACCAAATCACTCCAGCAGGCGCACCAGACAGGGGACCTACCGAAGCTTCGAGCCCTCTACAACAGGTTCGGAGTGCTCGTACTCATCGACGTCGGGGTCGTCGTCATCGCGCTGATCTCGATGATTCTGAAACTCGGCACGTAGCGCCGCAGACCGGCTGCTCGATTGACACGACCCACATTCCCGGGACCGCCCGGAACGCGCGGAGGTTGCTCGCCGTCACGTCGAGGCCTTTGCGCCGAGGGAACGGCCGCCTTCACTCTTTCAGCTCGGCTCGAGTGAACCTGACGAGCCGGACGACTGCGGCCCCCAACAGTGCGGCCCCGACCGGACTCAGGGCGGCGAAGAACCCCGTCTGGAGCGACACGACGGCGACCGAGAGCGCTGCGGCGACCCTCCCAGCCAGCAACCGGTGCCGATCGATCGGCCTGGAGCGCCGATCGGTCACCGAAACGGGAGCCGGACCATTCCAGAGAATGACGATGGAGGCCACGACGCCGACGAGAGCGACCAGTGTCGCGCCAGACGGGAGTCCCAATCCGGCCGAAATGTTCGAGACGACCAGCCCGAACACACCTCCGGCCGCAACGAGCAGTCCGGCCGCAGCCCGCCTCCGGCCACCGGCGACCACCGCTCCCACCACCATTGCGGCGATCACGATCCACGACGCGTAGCGGTAGCCAAGGTACGCGGCCACCACCGCCAGGACTCCTGCGTCGCCCCAGCGCACCGAGACGCCGACTGTCCCGACGATCAACCGGGTGCCAAGCAGCACCCCGCCGACGAGCCACAAGGAGGCGAACCCGAACTGAAGCAGCGCGACGAACGCGAGCACGAGGGCGACACCCGCCGAGAGGTTCTCATCAGGATCGAGCTCTCTGCCTACCGCCCAGGCAAGAAACAGGGCGCCGAAGGAACCGACCACGTTTCCGATCGTGACGGGCCGGTCGCCCATGAGGCGGGTGATCGCCAGGACGAAGGTGCCGGCTGCCGAAGCGATCACGGCGAACCGGTTCGACGGGTAGTTCCACAGGATGGGACGTCCGAGTGCCGAGTCGAGCCGTGTCACGCGCCCATCCTATGGCAGGTACGCTTGCGCGGCCTCTCGCCTCAGTAGGGAACGCATGTCCACAAAGTGGTTCGTCGTGGCGGCGCTCGCAGCCGTATACGTCATCTGGAGTTCCACGTATCTGGCATTGCGCTTCATGGTTGAGACGTTCCCACCGTTTCTGGGCACCTCGATTCGTATGCTGCTGGCAGGGTCGATCCTGCTCGTCTCGCTCCGACTTCGAAACGCGGCGATGCCCACCGGACGTCAGTGGCGCAACGGAGTCGCCGTCGGTGTCCTCCTGTTCGTCGGAGGGCTGGGCCTCGTGACGTACGCGGAGGACCTCGGCGTCGGATCGGGTATCACCGCAACCGCAGTCGCGATGGTCCCGGTGTGGGCGGCATTCGTGTCGGGACTCTTCGGGCGGTGGCCAAACCGCACCGAGTGGATCGGCATCGCCGTCGGACTCGCGGGCGTTGCACTGCTCGCGGGGGAGGGAGACTTCAAGGCGGTGCCGCTCGGGCTCGCACTAGTGGTCATATCACCGGTCCTGTGGGCGTTCGGGTCGGTGTGGTCATCGCACACAGACCTGCCTCGGGGCTTGATGTCTGCAGCGATCGAGATGCTCGGCGGTGGCGTCGTGCTCGGCCTGGTGGGCCTCGCGCTCGGTGAATCCATCACGGCGATGCCGAGCCTCAAGTCGTGGCTCGCACTCGCCTGGCTGGTCGTGCCGGGTTCACTGATCGGTTTCAGTGCGTACGCCTACCTGCTGCGCACGGTGCGTCCCGCGCTGGCCACCTCCTACGCGTATGTCAACCCCTTCTTTGCGGTGATCCTCGGCATCACGCTCGGCCAAGAACACCTCACTGGACAGGTGTGGATCGCACTGCCGATCATCCTTGCGTCCGTCGCGTTGATCGTGTGGAGCCGCGACCGGGCCGCGGCCTGACCCCCGATTGTCCTCGACTCAGGGCTCGACGCCACCCCTGGGGGCGCGCGCCGAGCCCGGGGTTCACGTGGGTAGGATCGCTTCACAGCGACGAGTGGAGGGCACATGGCGATCCCCGCCTATGACTGGATCGGTCACCACGCCGACCTTCACCCTGACAAGGTCGCGCTGATCGACGACGGCCGCGGCATCACCCTCACCTATGCCAACCTCGAAGAGCAGACCCGACGACTCGCCGACTGGCTCTCGGCAAACGGCCTGTCGAAACGGGACCGCGTCGCCATCCTGGCAGGCAACACCACCGACATGTTCGAGGCGTTGTTCGCATGCGCGAAACTCTCGGCGATCCTGGTCCCGCTCAACTGGCGGCTGGCCGTCCCAGAGCTCCAGTTCATCATCAACGACTGCCGACCGAAGGTCCTCATCTATGAGGACACCTACGCAACGACTGTCCCCCAACTCGACGTGCCGGTGAAACTCCAGCTAGGTCCCGACTATGAAGCTGCCAAGGCGAGCTCGGACCCCTCCGCCGTACATCCGGTCACCGCAGATCACGACGACCCGTGGGCGATCCTGTACACGTCCGGAACCACCGGACACCCAAAAGGCGCGATCACGACGCACGGCATGTTCTTCTGGAACGCCGTCAACATCGGCAACGCAGTCGGTCTCACCTTCGACTCGACCAACCTCAACGTCCTCCCCACCTTCCACTCGGGCGGACTCAATCTCTACACGACCCCGTGCTTGCATATCGGTGCGACGTCCATCAATCTGCGCGAGTTCAACCCGGAGCGCCTCCTCCGGTGGCTCGTCTCCGGCGAGGTCACCCACTTCTTCGGTGTTCCGGCGATCTACCAGTTCCTCGCCGAACATCCCGGATGGACCGACGCCGACCTGTCGAAGGTCCGGAGTTGGGCATGCGGCGGTGCACCGATGCCCGTCGCCCTCCTGCAACGGTACGCGGACCGCGGCGTGATCATCCGCCAGGGCATGGGGATGACGGAAACCTCCCCGACGATCTTCCTCACGGACGAGGCCCACGCCATGACCAAGGCAGGGTCGGTCGGTAAGCCCGTGCTCCACACGGAGATCCGCATCGTCGACGACGAAGGCATCGACGTGCCGGTCGACGAAATCGGCGAGCTGTGGGTGCGTGGCCCCAACGTCACACCGGGCTACTGGGAGCGTCCCGAGGCGAACGAATCGTCGTTCACCGACGGCTGGCTGCACACCGGCGACGCTGCGCGGTCCGACGACGACGGCTACATCTACCTCATCGACCGGTGGAAAGACATGTTCATCTCGGGCGGAGAGAACGTCTACCCGGCGGAGGTCGAGCAGGTCCTCTTCCACCACCCCAACGTCCTCGACGTCGCAGTCATCGGCATTCCGGACGATCGTTGGGGGGAGGTCGGTCTTGCCATCATCGTCCCACGCGACGAGAACTCGTTCGATCCAGATGACGTCATCGCGTTCTGTGGCGACAAGCTCGCCAGATACAAGATCCCGAAGCACGTCGTGACCACCGATGAGTTGCCCCGGAACGCGGCAGGCAAAGTACTCAAGCGGCAACTCGTCGCTTCGCACACCCCATGACCGACCTCGTCCTGTCGACGGTTGAACCACCACTCGCGACCGTGACTTTGAACCGTCCGGAACGCCACAACGCTCTCGTCCCTGAACTGCTCTCGTCCCTCATCGGCCGCACTGTCGATGTCGCAGGCCTGCCGGATGTCCGATCGGTCGTCCTGGCTGCCAACGGTCGCTCGTTCTCGACCGGTGGCGATGTCGCCGCCTTCCATGCGCACGGGCATGACCTTGCCGGCTACGCCTCCGAGATCGTCGGCCTCCTCAACGAAGCCATGCTCACCCTCATGCGCATCGACCAGCCCGTGGTCGCTGCCGTGCACGGCGCGGTCACCGGCGGCTCTCTGGGCTTGGTCCTCGCAGCCGACCTGGTCGTCGCCGCCCCCACAGCATCATTCACGCCCTGGTACTCGGTCGTAGGGTTCGCCCCGGACGGCGGCTGGTCGGCACTCCTCCCCGACCGGATCGGGCGAGCCCACGCGTCTACCACCCTCTTTCACAACTCGACGATCACGGCGGATCAGGCCCTCGAATGGGGGCTGGTCGACGAGATCGCCTACGACGCCGCGGCCGGCGCCCGTGCGGCGGCAGTGGCGCTTGCCGGCCTGAAGACACGAGCTGTCAAGCGCGGTCTGAACGCAGACCTGGAGTCGGTCGCCTCGGCGCTCGAACGTGAGCGGCAGTTGTTCGTCGAACAGGTCGTGACAGACGAGGCACTCGCAGGGATCGAAGCCTTCCTCAACCGGCGACGTCCTTGACCAGCACCAACGCTTCACCGACGACGACTGTTTGTCCGTCCGCCTCGACGATCGTGGTGAGGTTGACGAGTTCTTTCGCCGGGCGCAGCCGGCAGATCGTCACGGCCGCCTGCACCGGCACGTCGACGGGCACCGGCCGAACGAACGTGTAACGCTGTTTCAACCAGTTGGCGCCAGGACCGGGCAGTTCGACGCCCAGCAGGGCGGACACCAATCCGCCGAGAAGCGGACCCGGCACTCCGTAGTCGTTCGGGTCGTCGACCAGCCGGCAGTAGGAGTCGACGTCGGTCTGGGTGAACGTTCGGACCCGAGACGCATGCATCCCGATCCGGAGTCCTTTGAGGACGGCCGACGGGTCGACAGGAGCGGACACAGGCGGCGGAGGAGTCGATCCGAGGGCGAGCCCGCTCGTGATCTGGTCGCCTGCGGGATTGAGAAGACGCTCCTCGAACCCTCCCTCGATCGGCGTGAACCTGAGGGTCATCTCCTCTCCTGCGTACGTCGGGCCGTTGAACAACAGCTCCTGGTAGACCGGCCGAAAGCCTTCAACTCGGGCAAGCGCAGCGCTCATCACCGAGAAGAGAAACATGCCGTGTGCGACGGTGCGACCGAAGCGGGTGCCGGCGGCAAACGTGGCGTCGACGTGAATCGGGTTGTCGTCACCGCTCAGGCGAGCGAACTCATCGAACTGCTCCTGGGTGAACACCAGGCTCACATCGTGCACCCGTCCATCTTCGCAGGTGACGGCAACCGGGAAGCCCGGTCGAAATCCCTGGACTATCAAATGGTCATCGCAGCGTCGAGCAAACGCGGCGTCTGACCGTCGATCAGACCGTCACGACCCGATCGGCCGCCGCAATCAGTTCGGCCCACTGGGTTCCGTTGATCAGCTCCCCATTGATCCTCTCCAGATCCTGCGATGACACCCCCCGGGCGTCGGCGCACGGCATTCAGACGTAGACGGGGACGCCTTCTTCGATGATGCGGGAGAAGAACACGCTGAGCGGCGGAAACCCGATGCCGTGGATCGCATCGACCACGCTCTCTATCGCCAGGTAGGCGCCTTCTCCGAGAAGTGCGATTCTCGGTCGATGACCCGCCTCGAGAGCTCCCACGGCACCGATGAATGGGATGGTCGCCTTCGTCGGATCATCGGATCCATGCGTGGCGGTGAACAGTATCGAGGTCACGAGTCCCTCCCGGATCGCCTCAAGCGACAACCTACCGCGTCTCCGGTCATAGCCTCCGGCTTTCTGGAGCCGGCGCCGAGCCGATCCTGACCGACCAATCCTCGACAGCGCATGCGGGCGTTTGTGGTGGAGAGCGCCCACCTGATGGCCGTCGACGATCCCCCACGCCGACCCTGTTGCAGTGGAGGGCAGCTCCGTCACCTCTCGAACCAAGGTCATCGTCCCGCCATTGGACGAAGCCGGCCATCGCCTCAAGAATGGGTTCGGATGTTCGACTCCTACGCTCCCGAGTTCATCGACGACCCCTACCCGACGTTCGCACGCCTGCGTGCCGAGTCGCCCGTCTTCTTCGATGAACGATGGGGACTGACGTTCTTCACCCGTCACGCGGACATTCACGGCATTTTGCGGGACCGCCGATTCGGCAGGGACGTGCGCCACGCCGTGCCCCGCGACGAGATCGACAAGGATGCGTTCGATCGTATATATCCGCAGCGGTACCCGACGTGGACGGCGTTCATCCGTGAGTCGTTCATCGACTTCGAGCCACCCGACCACACGCGGCTCCGTAGGCTCGTCCAGTCGGCATTCAACCGGCGGGCGTCCGCGAGCTACCGGCCTCGACTCGAAGCGACTGCCACCCGCCTGCTCGATGACGCACTGGAGCGTGGCCAGATGGACGCGGTTGCCGACTACGCAGAACCCATCCCGTTGGCGATGATCGCGGAGCTGATGGGTGTGCCTGCGACCGATCAGCCTCTGCTGGTCGACTGGTCGCACAGGATCGTGCGCCTCTACGACCAGGCATGCACCGACGAGGAAGGCAGCAAGGCCGAAGAGGCGACTGCCCAGTTCGTCGAATACACGCGTGCGATGATCGCCCGGAGGCGAACAGACCCCACCGACGATCTCGTGTCGGCCCTCGCCCACGCCGAAGTCGACGGAGATCGACTCACGGACGACGAGGTAGTCGCCACCAGCATCCTGGCCCTCAACGCCGGCCACGAGGCGACGGTACAGGCCATCGGCAACGGCCTGCTCGCGCTCGCCCGTAGCCCGGACGAGTTCCACCGCCTGCGCTCCGGTCCCGCCCTCATGGGGACAGCCGTGGACGAGCTACTCCGCTACGACACTCCGCTGCAGATGTTCGAACGCTGGGTGCTCGAGGACCTCGACTGGAACGGCACGTCGCTGCGGCGTGGGACCAAGGTCGGCTTGCTGTTTGGTTCGGCCAACCACGACGGCACGGTCTTCTCCGATCCCGAACATCTCCACCTGGCTCGGGCCGACAACCCACACATCTCCTTCGGAGGCGGCATCCACTACTGCGTCGGGGCACCACTCGCGAAGGTCGAGCTCGACGTTGCGTTCTCGTGCCTCTCCAATCGCGTCGCCGCCATCGAGCTGACCGACGAGCGTCTCGACCGGGAGCCGAGCCTCATCTTCCGCGGCGTCCGAAAACTCCCACTGATACTTCAGCCACTCTTTAACTGATTCTCAGACGCCCCTCAGGTTCGTCTTAGTCGACCCGTCCAGCGTTCAGTCCCTGGTGAGGGATATGTCCAACGTCAGACCAACACGACGCGCCGGCCGGGTCTCGGCCGAATCTGCACCCTCACCACGGCATCGTCGATCTCCGGGCCCCGCACACGCACCCTGACCGACGCCACGTTCACTATCTCTCTAGGAAACGAGGTTCACATGCGTCGCGCCGTATCCACCCTTTCGATCATCGGAGTACTCCTCACACTTGCGTTGCCTGCATCAGCAGCCAACACGGTCTCGCTCACCACGCCATACACGTCCGTCGCTGTCGAGCCCGGCCACACCGTCACCTTCAATCTCGATCTCTCGGCGCCGGACGGTGACTCCGTGGCCTTGTCGGTCGACGGTGCACCCGATGGGTGGAATACGACGATCACCGGTGGAGGTTTCGTCGTCGACGGGATCACCTATGACAGCAGCAACCCACCCTCGTTGAGGTTGGGTGTGACGGTTCCTTCCGACGCCCCGGACGGCTCCTACGATCTGGCCGTTGCCGCGCAAGGGACATCCAGCAGCACCACTCTGGATCTGGCGGTGCGCGTCGCCGCACAAGTGGGTGGCGGTGTGAGCATGACAACCGACTTCCCCGCCCTTCAGGGTCCCGCCGGCGTGAAATTCAGCTACCGGCTGACACTCTCCAACGACACGACTCAGGAGCTTCAGTTCGGTCTCGACACGACGGGACCAGACGGCTGGCAGATCGACGCCAGCCCCGCCGGTGAGAGTCTCGCCTCGACGGTGACAGTCAAACCGGGAGACACGAGCACGATCACGGTCTCCACGACACCGCCGGACGGCACCCCGGCCGGTGACTATCAGATCGACGTGACAGCGACCGGCGGCAGCTACACGGCGACCACCCAGCTCACCGC
>CAZQMF010000054.1:0-8285 GCA_964594235.1 uncultured Acidimicrobiia bacterium
CCCTCCTGGGGGAGGAAACAAGAGGCTCGCTCCGCGAGCCGGTTCTGGGTTCTTGGTTTTCGGTAGAACACCTACTCCGAAGTCGTGTCTGCGTTCCTATCGAGAACCGAGAACCGACAACTGAGAACGGGCTCGCGCAGCTGGCCTTGGCTCACCGCGTGGTGCAGGTACGGGATCGACTCGTCCCGGCGCTAGTCGACACCGATGTGGTCGCGTTCTGGTTGCTGTTTGCCGTTCGGTGTCAGCTGATGACCGCAGGCGGAGCCCGCACCCTTTGGTACCCTGCCCCAACCGGAGCGGAGGGAGCCTCGTGGAGATCGAGATCGGGATCGGCAAGACGGGACGTCAGGCGTATGGGTTCGATGACATCGCGATCGTTCCGAGCAGGAGAACCCGCGATCCCGAGGACGTCGACATCTCGTGGCAGTTCGACGCTTTCCGCTTCGAATTGCCGATGCTGGGCTCTGCGATGGACTCGGCGATCAGTCCGGCCACGGCGGTCGAGATCAGTCGGCTTGGTGGGCTGGGTGTGCTCAACCTCGAGGGCTTGTGGACCCGGTATGACGATCCGCTTCCGCTGTTCGAGGAGATCGCAGACCTCCCGAACGACAAGGCGACGCGCCGGATGCAGGAGATCTACTCGACACCGATTGATCCCGACCTGATCGGTCGCCGCATCGAAGAGATGAGCGCATCGAGTGGTGTCACGGCGGCCAGCCTGACACCTCAGCGGGTCCGCGACTACGCAGCTCTCGCAGTGAAGGCCGGGCTCGACATTCTCGTGGTTCAGGGGACCGTCGTGTCGGCAGAGCATGTGTCCACGAGATCCGAACCACTGGACCTGCACCAGTTCATCTCGAGCTTCGAACTCCCCGTGATCGTTGGAGGGTGCGCCTCGTACTCGACGGCGCTGCACCTGATGAGAACCGGAGCGGCCGGCATTCTCGTCGGTGTCGGCCCCGGTGCGGCGTGCACCACCCGGGGGGTGCTCGGCATCGGTGTCCCGCAGGCCACCGCGATCGCCGACGCTGCCGGTGCACGCATCCGGCACCTGGACGAGACGGGCCGCTACGTTCACGTCATCGCCGATGGCGGGATGCGGCGTGGCGGTGACATCGCCAAGGCCATTGCCTGCGGTGCAGACGCAGTGATGATCGGCTCGCCGCTCGCCGCAGCCGCCGAGGCGCCGGGTCGCGGATCTCACTGGGGGATGGCGACGTTCCATCCGACGCTGCCTCGAGGAACTCGCGTCCAGGTCGGGACGCTGGGAACGCTGGAGGAAATCCTCGCCGGACCGGCCCACGAGAACGACGGCCGGAGGAACCTCTTCGGTGCGTTGCGTGTGTCGATGGCCACGACCGGGTACAGGGACCTCAAGGAGTTTCAGAAAGCCGAGGTGATGATCGCCCCGTCGCTCCAAACAGAAGGCAAGGCGTTGCAGAAGTCCCAGCGCGTCGGAATGTCGTGACGTGCAGTACGGGCAGGCCTCGTCGGGTGACTTCGACCGGGTGCTGGTCGTCGACCTGGGCGCGCAGTACGCCCAACTGATCGCTCGACGGGTCAGAGAAGCCCACGTCTTCTCGGAGATCGTGCCTCGTGACGTGACGGTGGAGCAGATCCTCGAGAAGCATCCCGTTGGCGTGATCCTCTCGGGCGGTCCTGCTTCCGTCTACTCGGACGACGCCTACGACATCGATCACCGCATATTCGAGGCGGGCATCCCGGTGCTCGGCATCTGCTACGGGCACCAGCTGATCGCATCGACACTCGGTGGTGTCGTGAAGCGCACGGCGAACGCCGAGTACGGCAAGACATCGCTCGATGTCATCGACCGGTCGGTCCTCCTTGGAGGTTTGCCGACCCGCCAGGACGTGTGGATGAGTCACGGGGATGCGGTCATCGCCGCACCAGACGGGTTCCGTGTGGTTGCCTCGACACCCGGGTCTCCGGTGGCGGCGATCGAGTCGCAGGAACGGCAGGTGTTCGGCGTCCAATTCCACCCGGAGGTCGTGCACACGCCGCACGGAGGCGACATCCTCAGGCGTTTTCTGTTCGACGTGTGCACGGCGCGGCCGTCGTGGACGAGCCACTCGATCATCGAGCAGTCGGTCGATGCCATTCGCGCCCAGGTGGGCACGAACAAGGTGATCTGCGGTTTGTCGGGCGGGGTGGACTCGTCGGTGGCCGCAGCGCTCGTCCATCATGCCGTCGGCGACCAGCTCACCTGTGTCTTCATCGATCACGGGCTCCTGCGCTCCGGTGAAGCCGAGCAGGTCGATGCGACATTCCGAAAAGCATTCCGCATCAATCTCATCCAGGTCGACGCGTCCGATCGGTTCATCGACGGGCTCGCCGGCGTGGTCGACCCTGAGATGAAGCGCAAGATCATCGGGGAGACGTTCATCCGCGTGTTCGAAGAGGTCGCGGCGGAGCTGACAGACACGCCGTTTCTGGTGCAAGGGACGCTCTACCCGGACATCATCGAGTCGGGCACGAAGGACGCCGCGAAGATCAAGAGCCACCACAACGTGGGAGGACTCCCCGACGACATGCGATTCGACCTGGTCGAGCCCCTCCGTGACCTGTTCAAGGACGAGGTCCGATCGATTGGTGAGGAGCTCGGGTTGCCGGAGGAGATCGTGTGGCGGCAGCCGTTTCCCGGACCGGGGCTGGCCGTGCGTGTCATCGGCGAAGTGACGAGAGAGCGGCTCGATGTGCTGCGAGCCGCCGACGCGATCGTCACCGAAGAGATTCGAAGAGCAGGGCTGTACCGGGATCTCTGGCAGTCGTTCGCGGTGCTTCCCGCCGTGCGGACCGTCGGCGTGCAAGGAGACGGGCGGACATACGCCTACCCGTTGATTCTGCGAGCTGTCACCTCTGACGATGCCATGACCGCCGACTGGGCTCGTCTGCCGTACGAGGTACTCGAACGGATCTCGTCGCGTGTCATCAACGAAGTGCCGGGAATCAACCGGGTCGCCTACGACATCTCGTCGAAACCACCAGCAACGATCGAGTGGGAGTGAGGGCCCGCGGAGCGGGCCTGTTGTCGGTTGTGGGTTTTCGGTAAGAGCACCAGCCCTACGGTCTCGTGGTGGGTCAGTCCGCGTGCTGGGGTCGGTTGATGGCGATTGGAGTCTGCAAGCGAACGCGTCCCTCCGGAACTTGCGAGCCGTTGTCGGTCCTTGCTCTCGCCGCCCTTTGGTGGCGGAGAGCGCCCGCGTTGCGTTCTCACCTACAACTGACCACCGAAAACCGAAGTCGCGACCGAAGCGAGTCCTCAAGTCGCCATCGCGTGGCGCCGATATCTCAATCGACCGGGAAGAAGGTGCTGGAGTGGACCTGAGTGGCGACGCAGAGTTGCTTGCCATCTTCCGTGAGGAACTAGCCTCGCGGACCGAGAACCTGATTCTGGGCGCACACGAGTTGAGTGCGGCCGGAGTCAGTCGCGATCGGGCGTCCGAGCTGCTGCGCGATGGGCACACCATCAAGGGATCGGCGAGGATGATGGGTTTCGAAGCCATCGCCGATGCAGGTGAGGCCCTCGAAACGGCGTGGCGTTCGATCGTCGACGACTCGTTCAATGGGGATGTCGCCGACTTCGCTTCGCGCCTTGGCAACGTTTCAGCGCTGCTCCTGCCCACCATGGAGGCCGATCCGGTCGAGGGGTCACCCAAGCTGAAGGCTGCAGTTGCAGCCCTCAAGCCGAGCCCGAAACCGAAACCTGAACCCTTCCCGGTTTCGGTCGGAGAGACGGATTCGCACCCGGATCTCGGCGGCCTTCTGTCTGCGGTCGAGCAGGGACTGATCGGGTCGGCGACTCGTGTCGATACCAACAAGCTCTACCGGATGATCAATCGTGCGACGGAAGCGCGGCTCGATGCGAGCGCTCTGTCCGACGCCGTGCGGGCGCTGCGTCTGACTGCGGGAAACCCGAGGGAGGCAGCGTCGCTTGCTGCCCGGTGGGAGGCGGCCGTCCAGGCGATGGACGAAGCGGTTCGGGACCTTCAGGATCGTGCGCTGGAGTTGGTCTCCGAAGAGTTCGCGGTCATAACCTCGACGTTCGGTCAGCTCGTGCACTACCTCGCCCGACGGACGGGCAAGGAAGTGCACATCGAGCTGGGCGGTGGCGACGTAGAAGTCGACCGGCAGATCCTCCAGCATCTGCGCGAGCCCTTGCGGCATCTGGTCGTCAACGCGGTCGATCACGGCATCGAGCCTCCTGAAGAGCGGGAGAGCATCGGCAAGCCGGCGGCCGGCCGCATCGTGGTTCGGGCCTCGGATATGGACGGTCAGTTGCGAATCTCCGTCGAGGATGACGGGCGCGGCATCGACTGGGAAGCGGTGCGCGAGGTCGCGACCGAAAAGGGCCTGGACGTCGGACAGCCTGGTTCCGACCTGTCGGGCCTGTTGTTCAAATCCGGGTTCTCGACCGTGGCCGAACCGTCCGATCTGAGTGGTGACGGGGTAGGACTGTCACTCGTCGCCGAGCTCATCGACGACGTCAATGGCGGGATCTCTGTCGAGTCACGGCCCGGCAAGGGTACGTCGGTGCTGCTGACACTCCCGCTCTCGTGGTCGTTCCAGGATCTCATCCTTCTACGATCCGGGGGGAGGATGTGGGGTGTGCCGGCCACGACCGTTGCGGCGATCATCCCCACGTCCGGCGCCGAGGTCCGTCCAGGCAAGGACCGCATGGAGTTCGTCTTGGAAGGCAAGCGTATGCCGATCAGCTCCTTCGGTGCCGCAATCGGAGCGGGAGAACCGGAGGAGGCCAACCAGATCATCGTGTTTGCGACACGAGCAGGAAGGGCGGCGGTCACGGTTCCCGAGGTGGTGGGCCGGCGACAAGTCGCCGTCAAGGGCCTCGGTCCCGTGCTTGCCGGCGCCCCGTACCTGACCGGAGCGGCGGTACTCGGAGGAGGCGAGGTCGTCGTCATCGTCGATCCGAACCGTCTCTCGGATCAGATCCAGTCTGTTCCGATCCCCGAAGGCACCAGGTACAAGGTGCTCGTCGTCGACGATTCGAAAGGTGTCCGCCAGCTCGTCGCTGCCGTGCTCGGCAGCCAGGGGTACGAGGTCACCGTCGGTCGGAACGCCGAGGAGGGTCTGGAACTGCTCGAAGCCGGCAGGTATGACGCTGTCGTCGTTGACTTCGCCATGCCGGGCCCAGATGGTGTCGAGCTGGTCTCAGCGGTCCGGCGTCGTCTTCCCGCGCTCCCCGTCATCATGGTGTCCGCGGTGGCAACTGCCGACGATCAGTCGAGGGCTTGGGCGGCGGGCGTCGACGCCTATCTCGACAAGTCCGATCTCCGCCAGGGGCTGCTCGTTTCGACGATCTCGTCTCTCATCGCGCTGAGGACGGGCACATCGATGGAGGTGGGCGGGTGAAAGTCCTCGTTGCCGACGACAGCCCGGTCATCAGGGCCGCGGTCACGTCGTTGCTGACGGAGGCAGGTTTCGACGTCGTAACCGCCAGCGACGGGTTCGAGGCAATCCAGGTCTTCTACTCCGAGCTGCCCGATCTCGTGCTGCTCGACATTCGGATGCCGAAGATGACGGGGTATGTCGTGTGCCGGCTGATCAAGGAGGACTACACGGTCGCACACATTCCAGTGTTGATCCTGACAGCCCTCGACTCGGCCGAGGACAGGTACTGGGGCGAGAAGTCGGGTGCCGACGGCTACCTGACCAAGGAATCGCTCGGGCAGGATCTCGTCGGTGCGGTCAGGTCGGCGAGAGCAACGCGGGCCCTCTCCGACCTCAACCGAGATCAGGAGCCGAAACAGCTCGATACGATCGATGTGCTCGCCCGGGTGACCGAGCTGCTCGACCGGAAGCTGTTCGATGCGACGATCATCAACGACATCGTCACGATGGCGACCAGACCAGGAGATCTCGCGGGCACTCTCGGTGAACTGCTCCAGATCCTGAGGCGTTTCGTCGGGTACGACGTCGCCGCGATCGCCCTCGCATCCGAGAAGCGGATGGCTGCTCGTCTCGAGGGCGCGGTGTCACGGGAGGAGTTCGAGGCGTTCAAGCGTCTCGTCGCAGGGCATCTCGATCAGCTGTCGCCGGTGAAAGTCGCTGCGGACGAGCTGGGCGTGTGGTTCCTCGAGCCGCCGAGGTTCGGGTGGAACGACACAGGTGAAGGCTGGCCGTCGTTCTTCGCAATGAGTCTCCGTTCCCGCGGTGAGGTGATCGGCATTCTGGCGGTCGCCTCGCACCGATCCGGTCAGTTCACTCCGCAGGTCGCGCGGACGCTCAGGCTCGTGGAGTTCCCGATCGCCGCCGTCGTCGACTCGGCCTCCTACCACCAGAAGCTCCTCGAGCAGGAGGCGCGGCTGAGCTTGTCGTCACTGTACGGCGATCCCCGATAGCCGCCACCCCGAACCTGTCCGTTCGCCTCAACCCAGCGGTGTGTTCTGACGATAGAGCCATCATGAGAAGCGGGAGATGCTGAGCTTCGCGGCCGGTGTCGCCCTTGTTCTAGCCGTCGTCGCGGTGGCATGGGCGCTCCGGTCGAACGCAGCCGCCCGCGCGCGCGAGGCAGCCGCCACTGCTGAGGCCGAGCGGGCCAAGGAGATGAAGAACGAGTTCGTCTCCATGGTCAGTCACGAGCTCCGCACCCCGCTCACGTCGATCGCCGGCTTCGCAGAGGCGCTCAGAGAGTCGTGGCGCACGAGCAGCGAGAGCGAGGTCGACGAGTTCCTCGACATCATCCGTTCGCAGGCCCAGCACCTCCACGAGCTCGTCGAAGACATCCTCGTGCTGCCGCGTCTGCAGGCCGGCAGGCTTCCGTTGAGACCGGAGGAGTTCGAGCTGGCGCCGCTCGCCCATGAAGTCGTCAGTCTCGTGAATCCCCCCGGTGCGAAGCGTGAGGCCGCCGTCGCGATTCCGGGCGGGGTGATGGTGTACGCCGATCGCCGCCGGGTCGTCCAGATCCTTCGGAATCTCTTCGAGAACGCCATGAAGTACGGCGGAGATCAGGTGCTCATCGAGGGGAGTCCGTATGGGCATCGCTACCTCGTGGTCGTGTCCGACAACGGGCCAGGCATTCAGGACGAGGAGGTCGATCGAATGTTCGGCCGATTCGAACAACGGTCGAAGGGTGATGCCCGATCGGATCAAGGGATCGGGCTCGGGCTGCCGATCGCCCTCCAACTCACCCAGGCGATGGGCGGCGACCTGTGGTACGAGCATCGATTCCCGACCGGTTCGCGATTCTGCTTCACGGTGAAGCTCGCTACACCGGCCGGCGAAGAGTCTGAGGAGATCGAGGAGCCGGTCCCGAACACCTGAGCCGGCGAAGCTCACAGCGGACAGCCGACAGTTCACAGCTAACAGCAGGCTAGGCCTCAGTCGCCGCGAGCCGCGTTGCGGTCCTCCTACCGACAACCGAGAACCGACAACCGAGAACCTCCGGGTACCATCTCGGTCATGCGGGATGACATCGGTGTTGCGGGCGCGTCCCTTCTCGATGATCTGAATCCCGCGCAGCGGGAGGCTGTCGCAGCGACCGAAGGCCCCCTACTCGTGGTCGCGGGGGCCGGTTCGGGCAAGACCCGTGTCCTCACCTACCGGATCGCTCATCTGATACACGACCTCGGGGTCCCTCCGCCGTCGATCCTGGCCATCACGTTCACGAACAAGGCTGCAGGGGAGATGCGGGAAAGAGTGGAGGCGCTCGTCGGAGGCAGGGTACGAGCGATGACGATCTCGACGTTCCACAGTGCATGCGCCAGGATCCTGCGCAGGGAGGCTCCCAGACTGGGGTATCGAGCCGGCTTTTCCATCTACGACGACGCCGACGCGCTCCGACTCGTCACCATGTGCCTGCGCGACCTCGACATGGACTCGAAGCGTTTCCCGCCTCGCAGCATCCGGGCAGCGATCTCCGACGCCAAGAACGAACTGATCGACTTCGAGACATTCAAGGAGCGAGGAGCGGGCTTTTATCACGGTCAGGTGGCCGACATATACCGCCTGTATCAACAGCGACTCCTCGAGGCCTCGGCGATGGACTTCGACGATCTCTTGATGGTCACAGTCGAGCTGTTCGGGGCGTTCCCTGACGTCCTCGAGTACTACCAACGGCGGTGGCAGTACGTCATGGTCGACGAGTACCAGGACACGAACCACGCGCAATACACGCTGGTTCGCCAGCTCGCCGCCGGGCATCGCAACTTGTGCGTTGTGGGGGACAGCGACCAGTCGATCTACGGGTGGCGGGGTGCCGACATCCGCAACATCCTCGAGTTCGAGAAGGACTACCCGGATGCGAA
>CAZQMF010000055.1:0-7826 GCA_964594235.1 uncultured Acidimicrobiia bacterium
ACGAGTGCTACGCCGACATCTACGAGCACGAACCTCCGCCGTCGATTCTCCAGGTTGCCGACGATCGGTCTACCGGCGTGCTGTCATATCTGAGTCTTTCGAAGCGCTCGGGGATGACCGGGTACCGCAGCGGAGCGATCGTCGGCGACGCCGACGCCATCCATCTTCTGCGGGAGCTTCGCAGCTCGACGGGTACTGCCTCCCCCGAGTTCGTCCAGGCGGCGGCGATCGCCGCATGGTCCGACGATGCCCATCCGGAGGTGCGCCGCAAGATCTTCAGCACCAAGCGGGCGATTCTCTCTGAAGCGTTCACGTCGCTCGGTCACCGGGTGGCGGCATCCGAAGGGGCGCTCTACCTGTGGGTGGCTGTCGGTGACGACGCTGCGGCTTCGCGGCGGCTCTTGGACGCAGGGGTGATCGTCTCGCCGGGCACCGCGTTCGGTTCGGGCGGCGAGGGGTACATCCGGCTGGCGCTCGTCCCGACGGTGGAGGAGTGTGAAGCAGCAGTAGGGGTGGTGCGGTCATGTCTGACCGGGAGCTGATCGAAGCCGCATACGCAGACCTGTCGCTGTTGGAGGGGGCGCGAGAAGCGGTGCAGCGTACGATCGCGTCGCTCGACCGTGGTGAGGTTCGTGTCGCTCAAAAGAGCGGTGGCGAGTGGGTTGTCAACCAATGGGTCAAGGAAGCCATCATGCTGTACTTCCGGATACAGCCGTTGACGACGACCCGGACCGGACCGTTCGAGTACCACGACAAGATCGCCACGAAACATGACCTGGCAACAGCAGGCGTACGGGTGGTACCGCCGGGGGCGGTCCGGTACGGCGCATTCTGCGAGCCGGGTGTCGTCGTCATGCCCGGGTACGTCAACATCGGAGCGTGGGTAGGGACCGGCACCATGATCGACACGTGGGCAACGGTCGGATCGTGCGCGCAAATCGGAAGGAATGTCCATCTCTCCGGCGGTGTCGGGATCGGGGGAGTCCTGGAGCCACCCGCCGCCAGACCCGTCATCATCGAGGACGGGTCGTTCATCGGCAGCAGGTCCGTCGTCGTCGAAGGAGTCGTCGTCGAAGAGGGGGCGGTGCTCGGCGCGAACGTGGTACTCAGCTCGAGCATCCCGGTGATCGACGTCACCGGGAGCGAACCGGTCGAGTACCGGGGACGTGTTCCGGCACGGTCGGTGGTGATTCCAGGGACACGACCGAAGTCGTTCCCAGCGGGTACCTACCAGCTCCCCGCGGCGCTGATCATCGGCCGACGATCGGGCTCCACAGACGACAAGACGTCGCTGAACGATGCCCTCCGGACGTTCGAGGTGCAGGTATGAACGATCTGACCGCCACACTCATTGAACTGATCGATGTTTCATCGGAGACCGGAAGCGAGGGGCGCATCGCCACCCACGTCGCAGCCGAGTTTCTTCCGACGTGGGGTCGACTCGGCGTGGACCGAATCGGCAACTCCGTCATTGTCGGAGATCGCTCCCTGCACCCGACCGTGCTGCTTGTTGGTCACCTCGATACGGTCCCGTCCCAGGGACAGGGACCGGCGTATCTCGCCGACGGTCGGGTTCACGGGCTCGGCGCTTCAGACATGAAAGCGGGCATCGCCGTCATGATGCACCTCCTCAACGACGCCGCCGTCCGGGCCGGGCCGTACCCCATCGCTGGTGTGTTCTACGACCGCGAGGAAGGCCCTGCGGACGCCAACGGGCTCGAAACCGTTCTCGAGCGCGCCCAGTGGCTCACCGAGGCCGAGTTTGCCGTCGTGCTCGAACCGACGGACATGGAGTTGCAGCTCGGATGCGTGGGATCGATCAACGCAGCGGTACGTTTCGCAGGCGTCGCCGCCCACGCCGCACGTCCCTGGACTGGGGAGAACGCGATCACCAAGGCCGGAGAGTGGCTGACGCAGATGCATGGTCGCCTGCCCGATGTTGTGCATGTCGCCGGGCTGGAGTTCAAGGAGGTCGCCACCGTCACGATGGCGAACGGAGGGGTCGCGAGGAACATCGTGCCGGCGATGGTGGAGTTCAACCTCAACTACCGGTTCGCGCCCGACAAGACCCTCGACGAGGCCGAGACCTCGCTTCGGGCGATCACATCCGACGCAGACGAGGTGGAGATCGTCGACCGGGCGCCCGCGGCGCCGATCTCCGAGGACAGCCCGTTCCTGCAGCATCTCATCGGCGTGTGTGGAGGCCCGATCCGTCCCAAGCAGGCGTGGACCGACGTCGCACGTCTCGCAGGCAGGGGGGTGCCTGCGGTGAACTACGGTCCCGGCGAGACACTCCAGGCACATCAGGCGGAGGAGAGTGTGCCGGAGGAGAACCTCCGGCGTACCTTCGAGACACTGAAGCGGTTCTTGACGACCAGCCCTGCACCGCTCGAATAGGTTGAGCGGGCTCGCGCCGACAGCCGACAGCTGACAGCTTCCCGCTGCCTCGCTCGGTGCTCGCTGTGTAGGCGACGGCTGATCCGCCAACTCCTTCCGCCGGTCGGTTCATCCCGGGAGGCCTCCGGTGGTCAGTCGAGCACGTCCTCGTACACCTCGAGGTATCTGCCTGCGGCCCGATCCCACGACCAATCGGCCTCCATGCCTCTGCGCTGCATGGCCCTCCACATGGCACGGTGACGATCGTGGATGCGACGTGCCCTGCGAACCGTCTTGACCAGCTCTCTCTGATCGAACAGACGGAATCCGAAGCCGGTCGACTCCTCGGGTGTCTCGTCCAGGTCGATGACCGTGTCGGCCAGACCACCGGTGAGCCTCGCGATGGGGATGGATCCGTAGCGCATCGAATACATCTGACCGAGCCCGCACGGCTCGAATCGTGACGGCATGAGGTACGCGTCGGAGCCGGCGAACACCAGCCGAGCGAGGTCCTCGTCGTAGACGGCGTGCCACACGGCGCGCGGATGACGTGTCGCCCAACCGTCCACGGTTGCATCGAGGTCACCGTTGCCGACGAGAACGAACCTGCAGCCTTCTTTGACGAGCGTGTCGAGATCGGGATCGAGCAGACCGAGACCCTTCTGTTCGGTCATCCGGCCGACGTTGCCCAGCAGGAAGCCGTCATCGAGGCCGGCTTTCGCCAAGAGCGCTTCCTTGGCCGCCTTCCGTCCAGCCGGCCTTCGAGGTGTGAACGAGGTGGGGAGGGCCGGATCCGACGCCGGAGTCCAGCGCGCCACGTCGATTCCGTTGAGGATGCCGATCACGGGATGGTCGAGCCACCGGATGACTTCACTGAGTCCGGAGCTGACCTCGGCATCCTCGGCCAGCTGCGCGGCGAACGAAGGGCTGACGGTCGTGACCCGGTCGGCTCCGGCGATGCCGGCCTTGAGGTAGTTGGCGTGCCCGTACCACTCGAGGGAGCCACCGAGCCTGCGGTGGATGGCATCGACTCCGAGCAGGGCGGCTGTTTCCTTGAGTGGACCGAGAAGCGGATACGCCGAGTTGTGCACGGTGAGAACCGAGAGTGTGTCGGTGAGGAGCACGGCCGGGGCGGGCTGTCCGTCGTGGACGTGAAGAATGTCGAAGTCGCCGGCCAGTTGGGCGACCCGGGCGGCAAACCGCGCCCATCGCCACCATTCATCCTCATACACCGAGCCCGGCGTCGGACCGTAGATGCCCTTACGGTCGAACGCCTTGGCGTCCTCCAAGGCGAGCACGCGGATGCCCTGATTGTCGATGAGTCGCGCCTCGGTCGGTTCGCTGACCGGCACGCCGACGTCGGCGAGATGCCGATACCTCGGCATCGCAACCGTGACATCGACCCCAAGGCGCACCAGGGCCGATGCGAGACCCTGCACCGCCTCACCCAGACCACCGGTGCGGGCGAGCGGTGAACATTCGGCGGCAGCGATGAGGATCTTCACGACACTCCCATGGTCGACGTCGATACGTTAGTTCTCATCTCCACGGGGCTGCCTAACATCGAGGCATGCCCATCGACATCGACATCGCCTATGTGGCGCGACTGGCCCGTATCGATCTGAGCGGCGAGGAGCTTGCACGATTCGGGAGCCAGCTCGGCGTCATTCTGGAGCACGCAGCGCGCGTCCAGGATCTGCCCACCGAAAACGTACCGCCGACCGCACATCCGCTTTCGATGGTGAACTCGTTTCGACCCGACGACGTACGCCCGTCTCTCGACCGGTCCGTGGTGCTGGAGCAGGCACCCGCGTCCGAGGACGGCTACTTTCGGGTTCCACCGGCACTGGAAACGTGATGAGCGCGCCCACGGACCTCACCATTCGAGCGGCCTCCGAGGCGCTGCGATCACGAGAGATCTCCGCCGTCGACCTGCTGGACGCGGTACTCGACCAGGCGGCGCGTACGGAAGCGGAACTGCACAGCTACCTCACGATCGATCGAGGGGGCGCACGGACGGCCGCCGAGGAAGCCGACGCCGCGTTCTCTCGTGGTGACGATCGGGGCCTTCTTCAGGGCATTCCCGTGGCGGTCAAGGACAACATGGTGACGGACGGTGTGGAGACCACGGCAGGTTCCCAGGTGCTCTCCGGTTACCTTCCTCCCTATGACGCGACAGTCGTCGCTCGGCTGCGAGCGGCGGGAGCCGTGATCGTGGGCAAGGCGAACCTCGACGAGTTCGCGATGGGATCATCGACCGAGAATTCATCGTATGGACCGACGAGGAACCCTTGGAACACCGACAGGGTCCCCGGCGGATCGTCCGGCGGGTCGGCCGCCTCGGTGGCCTCCGGATCCGCGCTGGGCGCGCTCGGTTCGGACACCGGCGGATCGATCAGGCAGCCTGCCTCCCTTTGCGGTGTCGTAGGCATGAAGCCGACGTACGGTCTGGTTTCTCGTTACGGCCTGATCGCGTTCGCCTCCTCACTCGATCAGATCGGCCCGATTGCACGAACGGTCGACGACGCCGTGACCATTCTCGAGACGATCGCAGGGCACGATCCCCTGGACGCGACGTCGTACCGTGGTCCGGTCCCCGCCTTCCGGTCGGACATCGGACGAGGGATCGAAGGTGTCCGAGTGGGTGTGGTCAGGGAACTGTCCGGAGATGGGATCGACGCAGAGGTTCTCGCAGCCTTCGAACGAACCCTCGACACGCTGCGGGGAGCCGGCGCGGACGTCATCGAAGTGTCGTTGCCGTCCACCTCGTACGCCTTGTCCTGCTACTACCTGATCGCTCCAGCGGAGTGCTCCGCGAACCTCGCGCGATTCGACGGAGTGCGATACGGGAACCGTGTCGATGGGGGCACCGTCGAGGAGATGATGGGCCACACGCGACACGCCGGCTTCGGACCGGAGGTCACTCGAAGGGTGCTGCTTGGTACCTACGCCCTGTCAGCCGGATACTACGACGCGTTCTACGGTCAAGCGCAGCGGGTGCGTACACTCGTGAGCCGGGACTTCGCGTCGGCCTACGAGCGGGTCGACGTACTGGTGTCTCCGACGAGCCCGACGACAGCGTTCGAGCTGGGCGCACGGACACAAGATCCGCTTTCTATGTACATGTCCGACATCTGCACGATCCCCTCCAACCTGTCGGGTGAGCCGTCGATCAGCGTGCCTGTGGGTCTGGACGGGGCGGGACTCCCGATCGGGTTTCAGGTCATGGCGCCGGCGCTCGGTGAGCCGATGCTGTTTCGGGTGGCTGCCGAGATCGAACGCCTCGCCGGCTTCGAGCTGCTTCGTTCTGAGAAGGTGGGGTCATGAGCTGCGAGGCCGTCATCGGAATCGAAACGCACGTCGAGCTGAAGACGCGCTCCAAGATGTTCTGCGGATGCTCGACGGAGTTCGGCGCAGAACCCAACACGCACACCTGTCCGGTGTGTCTCGGCCTCCCCGGATCGTTGCCCGTGCCGAATGAGCAGGCGATCGACTGGATCATCGCCATCGGATTGGCGCTGGACTCGACGATCGCACACCGTTCGGTGTTCCATCGGAAGAACTACTTCTACGCGGACATGCCGAAGAACTACCAGATCTCCCAGTTCGACATCCCGATCTGCTCGAACGGTCACCTCGTCGTCGAGGTCGACGAACACCGGGCCCGTATCGGGGTGACGAGGGTGCACATGGAGGAGGACACGGGCAAGTCGACCCACATGGGTGGTGATGGCAGGATCCAGAGCGCCGACTACACACTGCTGGACTTCAACAGGGCGGGTGTGCCGCTCGTCGAGATCGTGTCCGAACCCGACCTGCGCAGCCCGGCGCAGGCTCGTGCGTACGTGCAGGAACTCAGAGACATCGTCGCGACGCTCGACGTGTCGGATGCCAAACTCGAAGAAGGCTCGATGCGCTTCGACGCGAACATCTCCCTCCGTCCTGAGGGGACCGATGCGCTCGGTGTGAAGGTCGAGGTCAAGAACATGAACTCGTTTCGTTCCCTCGAACGGGCACTGTCGTTCGAGATCGACCGTCAGCAGCGCGTCTTGGACGGGGGCGGGCAGGTGATGCAAGAGACTCGACATTGGGATGAGGCGGCCGGAGTGACCCACAGCATGCGTTCCAAGGAGGAGAGCTCCGACTACCGCTACTTCACCGAACCGGACCTCGTTCCGATCGAAATCTCGGACGAGTGGCGTGAACGGATCCGATCGGGGCTACCCGAGCTGCCGTCTCAGCGCAGAAGCAGGTATGTGGCGATGGGGGTCGATTCGGTGACGGCGTCGACGATCGTCGGTGGGGGTCTCGGGGAGATCCTCGAGGCGGCCGTTGGCGCCGGGGGATCCGCGAGGATCGTGTCCAACTGGCTTGTCGGTGAGGTGACCGCCTATATCCGTAGGGAAGGCAGGTCGATCGAAGAGACTCCGCTGACGGGTGGGGCGCTCGCAGAGTTGGCGACACTCGTCGAATCCGGTGACGTGTCCAGCAGTGCCGCGAAGACCGTCCTCGAGGGGGTGCTCAACGGCGAAGGGACACCGAAGGAAGTCGCTGTCGCCCGGGACCTCTTGGCGATGAAGGACACCGGCGCGCTCGAAGCGGTCGTGGACGAGATCCTCGCCTACCACCCCGACGAGGCTGCCCGGCTCAGGGAAGGCGACCTGAAGGTGCTGGGCTATCTGATGGGTCTGGTGATGAGAGCGACCGGCGGCAAGGCGGATCCGAAGGCCGCGAACGAGATGCTCCGGTCACGGGCATGAGGCCGATCATCTTCGACTGCGACGGTGTGCTCGTCGACTCGGAGGGACTTGCCTGGGACGCATGGGCCGAGGTGCTGTCCCGGTATGGGACCGTGCCAACCGACGATGACGTCGAGATGCTCACCGGGCGCACCGAAGACGACGCGTACGAGCACTTCTCACACAGGGTGGCACTGCCGAATCGCGACCGGTTCAACGATGAACTGGCCGCGGCAATCGCCGACCGCTTCACACGATCACTCGAGGCGTTCGAGGACGCCGAGGACACGCTCCTCGCGCTTCATAGACGGGGAGTGCCGATGGCGGTCGCATCGTCCAGTGCTCGGGCACGACTCGATCTGGCGCTCTCGACGACAGGACTCGGCAGGTTCTTCGACGTCTCCGTGGCCGGCGACGAGGTCGAACACGGTAAACCCTCACCGGATCTGTTCCTCGAAGCCGCGGGGAGACTCGGTGTGCCCGCAGAGGAGTGCGTCGCCGTCGAAGACAGCAAAGCAGGAGTCGCCGCAGCGAAGCAGGCAAGGATGTTCGTGGTGGGCGTGGAGCGTACCGGAACGCTGGATGGCGTTGACCGGGCGGTGCCCCGACTGACACCGGCATCGGTGATGCACATCTGAGCCCTCGGCCGGAGGTCGAGGACGGAGGGGGCGGTGCCCGTTTCCTCCCCCAGGGAGCGAAGCGAGTGTTGGG
>CAZQMF010000056.1:0-7513 GCA_964594235.1 uncultured Acidimicrobiia bacterium
AACTCTTCTCACGACCCCGAGTCTGCAACAGGGCCGTTACGAAACCGTGACGGGAGGACGGCGCCCCCTCGGAAGGCCGGCACGAGCGGCGAGTACGGCTCTCGGTCCGACAATGGACTTCGTGGCTGAGACTGCTCGACTACCCCGAGATCGAACACGCCGCCGACTGATCCGACCCAGAGCCACTCAACCTTCACGGCGGGTCAGTCACGGAAGAATAGGGTCCCGGCTACCGGTCATCCCGTGCAAACCACCTGGTCAGCACTCCGAAGTTGAGCGCCCAGCCGGCTCCGAACGCCTTGCCCTGAAGAATGGGACCATCCGGGTTCCAGTAGGTGCTCTTCACTCGTTCGAGTGTCGGCATGCGGAAGTCGTAGGGTACGAAGTCGGCAACCTTACCGTGCCACGTTCTCTGATCTGGTGGCTTCCGGAGTTCCTGAACGATCGCGATGATCCCGATGACCGCAAAGACCAGGCTCCAGATCCTCCTGGCAGTGGGCATGCCCTTTCGACGGTCCGTCTTCTCACCCTCCACGTGTCCCTCTCCTTGCTCTCACGTCGAACCTACCCGACAGACAAGGGCCAGTGTTGCGGGTCCTTCGGGAAGCGGGCGATCATCGACGCCTGCGGAGCGCGTGCTCGTACGCCTCCTGGCTGCTGGGGAGTAGGAACGCAGGGCCGATGACCGCTGGCAAGGCGGACGTTGGGAAAGACAGTTCAGGCGACGTTGCGGAGACGGGGCAGCAACTTCCCCGCCGTCGTCGCGCCCGCCCCAGGATCACGTACGACGATGACGTCGTAGGCGACGGCGCTCCTCAACCAGAAGGTCGGAAGGCGGCCTTTGGTCGACGGTCGTTCCTACTCCCCCCAGCTGACGGTGATCTCGTCGGTGAGAGGCAGCGTCATCGCTTCGGTCTCAATTGCGTCGACCATTCGCTTCGTGAGCTCCCCCCATGGAAACACCGTCAGCTTGCCCCTGGTGCGACGCCACGTGCCGACGATCTCACCGTCGGCCAGCACCGCACCCGGCCACACACGCGACGTCCACAAGTCCTGGCGTTGATCGTCATCATCAACGAGCAGCTCACGGTCCCGACCCCACAGCAGGTAGTAGGTGTCGCCGCTCGGGAGAAGCCGGGCCGGCGCCGGTGGGAGTGGCGCCCCGAGGAAAGCGTCCTCGTCCTTGGCGAGGATCCACGCATCGCCGATCGGCGTGTCGACCGGGACCAGCTCGTTCCCCAGGTCAAAGAAGGTCCGCTCTCCTCTCCGGATGCCTGCCCAGTGGCTGAACGCTTCCGGCGTCGACGGACCGAAGATGTGAAGGTGGCGGCGAACGAGCTCGCGGCGAGCCTCCGCCGGGTCCATCCCCGGTGCCGGCACGGTCCACATGGTCGGTTGGTGGGCACCTTCCCACCGGATCAGCACAGTCCCTGTTGTGGCGGCGTACCGCAGCACGTTCGGGTCCTTCAGACCAAGCGCGCCACCTGCCTCCCCGAACGGGATCGGCGGTGATCCGTCGAGCAGCGCGTGCAGGAGTGCCGCGAGATCCTCGGCCCGCTTCCGCCTGGGACCGCTCTCGGGCAGCCGTCCCAGCGAGAACACGGCGAGATCCTGCGCAGCGACGACGTAGACACTGAACCGAGGGCCCCACACCTGAACGAACGAGGGGTCCTCCCATGTCGCCGGGGTGGTTCCTTCAACACGAGCGTGAATCGACAGGACGGCGGCGCGGGGCATGCTGTCGGTCAGACCAGCCCATGCTGCAAGATGCAACGACTCGGGACCTGCAGGGAGACGCTGGTCGAGCAATGAGACCCGTCGCCGGTAGGCAAGGAGCTGGTCACGTTCGAGGCGCAACCGGGACATCCGGACACGGTAGCAGTGGGGGGTCTGGGCTGGGTTGGTGGGAACGACCCCCTCCGGCGTCGAGCATCGGCTCGACGCCACCTCCCCGATTCCGGGCTGCGCCCGGCCCCCCTCCGGCTCCCCCCGACGCTCAGCGTCAGGCTTCGCTGGGGGGCGAGAACCGCTCGCTTCGCTCGCGAGGGGAGGAGACAGGAACCCTCTTCGTCGGGCGTCACTCGAACGAGCAAGTCTCACCAACTCCTTAGATGTGCTTCACACGACCTTCATGCGGACGGTGCATAGTGACAGTGTTCAAGAGATCGATACCGAGAACTTGAACGTACAACTCATCCTCCCTTCCCTCCCAAGAGCGCCCCCGACAAAGGGGGCGCTCTCCTTTGTGGGGGTGCCCACCGACCCCGAGCTCCACCGCTGAGCATCCCCAGAGAAACTGGATGCCTTGGCCACCACCCGCGGTAGGTTGCTAGTCAGGCAATCCGGGGAGGGATCGTGATGAGGAAGCTGGCACTGCTACTGGTGCTCGTTCTATCGGCATGCTCGAGTGGAGGAACGACGGGAACGACAGACCAGGCCGACACCGGATCGTCCGACACCCAAGCAACGACGACCACCGAGGCAGCCCAGTCACAGACGACGACCACGGCAGGCGAACAGCCCACCAGTTCGGCGAGCCCCGGACACATCACCCTCACCATCGGAGATCAGACCTGGGAGTTCGAAGGTGCACTCTGTGCCTACTCGGGGGCAACGCCGGGCGAGAGCGGTTCCGAGTGGAACGTTTCGATGGTCCAGGACGACCTTCAGGTCTACATCAACGACGACTCGACCGGTCGCTACATCTCGGTAGCCAACATCAAGGACTACGGCACCTTCCAGTGGGAAGCCCACGGTGATGCGGTGACTGCGCTGACGGTCGACGGGAACGACATCAGCGGAGAAGGCACGTTCGCGGACATGGCGGGCGACGGCGCGCCAACAGACGGCTCGGTGACGGCCACGTGCCCGAGCTGGTTCAAGGGATAGTCCACTCGACGGCCAACTTCTCACCGACTCTTTAGGTGCGCTTCACGTCCCGTTAACAGGGGTGGTCCATAGTGAGATCAATCACAGTCTCATCCCCCTCCAACCCAAGCGCCCCCGACAAAGGGGGCGCTTCCCTATGGGGCTGCTACCGGTCGGCGACAAGCCGGATCCTCAAGACCCACCATCGACCGGCATCCAGAAGGTGAACATGCGCCGTGCGATGATCCGCGCATACTGCGGGTTCGACTCGAGGACCTCCTCGAACCAGGGTCCGTACACACCCACGACTGTCTGTCGGAAGTGGGCATACTCGAGTGACGCCACGTCGATCAGTTCGGCCACACCGTGAACGGTGACGGCGAGCTCTTCACCGGGCAGGTGCGTCGCACTGACCGCGGGACGGTGTCGAATGTGCCGCATCCTCACCGATTCGGGCGACGATGCGAAGTAGAAGCATCCCCGATAGAAGATGCCATCAACCGGGCCGGCGATCGGCCTTCCGTCCTCCGTCACCGTCGCCACCACGAGCAGGCACATCCCTTGGAGCTTCTCAGAGAGAGCTTGCGCGTTGAGGCGACGCTCGGTCGTGATGATCTCCAGCAGATGGTTACCCGCGTTCGCATAGCTGTCGTCGAGGAGACGCTGGAGTTCAACGAAATCCTCGGGTGATTCGTGCACGGGAGGCAGCCTACGGCCGCACCTCACCAACGGGGCACGATGTTGTCCGCTGCGAGAAGACAAGACCCCCCTCGGAGGATCTCCCCCAACGGTCGTCCGCTACCAGGAGGAGAGGACAAGCCACTCCCTGGAACAAGAAACGAGTCGGCCCGCGGTCGGACTGCACCTCACACCGGGTTCAAGACTCATGACTGACGATCGAAGACCAACGAACCGAAGGCCCTCCACGAGTCTCATCAACTCTTTAGGTCCACTTCACCCTGGATTCATGTGGACGGTGCATAGTGACAGTGTTCAAGAGATCGATACCGAGAACTTGAACGTACAACTTATCCTCCCTTCCCTCCCAAAAGCGCCCCCGACAAAGGGGGCGCTTCTCTTGTGCGGCGAGGTGTGAGCCCAGGCTTCGGTTCCTGCGGTGATGTTGGCGGGAACCACCCCCTCCGGCGTCATGTCGGTCCCCCCCAGGAGCCCGGAGGGCGACTGTTTCTCCCCCCAGCGAGGCCCGTCAGGGCCGAGTGTTGGGGGGTGTACCCCGAAGGGGGGAAGGGGGTCCAGGCGCAGCCTGGGAGGGGAAAGTACCGCAGCGGCGAAGCCGCTGGGGTAGGGGGGGCACTTCGTAACTACGTTGGTGGGAACCACCCCCTCCGGCGTCAAGCATCAGCTCGACGCCACCTCCCCCATTCCGGGCTACGCCCGGCCCCCCTCCGGCTCCCGCCAACGCTCAGCCTCAGGCTTCGCTGGGGGGAGAGAACCACTCGCTTCACTCGCCGGCTCTCGGTCTTGGGTTTTCGGTACGACACTCGCTCTGACGCCTCGTGGTGTCCCGGGCCGCACCTTCAACGCCGGCTGTCAGCTGCGGGCGGAGCGAGCATGCTGGTCCCCCCAGGAGCTCGAAGACCGACGTTGGGAGGAAACAGAGGGCTCGCCAAGCTCACCACCCCGGGTAGCCTCGCAGGGATGGTCCACGAGTTGACACGTACCGAAGCGCGTCGCATTGCGGTACGTGCACAACTCCTCGACGCCAACCGTCCCCACGATCTCCTCGAGGTCATCCGTCACCTGACGTTCCTCCAGCTCGATCCGACCGACGCCATCGCCCCGAACGTTCACCTCGTCGCGTGGAGTCGTCTCGGGTCGTCGTACTCACGAGCAGAACTCGATGCAGCACTCGAACAACGAAAGCTCGTCGAGTTGCACGCGCGAATCCGGCCTGCCGAGGACATGAAGCTGTACCGGGCCAGGATGACAGAGCGGCAGCAAGGCGAGCATCTTTTCGACTGGCAGGAGCATGGCAACGCCTGGGTCATGGCCAACGACGCCTGCCGGCGCGACATCCTCGACCGGCTCGCTGCGTCGGGGCCACTCGCCTCCAGGGAGCTGCCGGACACCTGCGTGAAGCCGTGGAGGTCGACAGGGTGGACCAACAACAGAAACGTCACCCAGATGCTCGAACTCATGACGTCGCGCGGTGAGGTCGCCATCGCAGGACGGATCGGCCGGGAGCGACTCTGGGACCTCGCGTCGCGTGTCTACCCGGACGAGCCGGCGGTTCCCGTCGACGAGGCACGACGACTTCGCAACGAGCGTCGCCTCCACTCCCTTGGGATCGCGCGAGCCAAAGCGCAGCAGGCTCCGGTCGAGCCCTGGGACGTCGGCTACGCGGGTGAACCCGCCGTCGTCGAAGGAGTCAAGGGCGAGTGGCGCGTCGACTCTGCCTATCTGAGCGGGCGGTTCGAGGGTCGTGCGGCCCTGCTGTCGCCGTTCGACCGCCTCAGCCACGACCGCAAACGCACTACCGAGCTGTTCGAGTTCGACTACATCCTCGAGATGTACAAACCGGCGGCGAAGCGCCGCTGGGGATACTTCGCTCTGCCGATCCTCTATGGCGACCGCCTCGTCGGGAAGCTCGATGCCACGGCCGACAAGAAAGCCGGCGTGCTGCGAGTCAACACCGTGCACCAGGACGTCGAGTTCACCAAGACGATGACGACGGCGATCAGCCGGGAGATCAAAGACCTCGCCCGCTGGCTCGAACTCGACCTGGCGATGAGCTGACGGTTTCTTCCCCCGGGGGATTCGCAGCTTCGCGAGGAGAGCAAACGAATCTCACCCACTCCTTAGATGTGCTTCACACGACCTTCATACGGACGGTGCATAGTGACAGTGTTCAAGAGATCGATACCGAGAACTTGAACGAACGTCTCATCCTCCCTCCAAGCGCCCCCGACAAAGGGGGCGCTTACCTTTGCGGGACGGTTCTTGTCACGACCGGCACGTACGATGTCCTCATGGCATCCAACGATCTGACCAGCCTCAGGAACATCGGTCCGGCGATGGCGCGGGACCTGGCTTTGCTCGGGATCGGCTCGACCGAGGCGCTCGCCATCAAGGACGCCGATCTCCTGTACCTGGAACTTGGCGCTATCACGGGTGCGCGTCCCGATCCGTGCGTGCACGACACGTTCGCCGCTGCGATCCATCAGGCACGAACCGGCGAGGCGTTGCCGTGGTGGGAGTTCACGCCCGCCCGCAAGGAGCGCCAGCGGCGTGGAACGTTCGTGTAGGAGAACTCACCAAGAGTTCAAGAGCACGTAGCGTCTCGTCACCTAGATCGGCCATAGTGACACTCGTCAAGGACCTCGAAAGAGATCCGGACTCACAACTCAGTCCTCCGCGCAATCCCCGGAGCGAGTGTTGGGCGTGTTGGTCCCCCCAGGAGTTCGAAGGGCGACGTTGGGAGGAAGGTCCCGCCAAGCTCACCAGCCGGGGTAGCCTCGCAGGGTGGTCCGATCGGGAGTCTCCAAAGCGTTTCGTTGTCACCGGTTCGTCGAGCCGCGGCCACTCACGGTTCTGCCATCGACCGTCACGCAGAGTGCCCTCTGATGCGCGTCATCGACAATGGGCTGATCACCGTCGAGGTAGCAACAGACTTCGGGCCGCGGATTGTCGGGCTCAGGCCGGCAGGCGGCGAGAACCTGTTCGCCGAACTCGGCGACCTCGGTTTCGATCTCGATGACGGACGCCGGTTCTCGTTCCGCGGCGGTCACAGGCTGTGGCTCGCGCCCGAGGTGCCAGAAGTGACCTACGAACCGGACGATGCGCCGGTCGAGGCGACCGTGGGGCCGGGGTTCGTGCAGACGACGAGCTCGACCGGCGGGGTCAGCAAGACCGTCAGAGTTGCGCTAGCCGAGGACAAGGCCGAGATCGTTGTCGACCATCGTGTGGTGAACCGTGGCGACGAGACGATCGAGGTGGCGCCATGGGCGATCACCCAGCTCCGTACCGGCGGAACCGCGCTGATGCCCGTAGGAACCGAGCCGCCCAGGCCGGGCCGGCTCCAGCCATCGGCGTCGGTCGTCGGCTGGTCCTACACGGACTGGGCCGGGCTCGAGTGGGATGACGACCATGGCGTAGTCCAGGTTTCTGGCCGGCGTGACTTCCCCACCAAGATCGGAACGGTGCTGGCGAGGGGCTGGCTTGCCTATGCGATCGACGGGTGGGTGTTCGCGAAGTACGCGACGGTACGGCAGCTGTCGATCGACCTCGGTGCGAGCGGTCAGGTGTATGTCAACAAGGACTTCGTCGAGCTCGAGACGCTGGGAGCGTTCGTCAGCCTGGCACCCGGCGAGTCGACGAGCCACAGCGAGGCATGGCGGGTGTTTCGAGCATCAGGCGACCTGACCGAAACCGCGCAGCAGGTCGAGTCCCACCGGAGCTGACCGCTCCTCCCCCGGCCAGGGGGCCGTGCGCGGGCTACGTTGGTGGGTACGGCCCAGGAGGCGAGCTTTGCTCGCCGTTCTGGGCTTCGGGTTTTCGGTGGGACACTCGTCCTGACGCCTCGCGTTGCCCCGGGCCGCGCGCTCTCTGACGGCTGTCAGCTGCGATTGGAGCGCGCGTGTTGGTCCCCTGAGGAGCTCGAAGGCCGACGTTGGGAGGAACCAAG
>CAZQMF010000057.1:0-7432 GCA_964594235.1 uncultured Acidimicrobiia bacterium
GAGGTGGCGTCGAGCTGATGCTCGACGCCGGAGGGGGCCGTACTCACCAACAGAGATCCCCCTACCCGAGCGGCTCCGCCGCTGCGGTACCTTCCCCCGATCCGCTCGCTGGGGAGACCAACAGCCCGTTTCCTCCCCTCGCGAGGCCCGCCAGGGCCGAGTGTTGGGGGAGGTGGCGTCGAGCTGATGCTCGACGCCGGAGGGGGCCGTACTCACCAACAGAGCTCACGCATCGAGGCTCTCGATCCAGTCGACGCTGGTGTCGACGATCCGTTCGATCACCTGTTCCGTGGTGACACCCGATCGTTTGAGCATCCTGAGCGCGTGATCGGCACCGTCGATGACCTCCACGGTCGCTCCGGGTAGGGGCCGAAGGTACGCATCGACCAGGTCCTTTCTGGCGAATCCGTCTCGCCCACCGACGAAGAACAGCATCGGCATCTGGACACGCCAGAGGTGCTCGGCACGAATCGCGTCGTACCGGCCCGGCGGGTGCAACGGGTATGAGTAGCAGATCAGTCCTTCTGCCGCGTCGCCCTCGGCGGCGAGCATGCTTGCGATCCGCCCGCCCATCGATCTGCCTGCGAGGATCACACGCTCGGTGAGGTGCGTCCGAACCCAGTCGAGCGCAGCACGATGGACGGACATCAGGACAGGAGGCCGGTCGGGCCTGCGGTGGCCTTTCGCCATGTATGAGTACTCGAACGTCACCACGGGGTATCCGTGCGAGGCCAATCCGTCCCTGAGGAGGGCGACCAGCGGGTGATCCTGTCCTGCCCCGGCTCCGTGTGCGAGCAGCACCGCCGGAAGACGATCGCCTTCCACGAGACGTCCCGTCACGGTTCGGTCGTCTCCGCACCCGATCACGATCTCGTGCATGAATCGAGCGTACCGCCGGACCACGGCTTGCAGCAGGGCCCACCTACCATCATGTGCATGTTCACCACCGACAGCTCGCCGGTCCACGGGCCGGAACATTCGGTGCCACGTGGTATCGGTGACCCCCGAGTGGTACGGATCCAGGTTCCGACTTCAGGACTCACCTGAACCCGTGAAACGACTCGCGCTCCTCGCCGCCTTGACGCTCGCTGGATGCACTACCGCGTCGCTTCCTGCCGTCTCGACGACGACCACGACCACCACCGCCTCCACAACCACCACCGCGCCAACGACCACGACCACCACAACGGTGCCACCCACAACTACTACGACGGCACCGCCGACAACGACCACGATCGCCGCCGCCCGGCACGTTGCGTTCACCTCGATCCTGAGCCTCGACGTGTACGGATCGACGGGCCCGACCGTCGTCCTGTTCCACGGGGGAGGCTGGGTCTCCGGTACCCCCGACGACATCGCTCCACTCGCCAGAACGATCGCAGACTCGGGTGCCGTTGTGTTCAACGCGCCGTACCGCCTTGTGCTGGACGGCGGCGGGTTTCCGATGACGTTCGAGGACGCAGCGTGCGCAGTGCGGTTCGCCGCTGCCCACAGCGCCGAGTACGGGGGTGACCCTTCACGGCTCGTCGTCGTCGGCTACTCGGCCGGAGCCCAGATCGCCGCCCTCGTCGCGCTTGCCGCCGACACCTTCGACGGCGACTGCCTCGTGGAGATGAACGACACGCTGCCGACGAAGTTGGTGGGGCTCGCGGGACCGTACGACACCGACGCTCTCGGCCCGTTGATGATCCCGTTCTTCGGGACAGATCCTGATGTCGATCCCGAACCCTGGCGGCTCGGCAATCCTCTGACCTACCTTGGACACAACCCGGGTCTCGTCGTGCGGTTGTTCCATGGAGCGGAGGATCGGGTGGTTCCGTTGTTGTTCTCCGAGTACTTCGAACAGCAACTCGAGGACGCCGGATACGACAGCCACCTGACGATCCTCCCCGGCGTGAACCATCTCGGAATCGCCGAACCCACCGTTTCAAGCAGGCTGCTCGTCGACGCGATCGAGGGCTGACACTTCGACGGCTGACACTTCGACTCAAGCACTCTGAGTGGTTGGACGATATACGGAGAGTGAGCGCTGGTCATCGAACCCGAGCAGCGGGGCTACTCCTCGTATGGGTGATGGCGGCAATGGTCTTTGCTGCACAACCCGCACTGGCCGATACGACCTCCAACACCGAGGCGTGTTTCCTGGCCAAGATCAACGCCGCCCGAACAGCGGCCGGGGCACAGAAGCTCACCGCGAACTCGACGCTCGCCGGGTATGCCCGCATCCACTCGAAGGTCATGTCTCAGCATGGCAGCATCTATCACTCGTCGACGAACGACCTCGAGCCTTACCTCCCCGACGACTGGATCAAGTGGGGCGAAAACGTCGGTGTCGGAGGCTCGTGTGATGCGTTGTTTGACGCGTTCTGGGCATCGTCTTCACACCGCGAGAACCTCTTGGACCCGGTGTTTCAGTCCGCGGGAATCGGCGTCTACATCGACGACAATTCGGTGATCTGGACCACCCACGTCTTCCTCCAGCGACAGAACGCTCCGGCCACCACGACGACCACCGCGCCCCCTCCGACGACGACCACCGCGCCCCCACCAACGACCACTTCGTCGACCACCACGACGGCTCCACCGCCATCTACGACCACGACGACTCAGGCGCCATCTACGACCACGACGACTCAGGCGCCAACCACGACGGCCGCACCGACGACCACATCACCCGCGACCACCACACCGACCACGACCAGCACCGGCGCACCGGCGCCGACCGAGACGACCAGCACGACCGAACCTCCCACGACAACTGCTTCGACAACTCCGACAACGGCGCCTGCCGCGCTCCCGTTGACAACGACAACGACCGTGCCGGCCGAGCAACCTGCACGCGCGCTGGCATCCATCGCCGGCAATTGGGAGAGTGACGGGGTGCTGTGCAGCGAAGGTCGCTGCGGAGGAGATCAGGCGCTCTTGGCGTTCATCGGCGTGATGCTGCTCGGCGGGTCCGCGCTCACGACATGGTCGCTTCGGGGATAGCCTCGGCAACCGCGTCGGGCAGCTCAACTTCCAGGTGACGGATCCGTGGCGTAGCGTATGCAACCGCCATCGTCAGTATGAGCAATAGGCCCATCACGATGAACAGCAGTCCGATGCCACGACCCTCGCCGACGCCGATCACCTTGCCAACGGTGTCGATGAGTGGCCCGCTCATCAGCGGCTCGAACACCTTGTCCGCCAAGGGTCCGGCCAGGAGGTAGGAGAGGGGGGTTGCGATCAGCGCCATCATCCGGCGCAGTGCGAACACCCGTCCCTGCATATCGAGATCGACCTTCATCTGCCACAGCGTCGTGCTCGTGCCGTTGACGATGGGGATCAGGAGCATGAGTGCGAACATCCCCGCGGCCGCAGGCACGACGGCCGGGCGCAACCCGACGACGCACGTCGCCAGGCCCGCGACCGAGAGCAGTGACGCCAGTCCTCGGACCCGCTTCTTTGGGCCACCCCACGTGCTCATGACGACGGTACCGATCAGCATGCCCATGCCCGCGATCGACATCACCGACCCGAACACGAGCTCGTTCGTGAAACTGAGAAACAGCGGGATGAACAGGACGTTGGCAAAGCCGAACTCGAAGTTGAGGGTCGCCATGACAACGAGAAGTCCCAACAGCCCAGGACGTTCCTTCACGAACCGCCAGCCGTCGCCGGCTTCCGTCCTCAGCGACTCGACGGGGGTCGAGCGTGTCGGACTGGGGATGCGAACGAGCGCGACGGTGGACACTGCGAACAGGAACGTGACGAAGTCGATCAACAGAACCGCCTTGAGCCCGAAAAGCGTCAGCAGGGCTCCGGCGATCGCCGGAGCCAAGAGCTGCCCCACGGCCTGGCCCGTCTGCGCAAGCCCATTGGCACGGCCGAGGTGCTGCTTCGGAACGAGCATCGGGATCGAGGCCGTCCACGCCGGCTCCTGGAACGAGTTGCCGATGGAGCCGACGATGACCAGCACGAACACCCATGCCAGGTGGAGGTCACCCAGGAAGAGCAGAAGAGCGACGACACCGGTTGCGATGCCCGCGGCACCGTCGCCACCCATCATCGTCAGACGTCGATCCCAGCGGTCGACGAGCGCACCCGCGAACGGGGCGACGATGATGCCGGGAACCGTGGCCGCCAGCATCACGAGGGCGAGCAACGTCACCGAACCCGACTGCTGATAGACCCAGATCGAGAGGGCAAACCCGGTCAGACTCGATCCGACGATCGATACCAACTGCCCGATCCACACGACGAAGAATGTCTTCAACGCGATGTCACCGTGACGTCACTGAGCGTATTCTGCTCGCCTCGTGTCATGCTGCGCGGCTTCCTCCAGCCGTGTTGGTCCTGCGCTCATCACGACGATGAGTACCAGGAACGTAGTCGACGACGACCCGTGCCGCCACCTTGCGCTCGATCTCCGCCTTCATCGCCCTCGAGAAGCTCTCCGCCATTGACATCACTGCGTTCCTCCTTGTGCTGTCATAATGATGTCAGACTAATGTCACTTTGTCAAGGGGCAAGCCGGCTCCGCTCGCAGCGGACAGCTCACGGCGAACAGCAGACAGCAAGGACCCGACTGGAGGGATGCCGAAGGCCGTCGGCTGTTGGCTGTCGGCTGTCAGCTCTCCATCGCTATCTCGTCCACGATGCCGACGACGACAGCCCTGATCGGGGCCGGATCCATACCGACGATCTGGCGTGCAGAGTTGCCTTCGTCGATGATCAGCACCGTCTCCCCGACTCCTGCGTCGACGACATCCACGGCGATCAGGTACCCGCCCTCCGGGTTGCCGTCCGCGTCGAGCAGGTCACAGAGGAGCAGCTTGCGGCCATCGAAGACCGGAGCGTTGATCGTCGAGACGACCGTACCGACGACGGTGCCCACCTTCATGGGGTCACCTCGTCGACGATCCCGACGATCGCATGGTCGACGGGAACGAACGTGTTCGGCAGCGCCTGAGCGGCCTCCCGTGATCCGACGAAGTACACGAGTTCACCCGGCCCGGCCATGTGCACCCCGTCGGCGGCGACCACCGGCCTCCCGTTCGGCTCCCGGTGACGGTCCAGTGGCTGGACGATGAGGAACTTGATGCCTTCCAGCCCCGGCGTCTTGACGGTGGCAACGACCGTTCCGACGACGCGCCCGAGTTGCACCGCTACTCCTCGACGACCCGCTCGGAGAACCGCCCGTCGGCCGACAGGTTGTCGCCCATCTCCGGGTGGAGCTGCGGTATCACCACCGAGATCACGCGCTCAGGGACACTCGCCGAGCCGATCTCGACCGCGGCCTCCACCTCGGCCACGGGACCCTGGAACAGAAGGTAGCCCTTGCCACCGAGGCCGTCGGCGAGGCGAATCTCCTGGAGCGTCACTTTCGCTCCCTTGACGCCCGCGTCGGCCGCCTGAATGATGGCGGCGACGGTTCGGGTCTCGATGACCCCAAGGGCCTCCCCCTCGCCCGTCCTGCGGGCACCTCGGACCGCGGCGGTCACATCCGGATGGATGTCGGGGAGCAGGACGAGATCGATCAGCGTGGCGATCGCCTTGCCTGTGTCGACAGCCTCTTCGACGTCGCCGACCTCGCCGGCGATCAACACGAGGTACTTGCCTGGCTGGACCGTTCCTGCGCGGATCACTTCGACGGGTGCACGCTTCACCATCTGGTCGCCTGCTTCGATGCCTCGGGCGATCGAGTCGAACTCGAGCAACGCGAGCGCCGGCCGCATCACACGATCCTCAGCGCACCGACGACCGTGATGCGCCGTTCACGAGAAAAAGTCCGTGGCCGGGTCAACCCGTCGCCGGTCGGGCTGGCGATCGAAAAGGAGGCGAACCCTTCGCCGCCTTCTCCCAGTCCCGCGTAGTGGGGGCCGTTCGCGACGAAGATCGAGCAGTTCATCGCTCTGGCCATGCGAGTGATGGTCTCGACGTTGGTCGAGTGGATCGAAGCGGTATGACGGAAACGGTGTTCGGACCGCACAGCGAGATCGATCGCCCGGTCGACGTCCGGCACTCGTGCGACCGGCAACACCGGAAGCATCTGTTCGGTCCACACCAGACTGTGTTCTATCGGAACCTCGGCCACGGCCAGACGGACTTCCGGACCGACCTGCACACCGATCTCGCCGAGGATCGCTCCGGCGTTCTTGCCGATCCACGCCTTGTTGATCACCCCGGGCTTGTTCGGTGCGCCCAGCTCGGAGAACACGACCCGTTCTACGCGGCGCAGCTCGTGCCCTTTCAGGATGTAGGCACCCTGGTCCGCCATCTTCCTGACCAGGGAGTCGGCGATGGTGTCAATGGCGATCACCGTCTTCTCGTCGATGCAGACGATGTTGTTGTCGAACGACGCGCCGAGCACGATGTCACGGGCGGCCTTGTCGAGATCGGCCGTTTGGTCGACGACGGCGGGAGGGTTGCCGGGGCCCGCGGCAACGACGCGCTTGTCGGTACGCATCGCCTCTTTGACCACTCCCCCGCCTCCGGTCACGAGCAGCACCGGGATGTCGGGGTGCACCATCACCTCTTTCGCCGAGGCGATCGTCGGGTTGGGGATTGCGGTGACCAGGTCGGGTGGGCCACCGGCGGCGACGATCGCCCTGTTGATGAGCCGGACGTTCTCGGCCGAGACACGTTTGGCAGCCGGGTGCACATTGAAGACGAGCGCGTTGCCCGCCGAGACGACCGAGATGGTGTTGTTGATGATGGTCGACGTGGGGTTCGTCGTGGGCGTGATCGACCCGATCACCCCGTACGGGGCAAACTCGGTGACGACCATGCCGAGATCGCCAGTGGCTGCCTCCAGCTCGAGGTCCTCTGGGCCTGGTGCCTTCGTCGTGACGATCCGGTTCTTGACGATCTTGTCCTCGACTCGACCGAGACCCGTCTCGGCGTGAGCCATCTCGGCGAGCTGCTCCCCGTGCTGGAGCATCGAGGCGCGCACGGCGGCAATGATCGTCTTGCGGCCCTCGAGACCAACCGACCGGAACGCGTCGAATGCCCGCCTGGCCGCGGCGACCGCTTCGTCGACGGTCGGGTAGATGCCTTCGCCAAGGTCGGCCGGAGCGATCGCTTCGAGTGCAGCGGTGCCACGCAGTCCCGCACCGACCGAGTCACCGGCCTCGCCCAGCTTCCTGCGGACCCGCTCGATGATCTCCTGGATCTCGGCCTGCTCGATCACTTGTGGTACTTCTCTTCCCCGCCGACCTCCCAGGTGTCGACGATCGCCATGACGACCGCGTCGCAGGGCCGGTTGTTGGTGAGTTCGGTTTGGCGTGCCGAGCTGCCCGTCGCATAGAGGACGACCTCGCCGACGCCGGCACCGACGGCGTCGGCTGCGACGACGTAGCCGCCCGTTTCACTGTCGTCGACGTCGAGCTGTCGCAACACCAGGAACTTGAGCCCGGACATGCTGGGCTCCTTCCTGGTGGCGACGAGCGTC
>CAZQMF010000058.1:0-7432 GCA_964594235.1 uncultured Acidimicrobiia bacterium
CCGGCGGATGGACCAAGCCCTCTTACCGCGAACCGAAGACCGAAAGCCGGCGGGAGGAGCCCGCCTGTGTTTCCTCCCCTCGCGAGCGAAGCGAGTGGTTCTCTCCCCCCAGCGAAGCCTGAGGCTGAGCGTTGGGGGGAGCCGGAGGGGGGCCGGGCGCAGCCCGGAATGGGGGAGGTGGCGTCGGGCTGATGCTCGACGCCGGAGGGGGTGGTTCTCACCGACGTAGCTCGAGAAGAACCCCCCTACCCCAGCGGCTTCGCCGCTGCGGTACTTTCCCCCCAACGTCGCTTCGCTCCTGGGGGGACCGACAAGACGCCGGAGGGGCCGGACCCACCAACGGAGTTCCGCTCGCCGGCGCGCGCACCCCGCCTACAACAGTGGCATCACGTCGGTGGCGATTCGCTCGAGCACCTCGATCTGACGGCTCAGGCTCATCGCAGGGAACACCGATCGCGCGACGAAGCGGATCGGCGCGCCGATTCTGTTCTGCATGTGCAGGAGACGCTCTGCGATGAGCTCGCCTGGTCCGACGAGCGCCGTGGCGCGAAGCCGCTCCTCGGTTGCTGCGTCCAACGGTGGGGGGACCGGGAGCGGGCCGCTCCGGGTCACCGAAGCGGCCATGTCCTGGTACTTCCAGCGCATCAGGTGGACATGGTCCCGGATCTCGGCCCAGCCCTTCTCGACATCGTCGCTCGGGTAGATGACGTCGTAGTGGGACCAGGTGAACGTGTCGGGGTCACGGCCATGGGTCTCCATCTCGGCGCGGGCGATGCGGACGTGCGCCTCGAATCGGTCGGCCGGTGCGTTCGAGAAGATCCCGTCGGCGAGTCGTGCGGCACGCTTGATGGCTGCATCGGCCCCGCCCCCGACCCAGATGGGGATGGGTTGGGTGGGCGTGGGGCGGACCGCGACCTCGGGGAGGTCGTAGACGCGGCCCTGATGACGAAAAGGCACGCCGGACCACGCCTTGGGGAGGATGTCGAGGATCTCGCTCATGGCTCTGCCTCTGGCGTGGAGGTCGGCACCGAGCCCTGAGAACTCCGCTGGTAGCCAGCCGAGACCGAGGCCGAGGATGAGTCGACCTCCTGCGATCAGATCGACGACGGCGGCGTCTTCCGCGAGGCGCAGCGGATGGTAGAGCGGGGCGAGGATCACGCCTGTGCCGATTCCGATCGTCGACGTTCGAGCCGCCATCGCTGCGGATAGCGGCAGCAGTGAGGGTGTGTACCCGTCGTCGATGAAGTGGTGTTCGGTGGTCCAGATGGACGAGTACCCGAGGCGTTCGGCTTCCGCTGCGAGCAGGAGCGCCTCGCGGTAGAGGTCCTCCCAGGTGCGGGCATCACCTGGGGCACGCTGACAGGAAACCAAACCGATGCCAAGGTCACTCACCGCAACCAACTCCTCCCTGAATCGAGTTGACCGTACCATCCGGGCCTTCGAGAAAACCCCACAGGGCTCCCGGGGCGGGCACTGTCACGCTGTAGTAGTCACCGAACTCGTCGGATGTGATGTCGACGGTGTCCCCGTACGCGTCGCGCAGATCTTGGACGGTCGACCCGAGGCCGATCCCCTCGGCGGTTGTGAGGTCCCAGAAGTCGAAGTCGTAGAGCACGTAGCTGTAGAAGAACAAGTGCTTGACTCCCGCGGCGGCCCACGGCGTCGCCGCATCGGTGTACACGGTTGTCAGGTTGGGCCACTCGACGACACGAATCTCGGTTCCCGGGCAGGGACCATAGATCTGGTTGCCCTGGGCGTCGGTTGGCGGCACCCACCCTGTGTCGGAAACTGGTTCTCCCAGGTACTCGTCGAGTGTGGTGATCGCCGTTTCATCGTCCGTGCCGAACGGGATCCCATCGATGTTCTCCGATCCGAGGATCAGCACGTCCGACGGGGGAATCGTGGTCGTCGTCGAGGTCGTGGTGGTGGAGGGGGCTGTCGTTGTCGTGGTCGTCGTTTCTGTCGTGGTGGTGGACGCCGAGGTGGTCGTCGAAGGCCCGGTCGTGGTGGTCGGACCGGCGGACGCAGTGGTGGTTGTTGTCGTGTCGGAATCCCGGTTTGCGAGCGCCAAGATGCCCACAGCGATGAACACAACTGCTACGGCGCCGGCGAGGATGGCGATGATCCGCCGCTGGACATCGGTCACGGGATCATCCTCGGATCGGGCCAGTAGCGGGCGACGACGACGCGCCGGAGATGCTCGGTCGGCACAGGTCCGATCTGGCGGCTGTCACCTGCCGAGAGCGTGCGGGCGTCTCCTAGAACGATCGCTTCGTTCGGTCCGAGAACCCAGGAGGCGTCCGGCCCTGTGGGGTCGGTCGTCCATGGCTCATCCAGCTCGGTGCCGTCGACGAGCACATGACCGTCGGTGATCTCGACGTGTTCGCCAGGAAGCCCGATGATCCGCTTCACCATCCAGAAGTCCGGTCGGGACGGGTGTTCGAACACGACGATGTCGCCGCGCCGCGGCTCGCGTTCCCAGGTCAGCGTCCGATCACCCGGCCGCAGCACGGGGACCATCGACGCTTCGGAGATCTCGAAACGGGCAAGGCCGCGGTACGTCCGCCGCGCGACGACACCGCCGGCGGCAGCGGCCACGAATGCGATGAGGGTGCGGGGCCATCTCATGTTCGTCCAGGATGAGTGTATCGTCGAAAGCAACCACGCTATCAGGAGGCATCCATGGGTCTGTTCTCTCCCATCCGCACCGCGCACGCACACTGTGACCTGTTCTGTGGCGTCTACGACCCGGCACAGGCCAAGATCGAAGCGGCGTCCGTGCTCGAGATCACCAACAAGTACCTCGCGTCGGACGACCCCGTGTTCAAGGCTCGTGCGCTGTATCTGAGAGAGGAGCGCGCCGAGCTCACCAAGCATCACCTCATGGTTCTGTGGGCCGACTTCTTCGCACCGGAGCACGTCGAGCAGTTCCCGCAGCTCCACGACCTGTTTTGGAGGGCTATCAAGCAGGCGGGCATCGCCAAGAAGACCGTCGACCCGGAAGACGGCCGCAAGCTGCTCGCACTGATCGACGAGATCTCGGTCATCTTCTGGAAGACCGACAAGGCCAAGAAGATGGGTGTGTACCCACCGGCCTGAGCTGGCTCACCCTGAGAAAGGGCGGTCCCGGAAGGGGCCGCTCTTCGCGTCCGGGCTCACACTCCCGTTCTTGCGTGAGTTGGGTGTACCACTCCTGTTCTTGCGTGAGTTGACCGCGACATGGCCGGGCAACTCACGCAAGAACGGGGATTGGGGGGAGTGGGAGGGGGCTAGAGCTCCTCGAGCTTGGTGAACAGCGGGGTGATCTCGCCCAACCGGGTCCCGGCCGAAAGCTCAGGCCGGCGCCATTGCTCGCCGCCAGACTCGAGGCCCAGCATCCCTCGGAGCAGGTCCGCCGTGAACGGCGTGTACGGGGAGAACCCGACGCCGAGGCCGGCGATCGCCGACAGTGCGATGGACAGGATCGTCCCGGCTCTGGCCGGGTCGTCCTTGAGGACCTTCCACGGTTCCTGAGCGTTGAGGTAGCCATTGACCGCTTGCGCCCCCTGCATCGCGGCCCGCAGCCCTGCTCGCAGTTCCACCCGCTCGATCAGGCCGGCCTCCTCGGCCAGCAGCCCGTCGATCGTGTCGAGCAGTCCCTGATCCTCGGAGGACAGATCACCCTGGTGCGGGACGACCCCTTCGAAGCTGCGCGCCGTCAGGGTGAGCACCCGGTTGACGAGATTGCCCCAGGTCGCCACCAACTCCTCGTTGATCCTGCGCACGATCTCGTCGTCTGACAGGTCGGTGTCGTTCTGTTCCGGCAGCGACGCAGCGAGGGCGTAGCGGAGCGCGTCCGGTTCGAGACGCTCCGCGTACCAGGAGATCGACCTGCCGATGCCACGGCTCGCCGATCCTTTCTCACCCTTGAATGTGACGTACTGGTTCGCCGGGACGTCGGTGGGGAGGTTGAGGCCCTCGTAGCCCATCAGCTGACAGGGCCATATGACGGCATGGAACACGACGTTGTCCTTGCCGATGAAGTAGTACGACTCGGCGTCGGGATCTTCCCACCATGCTTTCCACGCGTCGGGTGTGCCCTGGATCTGGGCCCACTCCTTCGCGGCGGACAGATAGCCGATCACCGCCTCGAACCACACGTAGATCCGCTTGCCTTCGCCGAGGTCGGCGAACTCCGGCGGCAGGGGAATCCCCCAGGTGAGGTCACGCGTGATCGCCCTGTCGAGGAGCCCTTCCTTGGTGAAGCCGATCGCCATGTTCTGCACGTGCCGGCGCCACCCCTCTCTCGATTCGAGCCACTCGAGGAGGCGATCCTGAAACGCGGAGAGCCGCAGGAAGTAGTGCTCGGTGTCCCGCATGACCGGCTTCGCACCCGAGATGCGGCTCTTCGGGTCGATCAGGTCCTCCGGGTCGAGCTGACGCCCACAGTTGTCGCACTGGTCGCCCCTGGCGCTCGTGTAGCCACAGAACGGGCACGTGCCCTCCACGTACCGGTCCGGCAGGAATCGTCCGGCATCCTCGTCGTAGAACTGGCTCGACGGCTTCGTGACGATGAAACCGTGCTCGTTGAGTCGTCGGAATACGTCCCAGGTGACCTCACGGTGATTGTCGGTGCCCGTCGACGTGTACAGGTCCCACGAGATGCCGAGCGACTCCCAGTTCGCAAGGAACTCGGCGTGGTATCGATCGACGATCACCTGCGGTTCGACACCCTCCTGGTCGGCCCTGACGGTGATTGGGGTTCCGTGCACGTCGCTGCCGGACACCATCAACACGTCGTTGCCCGCGAGGCGGTGGTAGCGGGCGAAGATGTCGGCGGGTAGATAGGCGCCAGAGAGATGCCCGAGATGGCGAGAACCGCTGGCGTACGGCCACGCGACGGCAACGAGAATGTGGCGTTTCATCGGCGGGGAGGCTACCAGGAGGTGTCCGCTCGCCCGGATAGTCATGCACTCTGGCGGGATTGTCGGCGTGGCGGGCCACCGGAGAACGTGAACTACGGAGGTGCGCGTGGCGAGGGCCGTGACCCACAGGGAGATGGGCACCTCGGAGGCGCCTGCTGTTGGTCCCCCCAGCGAGGCCGTAGGGCCGAGCGTTGGGGGGAAAGTACCGCGGTGGCGGAGCCGCTGGGGTAGGGGGGAGGAGACGGGAACGGCCCCCTCCGTCCTCGGCTTTGCCTCGGCCACCTCCCCCAACACTCGCTGCGCTCCCGGGGGGAGGAGACGGGAACGGCCCCTGCCGTTTTCCGTTCTCAGTAGCAAGCTCGCCCTGGCGAGCCGATCCAGTGCGCTTTCCGGCTGGAGACTGGAGGAATCGGGGCGGACAACAGCCTGCGGCTATGGACTCGAGGCGGCCACACCCCGGGAGGCCATCCAACGGAAGAAACCCCACCCTGCAACAAAGATCGTCGCGCTGAACAGGACCAGGTGGACCGACATGGGCACGATGAGTATCGCCGCGAGGAACTGGGCGATGATCGACGCGTACAGCAGCCTCGCCACGAACAGCCGGTGGCGGTGCGAGATGAACCAGGCGCCGAACGGCGCGCCGATCACCACGATGGGGACGCACACCCACCAGTAGTTCCAGGCCTCGGTCGCCATCCCTCCACCGGCGAGGGACTTCCAGGCAAACCCTATGGCGGCGTTCAGTCCCATCAGCACGACCGAGGTCGGAGTCGCGACCGACTCGTTGATTCGTAGCCGCAGCACGAGCAGAGAGAAGGTCGCAATGTCGAGACCGCTTCCGGTGATCGACGACACCACCCCGCCCACGACGCCCGTGAGCAACAGGAGCACGACATGGCGCGACGCGAAGTGTTGGATCTCACGGTGGACCTCGCGGTTGCGATAGCGGTTGACCAGCCACAGTGCAACGGCGAACGCCAGCCATGTGCTGGTGAAGAGCATCTTGGCGTAGGAAGGAGGCAGGCGGCCGGCGATCCACCTCAGACCGACGATCACACCCACCGTTCCTCCCACGCTCGACCACACCAGCGCGTGTCGTTCAACCGGGATCCGGGTGTAGAGGATCGTCACCGCGGCGGCGCACATCCCCACCGTCTGAATCATCAGGGAGAAATCGCGGGCTGTGGCCGGGTGGATGTTGAAGAGCAGCGTCATCACGGGAAACGCGACGGCGCCGCCTCCTTCACTCGTGGCCCCGGCGATGAACGATCCGAAGACCATGGTCACCGACATGAACCAACCCTTGACGAACAGCGCCCAGCGGTGTCCGACAGCCATGGCGCCGATCCACGCCCCCCACACGACCACCGCGGTCAGGCCGACCGAGATCCACGTGGACCGACGACGGACCGGGTGTGCCACACGCGGATCCTATCGGTACGAAACGGACCGAAGGTGGCTAGACCCCATGCAACTCGACGGGCCGGGTGGGTTCAGCCCTGTCGACGATGACCACCCCGACGAGGATCAACACCGCCGCGAGTGCGATGATGAGGTTGAGCTGCTCCGCCAGCAGCAGCGCGCCCGTAGTGAGGCTCACCAGGGGAACGAGATATCCGACGAGCGAGGCTCTGGTCGCCGTCGTGTGACTGACCACCCACAAGAACCCCAGGTACGGCAACACCGTGCCCAGCGTCGCCATGTACCCAAGGAGGCTCCACGACGCAAAGGAAATCGACGCGAGAGGTGTGCTGCCGAGCAGCGGCCAGATGATGAGCACCCCCACCGCGCACGCGACGAACTGGGGTCCCGCGAGCTCCATCACCGGGTAGCGCTGCGTGTACACCCTGCTGAGCACACCACCCAGCGACGCAAGCAGGATGCCGACCGCCGACCAGGCGACCCCGGTCACGATGCTTCCCCCCGTGAACCCGGCTTCGCCCGTCGCTATCAGTACGGCGACGCCGGCGAACGCTGCTCCCGAGCCGATGAGTTTGCGCAGCGTGAACTGCTCGTCCGCCAGGACGAAGTGGGCCCAGATGGTGGTGACGATGGGGATGAGCGCTATCAACAGGCCACCGAGACCTGCCGAGATGTGCTCGAGGGCGAGCGTGAAGAAGACCGTCGGTGCCGACATGTTCGCCGTCCCGACGACCAGTCCGGCGAGCCATACGCCACGGTCCATCGTCATGCGGTGTCGCCACCAGAGCCATCCGACCAAGATGATCGCCGCTGCGACGAAGCGGATCGGGATGAGGGTGAACGGGTCGACGCCGTGCAGCAGCAGGCTGCGGGTCGCCACGCTCCCCGTACCCCACCCGAAGGCGGCCAGAAGCAGCACTATCCAGAGTTTCCTCTCACCCATCGGGGTGAGGGTAGGGCAGTGTTGGTCACCCCAGGAGCCGGGAGGGCGACTGTTTCTCCCCCCAGCGAGGCCCGCCAGGGCCGACGCGTTGGGGCCCGAAGGGGGGAAGGGGGCCAAGCCTGGGAGGGGGGAAGTGCCGCAGTGGCGCGGCCGCTGGGGT
>CAZQMF010000059.1:0-7088 GCA_964594235.1 uncultured Acidimicrobiia bacterium
TGAAGGTCGAAGGCCGGGCCGGAGAGGTGCTTTCCATCACGGTGCCGTTCGGAGCAGCCGCTCTACTCCTGCTGCCACTGGCGATCGGCACCGAGAAGGCGATGCTGAGCCAGATCGGTCCCGGAATGTTCTTCGCCGTCACGCTGCTATTCGGAATGCTGGTCGCGTTTCGGCAGTCGGCCACCGAGGGGCCCTCCCATCGCGAACTCCTGATACTGCTCGGGATCGACCCGGCGGCGACGTTCGTCGGTCGCACGATCGCAAGCGCCCTCCTGCTCCTTGTCTTCGAACTGGTCCTCGTCCCCCTCGACATCGTTCTCTACAACCCTGAGCCCATTCGCCAATGGGTCTGGCTGATTCTGATCTTGCTGCTCGTCGCGTTCGGGCTGGCTCTCGTCGGAACCCTCGCCGGTGCAGTCACAGCCGGCCTGCGGACACGATCGACGCTCGCGTCCTTGATCGTTGCCCCCCTGTCGGTGCCGCTTCTCATCGCGTCGACGCAGGTGATTGAAGCTCTTCGATTAGACCGCAGTATCCTGAACTGGATCGTGTTGCTTATGTCCATGAACCTCGGGCTGACCGTGGTAGGAGTACTCACCGCCCGCCCACTGGAGGAGACATCCCGTTGAAACGTTCGCTGCTCACCCTCTCGCTGCTCGCCGTCGCAGGTGTTGCTACCGGTCTGACGTTCGGCATCAACGCCCCACTCGACGAGTTTCAGGGGATCTTCCAGAAGATCATGTATGTGCACGTGCCGTCCGCGTGGCTGGCCTATTTGTCATTTGCCGTAGTGCTGGTGGCAGGCATCGGCTACCTCGTCACCAAGCGACACTCGTGGGACCGTGTCGCTGCGAGCTCCGCCGAGATGGGCGTGTTCTTCACCGGCGTCGCGTTGATCACGGGCATGCTGTGGGGACGACCCGTATGGGGCACGTTCTGGGATTGGGGTGACGCCAGACTGGTTCTCACCGCCCTCATGTTCATCGTGTACCTCGGGTACCTCGCTCTGCGACGCAGCATCTCCGACCCCGACATGAGAGCCCGACGCGCCGGAGTCCTCGGAATCGTTGCGTTCGTCCAGATTCCGCTCGTGCACTTCTCCGTGACATGGTTCCGCACGCTCCACCAGGCACCGACGATCCTCCGGCCGGAGACGTTCGAAGGGATGGGTACATCGACGATCGATCCGGCCATGTTGCGGGCGCTGATGATCAATCTCGGCGCTTTCACGCTCGTCTACCTGGCGTTCATGGTCGCTCGTGTGTGGATCGCGCAGATGACCGATGCGATCGAACAGCGTGAAGCGCAGGAGAATCTGGAGATCGCAGGCGCCGGCATAACCGCACCAAACCTGGAAGGGCGAGCCCATGCATGAATTCACGGGAGGCTGGGTAGTCTTCGCATACTCACTGGTGTACGGGTTCCTGATCCTCTACGCGACCAGCCTGCTCATAAGATTCCGATCGGTCTCGAAGCGGTACAAGAGGGGGAACTGATCATGGCGCACCGATGGTTCATCATCCCGGCGATCGTCATCATCCTGATCGCCGTCGGCTTTTTCGCGTTCGGGAATCTCAACGAGAATCTCGTCTACTACCTCACTCCGACCGAAGCGGTCAAACAACGAGCCGACTTCCCCGACGGCCGGCGGTTCAGGCTTGGCGGCCTGGTCGTCGCCGGCAGCATCCACACGACGGACTCAGGTGTCACATTCGAAGTGACCGATGGGGAAACGACCGTCGACGTCGACAATGAGGGCACCCCCCCGCAGCTCTTCAAGGACGGCGCCGGGGCGGTCGTCGAGGGTGCATGGGAGGGTGACCAGTTCGTCTCCGACGTGTTGATCGTCAAACACGACGAGAACTACAACGCCCAGGAGCCCCACGATTCGTTCGTCCCAGGAGACAATGGATCATGACGGCTGCCCTCGGCTTCCTCGCCGTCATCACCGCGTTCATCTCATCGGTCGTACTCGCCGTTCAGGGGTTCCGGAGACAAGCCGGCAGCGATGTCTCCCTGGCGGGTCCGGTCTACGGCCTGGTCGGCGGTGGAATCGTCGCGATGCTCGCACTCCAGGTCGGCCTCCTCACCAACGACTACTCCATCGCGTACATCGCCAACAACTCGACGACCTCCACCCCCCTGCTGTACAAGATCGCGAGCGCCTGGGCTGCCCTCGAAGGCAGCATCGTCCTGTGGGGACTGATCCTGGCGATCTTCACGGGAACCGTGTACTTCGCTTCGAAACGCCTCGGGACGCGGGATCCGCTTGGATCGGGCGCCCTGGGAGTGATGGGTATCGTCGCCGCCTTCTTCTTTGGACTGATGCTCACGGTGTCCGACCCGTTCGCCGTGTGTACCGTCGCAAACCAGGTCGGGTGCGCCGCGTCCAGTGTGTTCCCTTGGGCGCACGCCCAAGCGGCTCTCGAGGGCTTCGGGCCAAACCCTCTGCTCCAGAACCACCCTCTGATGGCCATCCACCCGCCAATGCTGTACGTCGGCTACGTCGGTTTGAGCGTTCCATACGCGTTTGCCATGTCGGCGCTAATCACCGGCCCTGGCGGGACCAACTGGCTTCGGAGGACGCGGTCGTGGACGCTCGTGGCCTGGATCTTCCTCACCGTCGGCATCGTGCTCGGTGGGCTCTGGTCCTACGACGTGCTCGGCTGGGGCGGCTACTGGGCGTGGGACGCCGTCGAGAACGCATCGTTCATGCCGTGGCTTCTCGCTACGGCGTTTCTGCACTCTGCCGCCGTGCAGCTTCGGCGCGGCATGCTCCAGAGCTGGAACTTCGTACTGGTGATCTCGACGTTCGCCTTGACGATCCTCGGAACGTTCATCACGAGATCGGGGATCGTCAACTCAGTTCACGCGTTCACGCAGTCGGCGATCGGGCCGATCCTCCTCTGGTTCTTGGCGGTCGTCCTCGTGTTCTCGCTCGGGCTCTTCGTGATCCGTGCCAAGTCTGTCGGCTCCGCACCACGATTGGACTCGCTGGCGAGCAGGGAGGGCGCCATCCTCGCCAACAACCTGATCCTCGGCGTGTTCGCATTCGTGGTCCTGACCGGCACGATGTACCCGTTCATCCTCGATGCACTCACCGGCTCGCAGGTAGGTGTCGGACCTCCGTTCTTCAACAAGCTCGCGACCCCGATCGGGCTCATCCTGTTGCTGACGATGGCGGTCGGCTCGATCACACCGTGGAGGAAGGCCAAGGGTTCGGTCGTATGGACACGGATCCGCAACCCCATCCGGGTTGCCCTCGCCGTCGCGGCTATCGCCGTGCTACTTGGCCGGCGGAGCCTGACAGTGGTAGCCGCGATCCTGCTGGGCTCGTTCATCGTCGCCGTCGTCGCCAGAGCCCTCTGGGACACGGTTCGTCGACGACACGTGAAGACCAATGAGAGCTATGCGGGGGCGGCACTCCACACCATGCGGTCGGATCCCGGCTACTGGGGAGGCCAGATCGCCCACATCGGCGTGGCCATCCTCGCCGTCGGTCTCGCGTTCAGTGGCAGCCTGGTCGCGAAAACACACATTGAGCTCTCACCCGGTGACACCGTGCAGTTCGCGGGCTTCGACATCACCTACGTGAACCAGTTCAGTCGAGTCGAGGCGAACCGCTTCGTCTCTGGCGCATTGATGGAGGTATCCAAGGACGGCAACGTAGTCGTGGATCTCCAGCCTCGTTTGAACTCCTACTCCAACGGACGCGACTCGGTCGGAACACCGGATGTGTACTCCACGCTCAAAGGTGACCTCTACCTGTCGCTACGTAGCTCGGTCGACACGCCTCCGATCGCCATGGACGTGTTCTGGTTCCCGGACATCTGGATGGTGTGGCTCGGCGGGCTCCTCGCTGGTGTCGGTGGGCTGTGGGCGTGGCTCGCGCGCAAACCCGTGAGGGCCACGGCCGGGGTTTCAGCATGACAGAAACCCGAACGGCGCCGAGATTCGGCACCTGGCTCGGGGTCGCGGCGATCGTTCTCATTGCCATCGCCATGGTTGTGGTGTTCAGTCGTGGATTCGGCAAGGACCCGAGCCTCATCAAGTCCCCACTGATCGGCAAACCGATCCCAAACGACACCCTGGCCTATCTCGATGGTTCCGGGACCCTCGACCTGGGAGCCAACGACGGCAACGTCATGGTGGTGAACTTCTTCGCGTCGTGGTGCTTCCCATGCCGGCAGGAACACTCGGTGATCAGTGCTGCGGCGGCGGAGTACGCCGGAGCACCAGTGGAGTTCGTGGGCGTCGTCTATCAGGACGAGCCCGACGCGGCAATAGGTTTCCTCGACGCGTACGGCCGGGCGGAAGGCATGCAGTACGTCGTTGACCCCGAATCTCGCGTCGCCATCGATTTCGGCGTCTTCGGCGTTCCGGAAACGTACTTCGTCGCTCCCGACGGGACGATCATGGCGAAGAAGGTCGGGCCGATCTCCTCGATCGAGATGAGCAACACGATCAACACGATCCTCGCAGGCGGAACTCCCGGCGATCTCAACGAAGGAGAGACCCAGTCCGGCTGATCAGAGCCTGTTGTCTGTGAGCAGCGAACGGTCGGAGAGTACGTGCTCCGTGAGTCCGTCGGCGACAATCCGCCCGCGGTTCATGATCATCGCCCTTTCGCATAGGGCTTGTGCATACGCAAGATCATGGGTGACGAGTAGCGTCGTGATGTCGAGCGTGTCGAGCATCGTCGCCAGCTCCCTGCGCCCGGCAGGGTCGAGGTTCGATGACGGCTCGTCGAGAACCAGAATCTCGGGCTTCATCGCCAATACGGTGGCAACGGCGACCCGCCTTCGCTCTCCGAGACTCAAGTGGTGCGGTGCCCTGTCGATGGCATCCCCCATCCCGACCGCATCGAGGGCCTCCCGGACCCTCTGATCGAGTTCCTCTCCCTGCACACCGAAGTTCGCGGGACCGAACGCTACATCTCTGCGCACGGTCGGCATGAACAGCTGATCGTCGGGATCCTGGAACACGAGACCGACCCTCCTTCGAATCTCCCGGAGGTTGTCGTCGTTCACCTCGAGCCCGGCGACGCGGACCGTACCGGCCGACGGTCGAAGGATGCCGTTGAGGTGCAGCACGAGCGTTGTCTTGCCGGCTCCGTTCGCTCCAAGGAGAGCGACGCGCTCACCCGGGTGAATGTGAAAGTCGGCACCGTCGAGTGCTCTCCGACCGTCAGGGTAGGAGTAGGTGAGCTCCCGGACTTCGAGTGCGGGGGCGCTCACCGTATCACCCACGCCACGATCGATGACAGCCATGCAAGCACCGGAATTCCCATGCCGACGATCCACTGCTGCTTCGAGGTCGTCATTCGCTCGAAGACAGGCATGGCACCCATGTACCCGCGCGAAAGCATCGCGCGGTGTACTCGCTCCCCTCGCTCGTAGGAGCGAACGAAGAGAGACCCCGCCGATGTCGCGATCGGTCCGGCCTGCCCAATCCACGAGGGGTCATACCCCCTCGCCGTCATCGCGACCCGCATGCGGCGGAGTTCCCCGGTGATCACATCGATGTAGCGGACCATGAATCCTGCGATGGCGGTGACCAGCTTGGGAAGCCGAAGCCGCTCGAGTCCTTCGAGGATGTCGGGCACCTCGGTCGTAGCTGCCATCAGCACTGAAGCACCCAGTCCGAGTGTCCCCTTGACGAGGATCGTCCATGCTCCCCACAGTCCCGCGACCGAGAGCGACACGCCGAGTACCGGAGTCCTCTCCCCCGTTCCTATGAACGGCATGAGCACTGCGAAGAGCACGAACGGGATCTCGATGACGAGCCGGCGGGCAACGAATCCAACGGGTATGCGTGCGAACACCACGGCCCCGATCAGAAGCGCTCCGTCGACACCGAACGCCCAGAACGCCTCGCGAGGGGTGGCGACGACCGCACCCACGAACAACACCAGTGCGATGATCTTCACCTGCGAGGGCAGGTCGTGAAGGACGCTGTGCTCGTGGCGATAGAGCGCGTGGGTGTGGAATCCGCTCAACGGTGAGTCTTCATACGTTTGCTGATACGAACGAGTCCATACCCGATCCCAAACGTGACAACGACACCGAGCACACCGGCGATGGCGGTCTCGATGGCGCCACCATCACCGATCCCGTAGCCGGCAAGAGGTGACTGCGCATCGATCGGACTGGCCTGTGCCGTATCAATGAACCCCTTGTCCGCGGCGACTCGCTCGAGTCCGTCGGGGTTGGAGTTTGCGAACGGACTCAGAAAGGCCGCCACGATCAGCGCAGCTCCGACCCCTGCCAGCACGAACCGGCCTACCCGGCGGGGCTCAGCATCTCTTGTGTCCAAGAGATCGCTCGCTCCGACGACGATGTCCGGCCTCGCTGCGAGCACCGTCGAGACGATGACACCCGTGATGAGCCCTTCACCGATCCCGATCAGCGCATGCACACCTCCCATCGCGATCAGCACGGTCGAGACCGGAGCACCACCCGTGCCACCGATCGCGTATTCGGCGACGAAGCCAAACGCTGCGATCTCGACCGAGAACGCCGCGGCGATCCCCGCAGCGGATGCAACCGCCTTGTGGGTCCGCGGGAGGAAGGCGCGGAGCCCCTTGTAGATCAGCCAGGCCGACCACGGAGCGATGATCGCCATGTTGATGATGTTCAAGCCGAGCGCCGAAACGCCCCCGTCGGCGAAGATCAACGCCTGCACACCCACCACGACGGCCATGACGACGGACGCCAACCACGGCCCGAGCAACACCGCGGCTAAGCCTCCACCGATCAGGTGCCCGGAAGTGCCGACGGCGACCGGGAAGTTGATCATCTGTGCGGCAAAGATGAATGCCGCTGCAAGCCCGGCGAGAGGGATGTGGCGGTCGGCGAGCCTCTTGCCTGCCTGCCGAAGTCCCGCACCGATGCCGCCGGCGGCTGCGACGGCCGCCCCCAGCGACGTCGACCCATTGATGAAGCCATCCGGGATGTGCACCGTGCTCTCCTTATTGCACACGACTTGCAGTAAGAAGTATAGAGGTGACTCACTCCGTTCGCCGTCTCAGTTTTCAGTCTTCAGTTTTCACTCATCAGTCTTCAGTCTTCAGTCAGAACGCGACATGA
>CAZQMF010000060.1:0-7069 GCA_964594235.1 uncultured Acidimicrobiia bacterium
CTCGCGAGGGGAGGAAACGAGCCCATCGCGCCTAGCCATAGAACAAGGCGGCCGGGGCGTCGGCGGGTACCGCCGGGTTGCGAGGGGCGATCGGTTCGAGGCGCCGGTACGGTTCTCCCGTCTCGGGACGTGGATCGGGTGTGTCCTTGTTGGGCCAGAAGGCCATTGCCCGTTCGCTCATCGCGGCGATCGTCAGGGACGGGTTGACGCCTAGATTGGCGGTGATCGCCGAACCGTCCACCACGTGCAGACCGGGATGGCCGAACACCCGTTGATACGGATCGACCACACCCTTCTCAGGAGTCGCACCGATACAAGCACCACCGATAGCGTGGGCGGTCAAGGGCGCGTCGAGCAGGACCTCGTTGATACTGCTCCCGGGATCACCATCGATCAGTTCGGCGGCGATTCGAGCAGATCGGTTGGCGATCGGGATGAACGTCGGGTTCGGTTTTCCTGTTTCCTGTTCGGTGACGAGACGCCCTCGTCGTCCGAGACGCAACCTGAGGCTGTTGTCGAAGCTCTGCATGACGAGCAAGATGATCGTCCGCTGCGCCCAGCGGCGGACGGACAGCGATCGCAGAAACCGGATGGGATGGGCTACCGCCGCCAGCAAGAACCGAAGCGGACGCGGCACTCTGCCACCGCCATCCACCATGATCGTCGACAGCAGACCCATCGCGTTGCTGCCCCGCTCGTATCTCACGGGCTCGATATGCGTGTGGGGATCGGGTTGGTACGAGGACGAGATCGCGACTCCCTGGGAGTAGTCGACCCCCACACCTCGGGCGGTCGCACCGACGAGTGCCTCGGAGTTCGTCCTGAAGTGCAATCCAAGACGAGGCGAGAGGTGAGCGAGAGTCCCGGCATCTCGCATCCGCAACAGAAGTCGGGCGGTACCGAGGGCGCCGGCCGAGAAGATCACCTGGGCGGCCGTGAACGTACGCCGGCGCCGTCGCGACCATGAGCCAGACGGCACGGTCGTGACCTCGTACCCGCCTGCGTCGAGCGGCCGCACTTCGACGGCCCGGTGCTCCGGCAACACACGGGCACCGTTGTGTTCGGCGAGGTACAGATACGAGGTATCCAGCCGGTTTTTCGCGTTGTGGCGACAGCCGGTCATGCACCCTCCACACAGAATGCAGCCCGTTCGAGTCGGCCCTTGCCCGCCGAAGTAGGGATCGGGGACAGTCACCCCCGGCTCGCCGAGGTAGACGGCCACAGGTGTCGCTTCGAACGTGTCGTCCACGCCGAGCCGGCGAGCGACCTCGCGCGTCACATCGTCTGCCGGACTCTCAGCCGGGTTGTCCATGACGCCCAGCATCCGCCTGGCCTGGTCATAGAACGGAGTGAGCTCGTCCTTCCAGTCGGTGATCCCGTCCCACTGGGGGTCGGAGAACGCTTCTTCGTGCGGCTCGTATGCGACGTTGGCCCACACGAGTGATCCTCCACCAACACCCGCGCCCGAGAGTGCCATGACGTCGTTGAGCAGGGTGAGTCGTTGGATTCCCCGCAGTCCAAGTCTGGGGAACCAGAGAAACCGTCGTAGCTGCCAGCTCGTCGTCGGGAGGGTCCCGTCATCCCAGCGCTTTCCCGCCTCCAGCACGCCGACCTTGTACCCCTTCTCGGTGAGGCGCAGCGCACTGACGCTACCTCCGAAACCCGATCCGATCACGAGCACGTCGTAGTCCATTGTGCAGATGCTATCGGGAACAGACCTCCCACCGTTGACACAGCGAAGACAAACGCGGGAGACCGCCCTCCTGGCCGCTCCCTCCCCTAGCAGCCGAGCCGTTTTGCTTGCTTCTCGATCATCTCGACCACGCGCCCCAGCGGTAAACCCATCACGTTGAAGAAATCACCCTCGATGCGGTCGACCAGCAATGCTCCAACTCCCTGAGCGGCGTACCCGCCGGCCTTGTCCATCGATTCGCCGGTAGCCACATAGGCACGGATGAGCGACGGGTCGGCTGCCCGCATCCACACCGCCGTTATCTCTACGGCCTCGTCGACATTCTCGTCGCACACCAGAGCGACCGCCGTCAGCACGTCGTGACGCTTGCCGGCGAGACGGTGAAGCATCGACTCGGCACTCCGCCGGTCCCTGGGCTTGCCCAGGATCGAGCCATCCAGGACAACGACCGTGTCCGCGCCCAACACCCGGCACCCGGGCCGACGCACCGCAACGGCCGTTGCCTTGGCGCGGGCGAGACGCGCCGCGTACGCGCCCGGCGACTCCCCTTCGCGGACAGACTCGTCCACCGGCACCGAGTCGACCTCGTGCGGAATTCCCGCGAGTTCCAGCAACATGTGCCTGCGTGGCGACGATGATGCGAGGACCACGTCAGACATCGGACAGCGCCGACTGCATGCGCCCGACGACCGCACTCCACGTGTACTCGCTCGCCACTCTGGTGCGTCCCGCCTTTCCCATGTCCGCCCTCATGTCGGCGTCCGCGGCAAGATCCATCAATGCATCGACGAGTGCCGACTGCGACCTCACGACACGACCGGTAACACCGTCCTGCACGGTCTCCGGTGCACCACCGCTCTCACCGGCAACCACCGGGAGCCCGCACGCGGCAGCCTCCAGAAACACCAGCCCGAGCCCCTCGACCTCCAGACCGCCGAACCTGGACCGGACAGGCATCGCAAACACGTCCATCCGGCGGTAGGCGTCAAGGACCTCCTCAGCCGACGCTGCGACCAGGAACCGAGTTGGAATGTCCCTGCCAAGACGACGCAGTCTGCGCTCCCCTGCTCCCCAGCCGACCACCAGCGCCCGGGCGTCCACCCCACCTGCGCGCAACGCCCCAACTGCCTTGATAACCCGATCGTGACCCTTGCGCCGGACGAACCTCCCCGCACATCCAACAACGAACCCCTCGTGAGGATCTGAATCCGGGGCGAACTCATCGACGTCGACGCCCGCACCGACCCACGTGATCGGAACCCCGAATCGCCTCTCGATACGCGTCGCCGTGTAGTGGCTGACGGCGAAGCGAGCAACGGCGTGGCGGAGGGCGGACCCGTACATGGATCGCAGGATGGGGATCGCAGCCGGGATGGTCACCTCCGCACCGTGGAGGAGGAGTGCGTAGGGAATCCCGGTTCGACGAGAGACGTTCGGAGCGATCAGACCGAGGGGAAACGCAGCGAACAGCATGAGGTCGGGCCGGATCTCATCGACGACGGCCGACACCCAGCTGGTCGCGCCGGGTGTCGGCAGGAGCGCCCGGTCGTAGCGGATCACGCGAGGATCATGGGGAGCCTCGGCCCGAGGCGCGATCACGTGCACATCCCAGGGAACCCTTTCGATGAGGTCGGCGATGTACCGTTGAATCCCACCCGCCGCAGGCGGGTAGTCGTTCGTGACGATCAGGACCCGCATCTATCCGGAGCCGTGGTCATCGATGCGTATCGGCCCCTGGAGATACGTGCGGACGGTCGGATAGGCGAGGTCGATCGCCGGCTCTGCAGCGAATGCGTCCAGTACCCCTCGCCAGACTTTCTGGTTGACATCGCGGCGACGGCGTACCGGGACCAGCATCCGGGCAGTGAGCTCGATACCGCTGTCCTGCGCGCTCACATAGACCGTCGGTGTCATGTGGCCATACTTGATCCGGTACGCCTGTGCCGTCTTGCGAAGCTCGGAAAGCGCGGTGCCGGTAACGTCGGGGGCGGCCTTCCCGATGACGTCGCGGATGATCGTCTCGGCCTTCTTCCAGTCGGACTCGAACGTCACGAGGATTGGGATCTCATGCCAGATGAACTCGAACCCTTCGGTGTAGTTGGCGATCGGTCCCGTGAACACCACCTGGTTCGGTATATGGACGATCCGCCCGGTGGAGTGGTCTGCGTTGACCCAGTTGCCGATCTCGAGGATGGTGAATCGGAACAACCTGATGTCGATCACGTCGCCCGAGAAGGCCTCCGTTTCGATTCGGTCCCCCACTCGAAACGGTCTTCGGCTGAGAATGTAGCCCCAGCCAACCATGTTCTTGAGCACGTCGGCGAGTGCGACGGCAACCCCGGCTGAGACGAGCCCCAGGTAGGTGGCGAGATCTCCGAATGGGACGACCCAGATTCTCACCAGCGTCAGAACGATCAGGAGAAACGCGACGTAGGTGACGATCTTGCGAGTTCGATACCAGACCTCTTCGTCCTTGACCTGCCGGTGAACGATGCGCAGCAAGAGCCAGCGAACGAATACATATGCGACGACCACGACCACCGAGACGATGGCCTTCGCCTCGTTGACGCCGAGACCGAGCGATGTCGCGAACTCCTGCACGTCGTGACGCTACCAGCCGAGCCCGTGACTACGCTCGTGGCCATGGCATCCGACTCGCTCGGCCTCAAGGAGCTCGTGGCAATGGGAGTCGGGGGTATGGTCGGCGGCGGGATCTTCTCGGTTCTCGGTCTCTCGGTGCTTTCTGCCGGTCATGCAGCGCCGTTCGCGTTTCTCATCGGTGGCCTCATCGCCCTGATGACCGGCTACTCGTATGCCCATCTCGGTCTGGCCTACCGGTCCGATGGTGGCAGCTTCACCTACTTGGAGAAGGCATTCCGGCACCGGAACATCGCCGGAGCGGCAGGCTGGGTGCTTCTCGCCGGATACGTGGGGACGCTGGCGCTCTATGCCTTCACGTTCGGTGCCTACGGGTCGGCGATGATCTCGACATCTGCGAGTCCGACGGTGCAGCGTCTGCTGGAGAGCGTGATCGTACTCGTGTTCCTCGGTGTGAACCTCCGCAGTGTCCGGGCGGCAGGGAGCACTGAAGACCTGATCGTTGTCGTGAAGCTGCTGATCCTGGGAGTGTTCGGTGTCGCAGGATTGCTCTCGCTGCACTCGACACGTCTCCTCCCCGTGTTCGACAAGGGTGCCGGAGGGCTGCTGATGGGCGCGGCGCTGATCTTCGTCGCCTACGAAGGCTTCGAGTTGCTCCCGAACGCTATCAACGAGATGCGGAACCCTGAACGGAATCTGCGACGTGGCATCTACCTGTCGATCGTCATCACGGTGGTCGTGTACGTGCTCGTGGCTCTCGTGGCGGTCGGGAACCTGACGGCGACTCAGATCCAGACGAAGGGCGAGTATGCGCTGGCGGTTGCCGCGCAGCCGGTTCTCGGCCGATTCGGATTCCTTCTCATCGGTCTTGGTGCTCTGCTGTCGACGGCATCTGCGATCAACGCGACCCTGTTCGGTACGGCGCGTCTCGGCCGAGTCATGGCCCAGGATCGAGATCTCCCGAAGGTGTTCTCGCATCGTGAGCGCACCAGAGACATACCGTGGGTGAGCCTGGTCACGATCGCCGCCATCACGCTCGTGTTCGTCAACACCGCGAACCTGACGGTGATCTCCTCGTTCGCGAGTGCGACGTTCCTGATCATCTTCGCCGCAGTGAACGCCTCGGCGATCCGTCTCAGAACAGGGCCACACCTGGCAGTACCAATCCTGGGACTGGTTGCGACCGTCGCGGCGTGGGCTGTGTTGATGGTGTACCTGTGGATGCACAGCCGGCAGAGCCTGATTGCGATCGGGGCATCGTGGGTGATAATCGCCGTCGCCGAACTCGCCTTCAGCAAACGCAGGTTGGGGAGCTAATTCACCCCCAGGAAGTCGATGATCGCCTGTACGGCAACTCGCGCCGACACACCAAACATCGAAGTGATGTGGTTACCGGGCAGCTCCTCGAGTCGCACGAGTCGCAGTAGGCCCATCGTCCGCTGCACCTCCTCGGCGCTCACCATCGGCGGATAGCCGGAGGGTCCGAACGGCGCGGTTGCGCGTAGCATCAGTACCGGCGCGTCGACGCGCCGCGCCAGAGACGACCAATCGACCACCGTGGTTCCTTCGAGCGCCTGTTGGATCTTGTCCGGGTCGAGTCGGGACTGGACCGTTCCGTCCTCGTTGATTCGGACGTCGGCGCGGTAGTAGGCCTCCAAATCGGGATCCCACCAGCCTTCGTAGTACGGCATCGCCTTCACGTTCGACAGGTACTCGTCCCAGGAAGGAGCGACGAGCCGAAGCCGTTCGAGCGCCGGACCGATCTGCTCGATGACCGTCGGATTCACCTCGGCAGGCGCATCCATCACGACAGCTCTCTCGACGCGAGCCGAATGATTCGCGGCGATGAAGTACGTGAGGAGCCCTCCGAAAGAGTGTCCTCCGATCATCGCCCTTTCGACTCCCAGCGCGTCGAGCATGCCCAGGATGTCCGCTGCGTGGTCGGCCATGGTGTACCCGGCATCGGGAGCATCCGATCGGCCCCTCCCACGCAGATCGACGGCCAGCACACGAAGTGCCGGACACAGTCCGGCGTGAATGAGCCCCTGAAAGAAAACCGCGTTGGCGTTCAGACCCGGGAACAGGAGCAGCGTCGGGCCATCGCCCGGATGCTCGACGTAGTGCAGTCGGATGCCGTTCGTGTCGATGAAGTGATCGATCAAGGTTCAGCCTCCATGTACTCGCTCTTCAGGACTCGTCGGAGAGTCTTGCCGGCAACGCTCAGCGGGAACTCCGTCCGCACCTGGACTTCTTTGACCTTCTGGAATCGTGAGACGCGTTCGTTGACCCACGCCTGAAGCGAAGCGGGGTCGGCCGAGGAACCAGGGCGGAGCCGCACGGCCGCAACCGGGGTCTCACCCCACCGTGTGTCCGCGACACCAAACACTGCCACGTCGACGACGTCGGGATGCTGGACGATCACTTCCTCGATGTCCCGTGGATAGACGTTCACGCCTCCAGAGATGATCAGGTCCTTCTTTCGATCGACGAGATACAGGAAGCCATCATCATCCACGTATCCCAGGTCGCCTGAGTAGAGCCATCCGTCTCTGATCGCTTCTGCCGTGAGGTCGGGCCGGTTCCAGTAGCCAGGTGTCGTGATCGGTCCCCTGCCGACGATCTCGCCCACCTCCCTCGCCGGGAGATCCACACCGTCGTCATCGACGATCCGCATCTCGTAGAGGGGTGGCGGCACCCCCACCGAACCGGGTTTTGCAGGGAAGTCGTCCCTGTCGAGGATCGTGATGAAGCCTTCCGTCAACCCGTACAGCTCGTAGA
>CAZQMF010000061.1:0-7013 GCA_964594235.1 uncultured Acidimicrobiia bacterium
GGATCGTCGAACGGACCACTCCTGGCGAAGGGTCCGCTCACGAGTGTGATCTCGGCCCCCGTCGCTTGGGATCGAGTGTCGTGACGTTCTGGCGGAGGAGCAGCGGAACGTCCTTCGGCACGAAGTCGAGTGCCTGACCATAGAACGAGAGTTCTTGGGTCAGTGCCGAGGCGATGTTCTTCGCCTGCCTGAAGCCATGCTGCTCACCCATGAAGGGCACATATACGTACGGTATGCCGTGGTCCTTGAGTGCCTGGACGAGCGCGAGGGCTTGGCTGGGCGGAACCACCCGGTCGTCGAGCCCCTGAAAGAGAATGACCGGACACGACAGCCGGTCGGCGAAGTTGATCGGGGACCGTTGACGGTAGATCCCCGCCATCTCCGTATACGGCCCGATGAGGTAGTCGAGGTAGCGTGACTCGAACTTGTGGGTGTCACTCGCCATCGCCTCGAGGTCCGCCACGCCGTAGTAGGAGGCGCCCACCTGGAAGACGTTGTGGAAGGTCAATGCCGTCAGAGCCGTGAATCCACCGGCGCTGCCACCTCGGATTGCCATACGATCTCCATCGACCAGTCTGCGGGACGCGAGGTGCTTGGCGGCGGCGATGCAATCTCGGGCGTCAACGATGCCCCAAGTCCCGCGCAGCCGTTGCCGGTACCGCCGACCGTACCCGGTGCTCCCGCCGTAGTTCACGTCGACGACGGCCAAGCCTCGGCTCGTGAAGAACTGGATCTCCGGATCGAGGTCGGGCCGCGACGCACTCGTAGGACCGCCGTGGCTGAATACGACGAGCGGCGGTAGCTCGTCCTTCGGTCCCTGGAAGTCGGGGTTGTGAGGTGCGTAGAAGAACGCGTGTGTCGGTCCGTCATCCGACGGGAATGTGATCGGCTGCGCCCGGGAGACGTATGCGGAGTCGAAGCTGCCGACGCTTCGGAGGGTCTCGATGACACCCGTGGTGACATCGATCTTCAACACGGCACCTCGTGTCGAGGCAGAGCCCGAAATAGCGACGGCCGTGTGGTCTCCGTCGGTGGCCAGGTTCCCTCGATGGGTTCCTGGGGGAGTCGGCAGAGCAGACTGGTCGCCGCCGGAATCGACGACCACGAGCCGATCAAACCCTTCACGCGTCACGGTGAGGAGGACTCGACCGTCGGAGAGTGGGCCGAAGTAGGTGCTCCCGAACCTCCATGCCGGGCCTGCACAATCGGCATCCATGGGGGCGATAGGCCGGTTGTCCCTGTAGAGGTTCCAGTAGCCCGAACGATCGGAGAACCAGTACAGGGACCCATCGGGACCCCACTCGGGTTGGACGATCGACTCATTCGGGTTGCCGGCGAGCCTCCGTCGAGGTCCGAGTTCGCCGCCGCCCAGGTACTCGGCGCTCCACAGCTCGCACCCGTCCCATGGCATGTTCGGATGGTCCCAGGTCAGCCAGATGAGGGATGCCCCGTCAGGACTCATACGAGGAGAAGAGAAGAAGTCGTGACCACCGACGAGGACCACCGGATCGGATGTGCCGTCGATGAGCACCAATTCGTTGATCACGCCACCGGTTTCGTGCCGCTCGCGGACGCAGACGATCCCTCCTTGAAACAGCGTCCCGTCGGCGTAGCGCCACGAGCCTGGCACGGGCGCTTCTGGAGTGATAGGAACGGGTTCACCGCCGAGATCCTGTCGGTACAGTCGCTGGTCGCTCCAGTTCGAGAAGTAGACCGTGTCGTCGGAGATCAGGTAGCTGCCGCCACCGTACTCGTGGACGCCGGTTCGTACGGAGAACTGCTCTGGTGTCACATCGCGAGTGGCCCCGTTCTCGTGGAGAACGAGGACGACTCGTCCATCCTCCTCCGGGCGTGCCTCTAGCCAGTAGACACGATCACCGAGGATCGTCGGTGCCTCGAGTCGCACCGAGCCAGCCGCGGCCATATCGGCCGAGAATGGCGATGTCCAGCTTCCGAACGGCGCGATGGTTGGTTCGGCCATTCTCTCCCTTCCAAGGCATCTGAGCGTACACAGGTCAGCGATGTCACGAACCGGTGATCGGATCGTTTGTGTGTATGGGCCGCGGCCGTTCTGATCGCCATTGGGCATGGCGACGCCACCGAACGCTCGAACAACCACAGCCCACCGCGTTGCATGACTATGCAGTCATGCGTATGATCTCTTGGCATGAACAGCGCAGCGAGGCGAAGGGTGATCCGCAGGATCCTGAGTTCCGGGATGGTGTCGAGCCAGACGGAGTTGGCGGACGTGCTCGCGGGAGAGGGGTTCGAAGTGACCCAGGCGACCGTGTCTCGGGATTTGAAGGCCCTTGGCGCAAGCAAAGTGCGCAGCGCGGATGGTGGGTTCTCCTACACGCTCGGAGTGGATCCGGGCGAGGACGTGGATCTGGCACGAACGCTTGCAGAGTTCGTCGAGAAGATTCTGCCGAGCGGGAATCTCATTGTGATCAAGACACCCCCTGGAGCCGCCCAGGTGGTTGCGGGAGCGATCGACCGGTCGGCGCTCGACCACGTGTTGGGAACCGTTGCCGGCGACGACACCGTGCTGGTCGTGACGGACGCAACGCAAGGAAGTCGGTTGGCAAAGCTGCTCGAACGGATCGGAGCCGGATGATGAGAGTAGTGCTGGCGTACTCGGGCGGATTGGACACGTCGATCATTCTGAAGTGGCTGATCGAGCAGTACGACGCAGAGGTGATCGCGTACACGGCCGACGTAGGTCAGGGCGACGAAGTCGAAGAGGCGCGAGAGAAGGCGCTGAGGACAGGAGCGGTGGAGGCCATCGCTGAAGATCTTCGGGTGTCCTTTGTCACGGACTATGTGTTCCCTGCGCTCAGAGCAAACGCGATCTACGAGTGGTACTACCTGCTTGGCACGGCGCTTGCTCGCCCGGTGATCGCCAAGGGGATGGTGCGGGTGGCAGAGGAGCTGGGTGCCGACGCCATCGCGCACGGCGCTACCGGAAAGGGCAACGATCAGGTGCGCTTCGAACTCTCCGCCTACGCACTGAAACCGGACATCAGAGTCATCGCCCCGTGGAGGGAGTGGGACATGAAGGGCAGGGCCGATTTGGTTGCCTATGCCCGAGACCGGGGGATCCCGATTCCCGTGACCCCCGAGAAGCCGTACTCGATGGACGCGAACATGCTCCATATCTCCTACGAGGGGGGTGTCCTCGAGGATCCGTGGGAGGCGCCACCGAAGAACATGTTCCGATTGACGGTCGCACCCGAGGACGCACCGGATGAACCGGAGTGGGTGACGATCACCTATCGCAATGGCGATCCGGTCGCCATCGACGGAGTCGAGCTCTCGCCGGCCGAGATCCTCGTGAAGATGAATGAACTCGGAGGCAGGCATGGCGTAGGAAGGGTGGACATCGTCGAGAATCGCTTCGTCGGGATGAAGAGCCGAGGGGTGTATGAGACGCCGGGCGGGACGATCCTCCAGCACGCCCACAAGGCGGTCGAGTCCATCACTCTCGACCGGGAGGTAGCGCACCTACGCGACGAACTCGTGCCGCGCTACGCAGAGATGGTCTACAACGGCTTCTGGTTCGCCCCGGAACGAGAGGCACTCCAGGCGTTCATGGACAACATCCAGGACCGGGTCTCAGGCGACGCGCGCCTGAGGATCTACAAGGGCCAGGTGACCGTCGAAGGAAGGCGGTCCGACCGCAGGCACGCCCTCTACGACCAGGCAACCGTGACATTCGAGGAGGACGACGTTTACGACCAGGCCGATGCTGCCGGCTTCATTCGGCTTCAGGGCTTGCGACTTCGCACGCTCGCCGAACGCCGTCTCGGGGAGGGCGAGTGAGCCTTTGGGAGGGCCGCATTCCGGGCGAACCGGACGAAACGATGTGGCGATTCACGGTCGACACCTCGGACCGCCGACTTCTGACCGTCGACGTCGAAGGTTCGATCGCACACGTGAAGATGCTTCGCGATGCGGGCCTCGTCACCGTTGATGAGGGTGACGAACTCCTCGACGGACTGGCGCGCGTGCTGCAGGAAGCCGAATCGGGCGGCTTCTCGTTCGAATCCGGAGATGAGGACGTACACACGGCGGTTGAACGGCGGCTACGTGAGCTGATCGGACCCGGCGCCGGCAGACTCCACACCGGTAGATCCAGGAACGACCAGATCGCGCTCGACATACGCCTCTATCTGCTCCGCTCGTCCGAGCAGCGAAGGGGTCAGGTGTCGTCGCTGATCGGTGTGCTCGTCGATCTCGCCGAGCTGCACGTCGAAACGATTGTGCCCGTGTACACCCACCTCCAGCAGGCTCAGGCGGTCCCGCTCGCCCAGCACCTGCTCGCCTACGCGTGGATGCTGAAGCGCGACGCAGATCGATTCGGCGATGTGATGTCGAGACTGGATGAGTCCCCTCTGGGTGCAGGCGCAGGAGGAGGTAGCGGGCTCGGGCTCAATCCGGGCTCGGTAGCCAAGACCCTCGGTATGCCGCGCGTATTCCGCAACACGATCGACGCCGTCGGTACACGGGACCTGGTTGCGGAGTACATCTTCTGCGCCGCCCAGACGATGGTCGACCTGTCCAGGCTCGCGGAGGAGATCGTGTTGTGGGCAACGACGGAGTTCGGCTGGGTCTCGTTTTCTGATGGCGTTACGACGGGGTCGTCCGCACTCCCGCAGAAGAAGAACCCCGACGTCGCGGAACTCGTCCGGGGAAGGAGCGCCAGGGTGATCGGTGACATGGCGGCGATTCTCACACTCCAGAAGGCTCTTCCTCTCGCGTACAACCGTGATCTTCAGGAGGACAAGAGGATCGTCTTCGATGCGGACGACGTGCTCGACGGATCATTGGGAGCTCTTGCAGGCATGCTCCGGTCAGCCGAGTTCCATCCACCGGATCCCTCACCGTGGGTCACTGCACTCGATCTCGCCGAGGTGCTGGTGAGGCGGGGGGTGCCGTTTCGCGAAGCTCATACAGCGGTCGGTGGCCTCGTCGCCAGACTCATGGCCGAGGGCAGGGACTTCTCCACGGTCGCGGCGGGAGAACTCGAGGAAGCTCACATCAGGCTGGTGCCTGAGGACCTCGCCCTTCTCGATCCTGTGTCGAGTGCCAGTCGGAGGAACCTGGGCATTGGGGGTCAGGTGGAAGACCTGCGCGCATTCGTCGATAGGCTGAGGCGATGAGCGAAGCGGCGCGGTATCGAGAGAACTACCAGGACGAGATCGACGGCGCTGCCCAGTATCGGGCGCTCGCCGACATGGAGTCCGACGAGAGCCTGACCGAGGTGTATCTCAAGCTCGCGGAAACCGAGGAACGGCACGCGGGGTTCTGGGTGGAGCGGCTGAAGGGCATCGGAGAACGCGTCCCGGAGCCGAAGCCGAGCTTGAAGACGCGGATGCTCATCCGGCTCGCGCGGCGTTTCGGCTCCCAGATCCTCGTCGGTGTGGTGGCTGCGAACGAGACCCTTGGTCAGACGATGTACGACGACCAGCCAGAGACCGAAGGTCAGGGGATGCGCGCCGACGAGCGTTCGCACGCCAGGATCTTGTCGGCGCTGTCGGAATCATCGCCGCAGGGTGTCGAAGGGAGCGTTCTCGCGCGAATCGAAGGGAGGCACCGTTCGGTTGGCGGCAATGCGCTCCGCGCAGCGGTCCTCGGCGCCAACGACGGTCTCGTCTCGAACCTCGCGTTGATCATGGGCGTCGCCGGTGCGACGTTCTCGAGGCAATCGGTGCTGATCGGTGGGCTCGCCGGTCTGCTGGCCGGCGCCGCGTCAATGGCTCTCGGCGAGTGGCTGAGCGTCCAGTCTGCGCGCGAACTGACAACCAAGCAACTGGCGGTCGAGGCTGAGGAGCTGGAGGCCATGCCAGAGGAAGAGGCAGAGGAGCTCGCACTGATCTATCGCGCCAAAGGGCTGCCGGAAGACAAGGCGAGGGAACTCGCCGATCACATCATGGAGGATCGGGAGGCCGCACTGAATACGCTCGCCAGGGAGGAGCTCGGCATCGACCCGGAGGAGATGGGAGGCAACCCATGGGAAGCCGCCGTGACATCGTTCTTCCTGTTTGCGTTTGGTGCAGTGGTCCCGGTCATCCCATTCTTCTTCACGGGCGGCACGGGCGCGATCGTCATCAGCATGGCGCTCGCGGGTCTTGCTCTGTTCGTCACGGGTGCGGGGATCGCTCTGCTGACGGGTAGAAACGTCGTCTTCTCCGGGGCTCGTCAGACCGTCTTCGGGTTGGTCGCAGCGGGGATCGTGTTCGGGATCGGAGCGTTGCTGGGATCGGCGATCCACTGAGGCGCTATCTTGCCTCCCATGTATGCAACTCGACGACAGCAGCTCTTCGAACTCCTCGGTGACGGGATCGCCGTCGTCAAGGCCGGCTCCGAAGCGACCCGCAACCGGGACACCGAGTACGAGTTTCGCCAGGACAGCGACTTCTACTATCTGACGGGCTTCGAGGAACCCGATTCGATCGCCGTACTGAATCCTGCGCACCCGACCGAACGATTCGTGCTCTTCGTGCGTCCCAAAGACAAGGAACAGGAGACGTGGGTTGGCCGGAGGGCCGGTGTCGAAGGTGCGATTGTCGACTTCGGTGCCGATGCCGCCTACCCGCTGAGCTCCTTCGACGCCAAGCTGCGCGAATACCTGCTCGGTGCGCCGACACTGTTCTGTGTGAGCGGGATCGTGGCAACCCTGATAGACGGGGTTGCGAAGTCACGTGCGTTCAGCGACCGAACGGGCCGTGTTGCGCCCGCGGTGATCGCCGACCTGGAACCTCTCGTCGCAGAGCTGCGGCTCCGCAAGCAAGAACCCGAGATTGCGCTCCTGCGTAGGGCGTCCGAGATCTCCATTGCCGGGCATCTCGCCGCCATGAAGGAGGCGAGAGACGGCCTTCGAGAGAATCAGATCCAGGCGATCATGGAGTACACGTTCCGGGCCGAGGGTTCCGTTCGCAACGGGTATCCGTCCATCGTCGCGTCGGGACCGAATGCGTGCATCCTCCACTACAACGAGAACACGAGGGTGATGA
>CAZQMF010000062.1:0-6864 GCA_964594235.1 uncultured Acidimicrobiia bacterium
AGGTGCGTCTACCCATCGACTCTCCTTCGGTCCACTGCGTATTCGGAATGCGCGTTAGCGATGACCGATCCGCGTAGGAGCCTACATCCTCGTTTGTGATTTGCGCGGCATTCGCCGTGCCCTCCCAACCGGGTCACAAGCCTTGCACAGGCCTGACCGCTGTCAAGAGATTCGACGAGATTATCGGCGCCCTATCCCTCGCTCTTTAAGTTCTTGAAGAATGGCTTCGAGAGACGCATCCACATCGAACGTCTGCTCACGTTCCGGTTGATCCGGACGCTCACGCTCGAACTCGCGCACCCTCGGCTGCTGCGGGCGTGCTCGCTGTGGACGTGGTGCCTCATCCGTACGCTCCCGCCAGTCGGGCATCGCCTGTTTCATGGACAGGCTCACCCTGCGACGGTCCATCTCCATCTCGGTGACCTTCACCTTCACAGCCTGTCCGATCGACAACTCCAGCTCCGGCGATTCGACCCTGTGCATCGCTATCTCCGAGACGTGCACCAGGCCCTCCACGCCGTCACCCACCGAGACGAATGCACCGAACGGCACGGTCTTGGTCACCACACCGTCGACGATGTCGCCGACTTCGTGCTCGCCCGCGAACTGCTCCCAAGGGTCTTCCTGGGTCTGTTTCATCGAGAGCGAGATGCGCTCGCGATCGAGATCGACCTCGAGCACCTTGACGGTGACATCGTCACCAACCTTGACCACTTCCGACGGGTGGTTGACGTGCTGATAGGACAGCTCCGAGACGTGCACCAGACCGTCCATGCCGCCCAAATCGACGAATGCACCGAAGTTGACGACGGACGACACGACGCCCTTCCGGTTCTCTCCGACAGCGAGATCGTCCAGAAACGCCTGGCGCTCTTCTGCCTGCTGCTCTTCGAGGAACGCCCGGCGCGACAGCACGACGTTGTTGCGGTTTCGATCGAGTTCAATGACCTTCGCATCGATGTTCTGGCCGATGTACGGCTGAAGATCCCGGACGCGCCTCAGCTCGACGAGCGACGCCGGCAGGAACCCTCGCAGACCGATGTCGACGATCAGGCCGCCCTTGACGACTTCGATGACCGGGCCGGAGACGATGCCGCCTTCCGCGTAGACGACCTGGATCTTTCCCCATGCACGCTCGTACTGCGCCCGCTTCTTGGACAGAATCAGACGACCCTCATCGTCCTCCTTGTCGAGCACGAGTGCCTCGATGCGATCTCCGATCTTCACGATGACGTTCGGATCGACACCTCGACGAATCGACAGCTCACGCAGCGGGATCAGACCCTCCGACTTGTAGCCCACATCGACGAGCACGCCGTCCTGGTCGATGCTCGCGACGATGCCCTCCACGATGTCGCCCTCTTCGAACTCCACCACGGTGGCTTCGATCGCCGCCCCGAAGTCGAGATCGTCGGGCAAGTCGCTGACATCCCTCGCGACGATCGCCGGCCGCTCCGCGAGCGCCTTGATGTCGGTGTCGATCTCGGGCGGAACCGGTTCCGGCTCATCGACGGCAGCCGTAGTCGCTTCCGGTGCCTCTTCCGGAGTCGCTTCCGGTGCCTCTTCCGCGGCTTCTTCTGCTTCGCTGATCTCTCCGGCCGCTGCGGGGGGTTCCTCCGCCGACGCCTCAACCGTCGCCTCCTGAACCGCCTCCGTGGCAACCTCTTCGGTTGCCGGTGCGTCCGGAGCGTCGGCTTTCTTTGTGTCGATGGCTACGTCTTCGTCCGCCGCAGCGGTACTCGGTATCGGGTCCGTGGTGGGCGCGGACTCGTGCTCGTTGGTCATGTGTGTTGTGTGCTCCTCATGGAAAGGCTCTTCGGGGACTCCCGAAGGCAAAGCGAGGTTAGCACGGATACCCTCTGCCCACCGAAAGAATAGGGCTGGCGGGCCTCGCCCGCCAGCCCTCGTTGTCGGTTCTCGGTCGTCGGTTCTCGGCAAGAGGCTCGCTTCTCGAGCCGGTCGTGTTCTGCGACGTAGGCGCGAATAGCCCCGGAGTCGAGTGTCAGCCCGAGGTCATGTCCCCTGACACTCGCTTCCCCCGCGAGGTGAGCAAGCACGACCCCCTACGGCCTGGAAGCAAACGCGGTCGCGTTCCTACCGAGAACTGCGAACTCAGAACGGATAACGGCGAGCGATGCTCGCCGTTATCCTGCTTCCCCATGCGACTGTCTCAGCTGTTCTTCATCACGCTCCGCGACGACCCTTCTGATGCGGACATGCCCTCGCACCGGCTGCTCGTCCGAGCCGGCTACGTGCGTCGGCTTGGTGCCGGCATCTACTCGCTGCTTCCACTCGGGTTCAGGGTCACCAAGAGAGTCGAGCAGGTCATCCGAGAGGAACTGAACGCCATCGGTGGTCAGGAGATGGAGATGCCGGTCGTCCATCCTGCCGACCTCTGGAGGGAGACGGGACGCTACGACGCTATCGGCCCCGAGATGGCACGCTTCGAGGATCGTGGCGGACGGGACATGGTGCTGGCAATGACCCATGAGGAGGTGGTCGCCGACCTCCTGCGAGACATCGTGCACAGCTACCGCCAGCTTCCGCTCATTGTGTATCACTTCCAGACGAAGTTCAGGGACGAACCCAGATCGCGAGGCGGTCTCATCCGTGTCCGGGAGTTCGTCATGAAGGACAGCTACAGCTGCGACAGGGACGACAACGGACTCGACGAGGCGTATTGGGCGCACCACCGCGCCTACACGAGGATCTTCGAGCGGATCGGTCTTGACGCGATCGCCGTCAGCTCGGATGTCGGCATGATGGGTGGGTCGCTGGCACACGAGTTCATGGTGCTCAACCCCGCCGGTGAGGATGTGCTCGTGATCTGCGAGTCGTGTGAATTCGCGGCCAACCGCCAGGTCGCCCCCACCACGACGGCCCCACCGGACGCCGAAGGGCTCCTTCCGATCCAAGAGGTGGAGACGCCGGAGGCAACAACGATCGACGCTCTCGCCTCGTTCCTGGATGTGCCGACCAGCAGAACGGCCAAGGCGACGTTCTTCGTCACCGGGGACGGCCGATTCGTGGTGGCGATCGTACGTGGCGACTTCGAGGTGAACGAAACGAAGCTGGTCAACGCGATCGAGGCGGTCGGAGGGCTACGACCGGCACAGATCGACGAGATCAAAGCCCATGGGATGGAAGCCGGGTATGGGTCACCGATCGGTGCGGAGGACGCGTTGATCGTGGTCGACGAGCTTGCGGCCCACTCCCCCAATCTGGTTGCCGGCGCGAACCGTTTGGGCTTCCACCTTCTCAATGTCAACGTGCCCCGCGACTACACGCCGGATGTGGTCGCAGACATCAGCAATGTCAGGGAAGGCGATCCTTGTCCCACGTGCGGCAGCGAGGTGGTCCTTCGCAACGGCATCGAGGTGGGCAACATCTTCAAGCTCGGCACGAAGTACACGGAGGCTCTGGGCGCGGACTACCTGGACGAGGATGGTGAGCGTCACCCGATCGTCATGGGTTCCTACGGGATCGGGCTGGGCCGCAGTGTCGCCTGCGTCGTCGAGGCTCACCATGACGACAAGGGGATCGCATGGCCGGCCGAGGTCGCTCCCTATCGTGCTCACCTCGTCACCCTTGGCGGGAGCCGCAACGACCAGGTAGCAGAGATTGCGGAAGCTCTCTACGCCGTAGCGGAAGACGCCGGTCCCGAGTACGAAATCCTCTACGACGACCGTGATGAGTCCCCAGGGGTCAAGCTCACAGACGCCGAACTGCTCGGTATGCCGTGGATCCTCACCGTGAGCCCCCGATCGCTCGGTGCAGGGGGAATCGAGGTGACGAATCGGGCCACCGGAGAACGCTCCGTGCGACCCGTCGAAGACATCGAAGCGTTCCTCGCAGGGCGATCCCCGATCTCCTGATACCGGCCGCGGCACCGGGCGGCCGGTCAGGCCTTGCAGTCGGCCAGGTTCGATCCCGAAGCGATGTCCACGTTCAGGGGCACTCGAAGGTCGGCGACGTGTTCCATCGTGTCCCGAAGGAGGCGCGTTGCCTTCTCCTGTTCCTCGGGCGGTGTCTCGATCACCAACTCGTCGTGGATCTGAAGGAGCATGCGCGCCTGGAGCGGCTCGAGCACCTGGTCGAGGTCGATCATCGCCTTCTTGATGATGTCGGCCGCCGATCCTTGGACCGGGGCGTTGAGCGCCATCCGCTCCCCCATCTGACGGATCCGGTAGTTGTCGCTCGACAGTTCCGGAAGGTAGCGGCGTCGCCCGAACATCGTCTCGGTGTACCCCCTCGAGCGGGCCTCCGATACGACCGAGGCGAGGTAGTCCTTGACCTTCGGGAATTGGGCGAAGTACTCGGCGATGTGCTCTGCAGCCTCCTCGCGGGAGATCTCGAGGCGTTCGGCCAGGCCATAGGCCTCCATGCCGTAGAGAAGTCCGAAGTTGATCGCTTTCGCCCTCCTGCGCATGTCTCCGGTCACGTTCGCCGGATCAACCCCGAAGACTCTCGCCGCGGTCTCGGTGTGGATGTCCGCACTCTCCCCTTCGAACGCCTCGATCAACCCCGGGTCGAGGCTCAGGTGGGCAAGCACCCGAAGTTCGATCTGTGAGTAGTCGGCCACGACGAATTGCCAGCCCGGTTCTGCAACGAAGGCTCGCCGGATCGTCCGACCGGTCTCCGATCGGACGGGGATGTTCTGCAGATTCGGATTGTCGGATGACAGGCGTCCGGTTGCGGCGGCGGTTTGGTTGAACCGTGTATGGATCCGCCCATCCGCGGCGATGAGCGGAAGGTACCCCTCTATGTAGGTGGACCGCAGCTTCTCGAGCTCCCTATATTTCAATAGCACGGCGACCATGGGGTGCGCCTCGGCCAGCTTCACGAGTACCCCGTGGTCCGTTGACGGTGCCCCCTTCGGGGTCTTCCGCAACACCGGAAGCCCGAGATCCTCAAACAGCACGGTGCTCAGCTGCGCAGTCGAGTTGATGTTGAACGCCCCGCCCGCGGCGTCGTAGATCTCCTTCTCGAGATCGGCGAGCTGTGCCCGAATATCGTCGCCGAGCGCCTCGAGATAGTCCCGATCGATGAGGATCCCGAGGGCCTCCATTCGGGCGAGTACGCCGACCAGAGGCAGTTCGAACCTGTCGAACAGGTCCCGCTCCGAACCGATCTGCTCTTCCAGCACGGAGGCGAGTTTCGATACCGCCACAGCCCTCGTTCCGGCAATGTCGATGTTCGGACCCCCGCCGAAGTCGAGGGTGCCCTGTCCCCGCTCGTCGGGAGACTCCAACTCGATCCCGAGGAATGCATCAGCCATGTCGGCGAGGCTGAACGACCGGGATGCAGGATTCAGGAGATACGCGGCGATAGTGCAATCGAACGCCAGCCCATCGAACCCGATCCCCCGCCCGAGGAGGTATCGAAGGAATGGCTTGGCGTCGTGGAGCACCTTGGGTTGGTTCGGGTCGGCCAGTGTGGCTGCAAGCCCGTCCAGTTTGTCGGAAGGTATGAACGCCGCAGTGTCGTCATCTTCCGCGATCGCGACCCCTGCGAGGTCGTTCCCGTACCAGACGGGTTCGAGGACGAGTGGAGATCGAGCAGCGACCGTTGCGATCGCGGCTGTATCCAGCACGGTGCGAGTCGTGACGTCGAGAGGCTCCCCGTGCTCGACTTCGTCCTGTCCGACCAGACGATCCCACAACACCCTGAACTCCAGGCTCTCGAAGAGCTGTCGCGCTCGGTCGCGGTCCCACTCGCGTGTCGTCAGCGCATCGAGATCGACGTCGATTGTGACGTCACGCTGCAGTTCCATGAGGCGACGGTTCAAGAACACCTGCTCTCTCGATGCGTCGAGGTTCTCCCGCAGTTTGGGGGTGAGATCGTCGAGGTGGGTGTACACCCCCTCCACGTTGCCGTACTGACCGATGAGCTTCGCCGCAGTCTTCTCCCCCACTCCTGGAACGCCGGGCAGATTGTCGGAGGTGTCACCCCGGAGCGCCGCATAGTCGACGTAGGTTGCCGGCGCGACGCCGTAACGTGCTTGCACCCACTCGGCATCCGCCATCACGATGTCACTGATGCCACGGCGCGTGTACACGACCGTCACCTGGTCGTCGATGAGCTGGAACGAGTCCCTGTCACCGGTCACCACCAGCACGCTCCAACCGTCCCGTTCTGCCCAGGCGGCCACAGTCGCTATGACATCGTCGGCCTCGAATCCATCCACCTCGACCTGGCTGATGCCAAGACTGTCGACAACCTCCCTGATGAGTGGAAGCTGGCTCCTGAACGTATCCGGTGCCTTGGTGCGTTGTGCCTTGTACGGCTCGTACGCCTCTTTGCGGAAGGTGGGCACCGGCGTATCCCAGGCGACAGCCAGGGCGTCGGGATGGTGGTCATCCATCAGCTTCAGAAGCATCGACGTGAACCCGTACACCGAGTTCGTCGGTTGCCCCGACGAGGTCGAGAGGTCCTCGGGCAGGGCGAAGAAGGCACGGTAGGCGAGGCTGTGACCGTCGAGGATCGCGAGGGTTGGCATCAGATGTCCTCCAGTCGTGCGAGCAGCTCGGCCCGCTTGTCCTCCAGCCTGGCGCGCCGGGCACGGAGCCCCCCGAGGGCACGTTCGAAACGTGGAACGTCGCCTTCGATCTCACGAGCGAACGCCCGATCGTCGGCATCACCCACAGCTGCATCACGCTGAGCATCATCGGCGAGCTGTCGGTGGTAGCTCAGCTCCTCCAAAATGAGTCGCTCCTCCTCCATCAGCCCGGCGATCTCGTCGTTCAGGCGGAAGACCTTGCGTTCGATGCGTCCTGCCATGCGGTGTCGTACCATACAGCCCTGCATCGGGCCGGGATGGCGGAACGGTAGACGCGACGGACTCAAAATCCGTTGTCCGAAAGG
>CAZQMF010000063.1:0-6802 GCA_964594235.1 uncultured Acidimicrobiia bacterium
GAGAACCGAGCTAGCGTCGGTTCGTGGCCAATCGTCTCGAACTGGAAACGAGCCCCTACCTGCTCCAACACGCAGACAACCCAGTCGACTGGTATCCGTGGAGTGAAGAGGCATTCCGGGTCGCAGCGGATAGTGACCGACCGGTCCTGCTGTCCGTCGGCTACTCGTCGTGCCACTGGTGCCACGTCATGGCCCATGAGTCGTTTGAAGACCCGGTCACCGCGTCGTTGATGAACGAGCTGTTCGTGAACGTGAAGGTCGATAGGGAGGAGCGGCCGGACGTGGATGCCACCTATATGCAGGTGCTTCAGTCCACGACAGGTCGGGGCGGGTGGCCGATGACCGTGTTTCTCACGCCGGACCGCAGACCGTTCTACGCGGGGACGTACTTCCCGGCGATCGCACGTCACGGGATGCCTTCCTTCCAGACGGTGCTCACGGCCGTCGCCGATGCGTGGGAGCATCGTCGACACGAGTTGACCACGACGGCGACACGCCTTGCCGACGTCGTCGGCAGGACGATCCCGGGGGATCGCTCACTCCCGGATCTGATCTTCGTGAAGGAGGCGGTACACACCATCGCCGGCCAGTTCGATCCGGTCAACGGAGGGTTCGGATCGGCCCCGAAGTTTCCCCAGGAACCAGTACTGGAGTTCCTGCTCCGCGTCGGTAGCGCGGACGCGCTCGAGATGCTGGGAACAACGTTGGGGGCGATGTCGAGAGGTGGGATACGCGACCACGTCGGTGGTGGCTTCGCCCGCTACTCGGTCGACAGCTCGTGGACCATCCCACACTTCGAGAAGATGCTCTACACGAACGCGCAACTCGCCCGCATCTATCTCCGTGCCGGTCAGGCACTCCGGGAACCGGCATTCACGGAGGTGGCGCTCGACACGCTCGCCTACCTCCTGCACGATCTTCGTCTCCCGACCGGCGCGTTCGCCTCAGCGGAGGACGCAGACTCGGAGGGCGCGGAAGGAACGTTCTATCTGTGGGATCGCGCCGAGATCACGGACACGGTCGGACCCGAACTTGCCCCGCTTGCACTCGTGACGTTCGGAGTGACAGAAGGAGGCAACTTCGAAGGCCGCACCCACTTGAACGTCGTCGACGAGCATGCCGGAGACGACCTCGGGATCGACCGCCCGACGGCGCGAGTCATGCTGACGGAGATACGGCGGAAGCTCCGGAATCGCCGCTCGACGCGCCCCCGTCCGGGACTCGATGACAAGGTCATCACCGCGTGGAACGGGCTGGCTATCCGGGCACTCGCGGAAGCCGGGGCCGTCGTTGACGACCCCCGCCTCACCCATGCGGCAGCCGAGGCTGCATCGTTCATCCGAGACTCGATGGTGGTATCCGGCAGGCTGATGAGGAGCTGGCGGCAGGGACGCTCGACCGTTCAAGGATTCTCCGATGACTATGCCTCGTTCGCACTCGCGTGTTTCTCGCTCTATCAGACAACGGGCGATCCTGCCTGGTACCGGGAGGCAATCCGCTTCACCGAAGGGCTCATCGAGCTGTTCGACGATCCCGACGGTGGGTTCTTCACATCCGGGATCGACGCAGAGACGCCGCTGGCTCGCACGAAGGACCTCACGGACTCGCCGACGCCATCCGCGAACTCGCTCGCAGCCGAAGCACTGCTCGTTGCATCGATGCTCACCGGACGGTCAGAACTGCGTGCAGGCGCCGAGGAGACACTGCGAGCGACGGCACCCGTGGCACGAGCGTCACCTATGGCAGCCGGCCACGCGCTGGCGGTCCTGCATACGATCTTGAGTGACCCGCGGGAGGTCGCGATCACGGGGCCGGCCGCGGCCGAGCTGGCATCCATCGTATGGGAGCAGTTCCGCCCGGGCGTCGTTGTGGCCGTCGACACCGACGGCACGGGTGGGGCGACGATACCGCTCCTCGAGGGACGCTGGTCCGACCGTACCCTCGCCTACGTCTGCAGAGGATTCGTGTGTGACCTGCCCGTCTCGAGTGCCGCCGATCTCAGGTCACACCTGCAGTGACCGTGTCCTCCACCGAGAGAACATCCGCGGCGAATACGACGTAGGTCACCCACAGCACATCGGCGAGGACCAAGTGCCCGATCTGCAGCCAGAGCGGCGTGTGCAGGAGGACGTTCGCCAACCCCGCGACGAACTGAAGGACGACCAATCCGATGATGATCCGACCCGACGCGCGATCTGCCCCGATGCTGCCGACGATCCGGATGAGCAGCAGTCCGACGGCGATCGCGATCAGTGGGTGCGCGACTCTCAGGCGGGTGAGGAAGTACTCGGCAGAGTCGAGGCTCTTCGAGATGCTCGATGCGATGGACTCCGACGGAAACAACGTGTCGGCCAGAGCGGTCACCCCACCGGACGCGGCGATCAGCAGAACCCCTACGCCACCGCCGACGAGCAGCCATCCACGTCCACGCTCCCACCGCCCGGCCGGTCCTCCGTCTACCCAGTGGGCTGTCAGGGCCAACGACGCGAGCAACACAAGGGTTGAAACGAGATGGATGGGAACGGCAACCGTGCGCGCGACCGACACGTTCTTCGCGACCCACTCGAACAAGACGAGAATCGCCCCGAGCATCGCCTCCGCCAGAACGAACACCCCTGCCAGCGCGGCAGTCGTTCTGACTCGATGGCCGCGGCCGAAGCTGCGAAACACGTTCCAGATGAGCACGCCCACCAGGACCAAGGCGATCCCACTGCTGATTCGGTGCGTGAACTCGATCAGGCGAGCCCCGTGGATCTCGCTGGGGATGATCTGGCCGTTGCATGCCGGCCAGTGGGGGCCGCATCCGGCGCCCGACTCCGTGGCCCGAACCACCGACCCAAAGGCGATCACCGCGACATTGAACACCACGGCCGTCCAAGCGAGCTTCGCGAGACGCGACATCCCGGCGAGCATAGATGCTTCTCTGGATACACTCACGCCGGTGATCTACGAAAGCGCACTCGAGACCATCGGGAATACCCCGCTCGTCCGTCTGTCCCGCATCCACCCTCCAGGCAACCTCGTCGCGAAAGTCGAATACCTCAATCCCGGAGGGTCGATCAAGGAGCGGATCGCCGTCACGATGATCGACAGGGCCGAGCAACTCGGACTGCTCGACCCGGGGGGCACGATCGTCGAACCGACGAGCGGCAACACCGGGGTCGGGCTGGCGATCGTCGCCGCCGTGCGCGGCTACAAGGTGATCTTCACCGTGCCGGACAAGGTCTCGAAGGAGAAACGCGACCTTCTGCGGGCGTATGGGGCAGAGGTCGTCGTCGCGCCGACCGATCGTCTTCCCAAGGACGCTGACTCGTACTACGGGGTAGCGCGCCAGATCGTCGCCGACACTCCAGGCGCCTACAGCCCAAACCAGTACGAGAATCCGGCAAACCCGGAAGCTCACTACCTGACGACAGGTCCCGAGATTTGGGATCAGACCGATGGGAGAGTTGGCGCCGTGGTGATCGGCGTCGGTACCGGCGGAACCATCACGGGCGTCGGCCGCTACCTGAAGGAGATGAATCCGGACATTCTGATTGTCGGCGCCGACATCGAAGGGTCCATCTACACGGCGTTGAACGAAGACGAGATCCACCAGTATCTCGTCGAGGGCGTCGGTGAGGACTTCTGGCCGGCGACGCTCGATCCCGGGATCGTCGACGAATACGTGATGGTGACCGACGCGGATTCGTTCACCATGGCCCGCCTGCTGGCCAGGAGAGAGGGTCTTCTGACCGGTGGCTCCGGAGGTACGGCCGTCCATGCGGCCGTCGACTTCGCCGGGCGTGAACCAGAGCGCCTCACCGTCGTGCTTCTGCCCGACTCCGGTCGTGGCTATCTCTCGAAGGTGTTCAACGACGACTGGATGCTCGCCAACGGTTTCGAGGTGAACTGATGCATTTCGAGACCGACGCAATCCACGCCGGGCAAGAACCCGACCCAACCACGGGCGCGGTCACCATCCCGATCAACACTGCCTCCACCTATGCACAGGAGACACCCGGCGCGCACCGTGGCTACGAGTACTCCCGGACGGGCAATCCGACACGGCAGGCACTCGAGACGGCGCTCGCGGTCCTCGAAGGTGCCGGCAACGGCGGGGCGGTTGCAACCGCGTCCGGGATGGCCTCGACGGCGCTGATCGGCTACCTGCTCGCACCGGGCGACCGGCTGTTGCTTCCCGACGACGCCTACGGTGGAACGTTCCGTTTCTTCGCGAGAGTGCTCTCGGAGCACGGCGTCCACTGGTCGACAGTCGACATGACCGACACAGGAGTGACCGACCGGGCATTCGACGAACACACCCGGCTCGTCTGGGTCGAGACACCCACGAACCCGCTGCTCCGCCTGGTCGACCTCGCCGCCATCGTCGAACTGGCTCACGAGCATGGAGCATTGGTGGTCGTCGACAACACGTTCGCAACCCCGTACCTCCAGAGGCCATTCGAGTACGGGGCCGATCTCGTCGTTCACTCGACCACCAAGTACCTCGGCGGGCACTCCGATGTGGTTGGTGGCGCCGTCGTCGCGCGTGATTCCGAGATGTTCGAACGACTGAAGTTCCTCCAGAACTCAGCCGGTCCTGTTCCGGGACCGTTCGACGCGTGGCTGACGCTTCGTGGGATCAAGACACTGGCGGTCCGAATGGAACGCCACTGCGACAACGCGGAGGCGGTGGCTTCGTTCCTCGAGGACCATCCGCAGGTCGCCGAGGTGATCTATCCGGGCCTGGCATCTCACCCCCAGCACGCGCTCGCAGCCCGACAGATGGCCCGATTCGGGGGGATGATCTCGTTTCGGGCCGCCGGAGGAACCTCAACGGCCCACCGGGTGGCTTCGAGCACGAGTGTGTTCACCCTCGCGGAAAGCCTGGGCGGCGTCGAATCACTCATCGAGGTACCGGCCGCCATGACGCATCTCGCCGTAGCCGGCACCTCGCTCGAGGTACCCGACGATTTGATCCGCCTCTCCGTAGGGCTGGAGCACATCGACGACCTCATCGACGATCTCGAACGGGCGCTGCGCCCCTGAGTCGCTGCGATACCCCACCACATGTACCCGACCCCCGTCATCGTGATCGCACTGGTGGTGACAGTGGCGGCGAGCGCACTTCAGGGAACCATCGGGTTCGGGTTCTCGGTCATTTCGGTGCCGATTCTCACGCTGCTGTACCCGGGGCTCACGCCGATCCCCCAGCTGATGATGGTCGCTCCGCTGACCATCATCATGGCCCTTCGCGAACGCAGCAGCCTCGATCTGAGAGGTGCAGGCTGGATCGTCGCCGGCCGATTCCCAGGCGCCGTGATCGGCGCGATCCTGCTCGCCAACGTCTCTGAACGCGCGCTCGACGGTCTCATCGCGGGGGTGGTGCTGGCAGCAGTCATCGCACTCGCGATCGGCTTCAGCATCAAGCTCACGCCGCTGAACAAGTTCGTCGCGGGCGTCCTTTCGGGGATCAGTGGGACCACATCGGCGATCGGCGGTCCCCCACTCGCCCTCCTCTACCGGAACGAGGCCGGCGCCACGCTTCGATCGAGCCTCGCGGCGATCTTCACGATCGGCGCAGCCATCAACCTCACAACCCTCGGAATTGCCGGCCAGATCCACCGCGAAGATCTCATGACTGCCCTGCTACTCGTCCCCGCCGTAGCCCTCGGGCTGTTCTTCAGTCGCTACCTGACCGGTCGCGTGGAAGGTGCGGCACTCAGACGAGGCATCCTCGTCGTGTCGGCTTTCGCCTGTGTCGGCCTCGCCGTCAAGACAGCGATTGGGGCGTAGCGTCCCGATGGCGGGTCTTGTCGAGCACTCGCCGGCGGATCTCCATGACGAGCTCCTCGTCGATCGTCAGATCGATCTCAGCCAGATAGTCCTCTTGCATGACTGAATCCCAGTCCTCCCACGGTTTCACCAGAGCGTGCCCTTCTTCCGGTCCCAGCCGACCGCCACCAGTAGTTGTTATATCACTCAGCGTGAGGCTGCGTCAAGGGTGGAGCCCGGACAACGCGTCCTTCAGCGACTGGCTCGCACCATGCAGCCCCCACTCGACCAGCAGCAGCAGCACAACCAGGATCGCGACGGTCAGGAGCGTCCGAACCCGATACGTCGTCATCTCCCGGCGATCCTCCATATAGGACTGCTGCACTGGCTGAACCAGCAGTGGCTGCGGAGGAATGGCGGTTCGATGCGTTTCCACTCGCCCCACCCGAAGCGACGACACACCCGCCGAATCACGGTCGGAGTGCTCCTCGGGTGTCTGCTCGACGATCGCGGGTGCCTCATCCGGGACGCCTGACGACGCACCGGCATCGCTCTGGCCCGCTGCCTGGTCGAACTCAGCGATCCTCCAACCCGCCTCATCCACCTCACCGGCTACTTCAGGTGGGATGTCCTCATCCGACGGAGCCCGGTGTGCGCCCACCGAGGGGACACCGAGACCGTGCACGACGACCTCATCGTCATCGAGATCCACAGGGGCGAGGTCCGCAAACGATCCTCCAGGCGGACCGGCAGGACGCGAGAGCCCGACGCTCTCCAGCAACTCGTCCTCCGGGAGATCCAACACCGCAGCCAGGGCCATGACGACCTCCGGATCGTTCGGCTCGCTTCGTCCCCACTCCCACCCCCGGATCGTCGCTGGAGCGCGCCCGACCAGTTCAGCGATCCGCTGGTGGCTCAACCCTGTGGCCGCACGCCCCCGCTGCACGAGTGTCGCAAACGTCTCCATCGGTATGGAGAAGGTTACCCCCGAATCATCCCATCACACCGAGGCTCGCTGCGCTCGCAGCTGACAGCAAACAGCCAG
>CAZQMF010000064.1:0-6655 GCA_964594235.1 uncultured Acidimicrobiia bacterium
GGAGGAGTACATGCTCGTCGATCTCGAGACGAGGGATCTCGTCAAGGATCCGCCGCCGGAACTCATGGCCGAGTGCCGCGACCATCTCGAGGGGCAGGTGAGTCCCGAGTTCCTTCGGGGTCAGATCGAGGTCGGCACCCGGATCTCCAGCACGATCGGCGAAGCGAGAAGCGACCTCGCGCGGCTCCGGCGGGTCGTTGCCGAGGTCTCCAGAGACTACGGATTCGCTCCGATCGCGGCATCGACCCACCCATTCGCCCGCTGGGGCGAACAGCTCGTCACGGAGAAGACCCGCTACCAGGTGCTGCTTCGTGAGCTCGAAACGGTGGCGAGACGGCTGGTGATCTCCGGCATGCACGTGCATGTGGGAATCGACGACGACGACCTGCGAATCGACCTCATGAACCAGTTCGCCTACTTCCTGCCCCACCTACTCGCCCTGAGTACGTCGTCGCCGTTCTGGCACGGACAGCACACGGGTCTGAAGAGCTACCGGGCTTCGGTGTTCAAGTCGCTTCCGCGCACCGGCATACCCGTTCAGTTCACGAGCTGGGGGGAGTATCAGCGGCATGTGAACGTGCTCGTCGACGCCGGGCTGATCGAGGATGCCACGAAGCTCTGGTGGGATATTCGACCGAGCGCCCGCTACCCGACACTGGAGATGCGCGTGACGGACATCAGCACCCGGCTCGACGACGGGATCGCTTTGGCGGCGCTCACCGTGTCTCTCATGCACATGCTGTACCGCCTGCGATCTGAGAACAAGCGGTGGCGGACCTACGCGAGGATGCTCATCGAGGAGAACATGTGGAGGGCGCAACGCTATGGCATTCATGCCCCACTCATGGACTTTGGGCAGGGAACGCTGGTACCGATCCAGGACCTCGTCGACGAGCTCATCACGGAGCTGGCGGAAGACGCAACCGAGCTCGGGTGCCTGACGGAACTCCACGCGGTTTCTGAGATCCTGGTGCGTGGCACGAGTGCCGACAGGCAAGTGGCGACCTATGACGCCGCGCTGGCCGACGGGGCCGACGAACAGGAGGCGCTCGAGGCGGTTGTCGACTTCCTCATTCGGGAGACCGTCACCTGCCTGTAGTCACACCTTGCTCTGCGCGTCGAGCACGGCAATCGCCGTCAAGTTGACGATGTCGCCCACTTCGGCGTCTCGCTGGAGCACGTGCACGGACTTGGAGACACCGGTCAGGATCGGCCCGATCACCTGTGCCCCTCCGAGTTTCGACAGGAGCTGGTACGCGGCGTTGCCTGCGGCGAGATTGGGGAAGACGAGCACGTTCGCACGGCCCCCGAGCCGGTTGAACGAGTGCTGCCGTGCGAGCAGAGGGGCGTCCACGGCAGTTCGGGCGTGCATCTCACCGTCCACTTGCAGGTCTGGTCGTCGATCCCAGCAGATCGTGACGGCCTCGCGTACCCGTTCCGGTTCCTCGCCTGATGCCGATCCGAAGTTGCTGTAGGACAACAGCGCGATGCGGGGCTCGACGTCGAGCGCTCCCTCGACGTAGTCGGCAGTCGAGATCGCGATCTCGGCGAGCTGCTCGGCCGTCGGCAGGATGTTGACGGCGCAGTCGGCGAGGAAGAAGGCCTGATCCTTGAGGATGACGGCGTAGATCGCCGACACGATGCTGCGTCCCTCCTGGAGTGGGAGCACTTGGAGGGCGGGTCGGACGGTGTCCGGGTAGTTCGATGTCAACCCGCCGAGGACCGCGTCGGCGTCACCCTCGTGGAGCATCATCGCCGCGTAGAGGTTGGGATCGAGGACCGCCCGTTGGGCATCTTCGGGTGCAATCCCTTTGCGTCCGCGTAGCCGGTACAGCTCGTCTGCGTAGCGGTGTCGCGCCTCGTGCTCGTCATACGGATCGAACAGATCGATTCCATCGAGCGATACCTGCTTTTCTTCGGCGATCGATCGGATCTCTTCGACGTTCCCCAGAATGACGGGCGCCGCGATCCGTTCGTCGATGACTCGCCTCGCCGCGCGGACTATCCGGATGTCGGCGCCGTGTGGGTACACGACACGCATCGGGTGTGCCTGCGCCTTGGCCGCAACGGTGTGGGTGAGGCCGTAGGCCGGCTGGAACCTCGAACGAAGCTCTTTCCTGTAACCGTCGATGTCGGAGTATGGGTTGCGAGCGAGCCCCTCGTCGATGGCGGCTTGTGCCACGGCGGGCGCGACATGCCAGAGCACCCTCGGGTCGAACGGCTTCGGGATCAGGTACTCGGGCCCGAATGCGAGGTGGTCGATGCTGTAGGCCTTCAGAACCGAATCGGGTACCGGCTGTCGGGCGAGGTCGGCGAGCGCGTGCGCCGCGGCCACCTTCATACCCTCGCTGATGCCACGAGCGCGCACATCCAGGGCCCCTCTGAAGATGGACGGGAATCCGAGCACGTTGTTGACCTGGTTGGGGTAGTCGCTGCGGCCCGTCGCGACGATGGCGTCGGATCTCGCGGAGATGGCGTCCTGGTAGCGGATCTCCGGGTTGGGGTTCGCCAGGGCGAAGATGATCGGATTGTCCGCCATGCTCTGGACCATCTCTCTGGTGACGACATTCGCGACCGACACCCCGACGAAGCAGTCCGCGCCGGCAAGGGCCTCCTCGAGGGTTCGCTTGTCGGTGGGGCGCGCGAACTCGATCTTGTGTCCGGACATCCCCTCCTTGCGCCCCTCGTGGATCACCCCGCGCGAGTCGCACATGAGGATGTTCTCATGGCTGACACCGAGACGTTCGAAGAAGCGTGCGGTGGCGATGCCGGCCGCGCCCGCGCCGTTGAACACGACCGTCGTCTTTTCGATCGAACGTCCGGTCAGGTCGAGCGCGTTGAGAAACCCGGCACCCGCGATGATTGCCGTGCCGTGCTGGTCATCATGGAAGACGGGGATATCGAGTCGTTCCTTGAGTGTGTCTTCGATCTCGAAGCACTCCGGTGCCCGGATGTCCTCGAGGTTGATGCCGCCCACGGTGGGTTCGAGCATCTCGCAGAACCGGATGACGTCGTCCGGCTCCGTCGTTTCGATCTCGATGTCGAAGACGTCGATGTCGGCGAAACGCTTGAAGAGGACAGCCTTGCCCTCCATGACGGGTTTACCTGCGAGCGGACCGATGTTGCCAAGCCCCAACACAGCGGTGCCGTTGCTGACGACCGCAACCAGGTTGCCTTTGTTGGTGTACCTGAATACGTCGTCCGGTTCCTTGGCTATCTCGAGACACGGTTCGGCGACACCCGGGGTGTATGCGAGACCGAGGTCGCTCTGTGTGGCTGTCGGTTTGGTGGGAATGACCTCTGTCTTGCCGGGTCTGCCTTTCGAGTGGTACTCGAGAGCTTCGCTGAAATGCTTGCCTTCTGGCATCACGTCGCCTCCTCCGCCAACGAAGCCTACCCGGGCTACGAGGCCCGTATCGCCGGCCCGCAACGTACCCCTTTCGGCAGAATATGGAATCACCCGTGAAGCTTGGTGTCGCGCATGCGTCCGCCCGGCGGTCTCGGGTTCGTCCCCTCTCGATCATCCGATACTGACTCCGCTCAGCCAATCGGATAGGCTCGGCGACCATGAGCGGGTATCCAAATGGGTTCCTCTGGGGCACCGCCACAGCGGCGCATCAGGTGGAAGGCGGCAACTGGAACAACGACTGGTGGGCGTGGGAGCACAACCCGATGTCACCCTGCGTGGAGCCATCGGGAGACGCGGTCGACCACTATCACCGGTATCGGGACGACCTGAAGATGCTCGCCGACCTTGGATTCAATGCCTACCGGTTCTCACTCGAGTGGAGTCGCGTAGAGCCGGAAGACGGTGAGTTCTCTCACGCTCAGCTCGATCACTACAGGCGTATGGCAGAGACGTGCCGGAGCCTGGGAATCACCCCGATCGTCACGCTCCACCACTTCACCACGCCGCGCTGGCTCGCAAGCCGCGGGGGTTGGTCTCAGATGGAGACCGCCGAGCGGTTCGGCTCGTTCGCCCACTGGTCCATCCGGGGTCTGGCCGATGTCGTCGACATGGTGTGCACCATCAACGAGCCGAATATCGTCGCGACTCACGGCTACCTGACAGGCCTCTTCCCTCCGGGTGTTCGGGATCCCGACGCCAGGGAGGGTGCGAACCAGGTTCTCATCGATGCTCATCATCGTGCTGTCGAAGCGATTCGTGCCGCCGCGCCGGGATGCTTGGTGGGGATGACGCTCGCCATGTCCGAGTGGACAGCCGTTGACGGGGGCGAGGCGATGGTCGAGCAGCTGCGACGCCCGATGGAGGATGTGTTTCTGGAAGCAGTCGCAGGCGACGACTTCATCGGCGTGCAGACCTACTCTCGGAACCGAGTCTCTCCTGCCGGCTATCTGGGTCCCGAGGACGGCGCCGAGCTCACGCTGATGGGGTACGAGTTTCGCCCGCGAAGTCTGGAAGCGACCATTGAACGCGCAGCTTCGGTCACGGGAGTACCCGTGTACGTGACGGAGAACGGTGTTGCCGCCACCGATGATCGGCGTAGGGAGGCGTTCATCGAACAGGCGCTCGACGGAGTGGAACGGTGTATCGACAACGGCATCGACATCCTCGGCTACACCTACTGGAGTGCCCTCGACAACTTCGAGTGGGTGCTCGGGTACGGACCGACATTCGGGCTGATCGGAGTCGATCGGAGCACCCAGCGGCGGTCGGTGAAGCCGAGTGCCCGCATGCTGGGACACATCGCGCGTTCCAACGGGCGTGGCAGCTGACAGAGCAAGTGCTCGCCCCACCGTTTCGCACGATGCGAGGTACCAGGTACGAGATCCTGGGGGACTCCCGTAGGCGCCCTAGGATTTCTGCCATGGATGCATTCACACTGAGCGATGCGCTGCTCGACGATTACCTCGAACTCTCTCCGGTTGCCTGCACGACGTTGGGGGTACCCGGCCGTGACTACCTGTGGGATGACCTGAGTCCCGCGGGGATCGAGGAGACCCGAGAGCTGGCCGAACGGTATCGATCTCTGCTGCTCGACATGGGTGAACCTTCGAACCGATGGGAACGGCTCGCGTGGCGAGTCGCGAAGACGTTGGTCGAGGAGTGGTTGGAGCAGTTCGATCACGGGGACCCGTTTCGGGATCTCAACCACATCGCGTCGCCGTTTCAGAGCATTCGAAATGTGCTCGACATCCAGGACACGTCGACGTGGGATCACATCACTACTCGTATAGCCACGCTCGACGAGCCGCTCTCGGGATACAGGGAGACGCTGGAGGAGGGACGGCGAAGGGGCACGCTGGCTTCGAAACGGCAGGTCGAGTCTGTGATCCAGCAAGCCAGGGTTCTGGCAGGAGCCGACTCTCCGCTGCAGCGTTTCGCAGCGGACCTGGCGTCCTCCGAACAGGCGACCCCTGAGTCGGTTGCGTCGATGGAGTCTGCCATGGCGGCAGCGAAGCAGGCCTCCGCGGCGTTCGCCAGCTATCTCGAGTCGACCTACCTGCCGGACGCGCCGTCCGCTGACGGGGTTGGCCGAGAACGCTACGTGCGAGCGACCCGCGTGTTCCTGGGGATGGAGATCGACCCCGAGGAAACATACCGATGGGGATGGGCTCAGGTGGCCGATCTGCGACGACAGATGGTCGAGACGGCCCAGCTGATCGACTCGTCGGAGTCACTCGACGGCGTCGTCTACCTGCTCAAGACGGATCCGAGCCGCTGCGCACACAGTCAGGAGGAGTTCGTCGAGTTCATGGCCGAGCGGCTGAACGCGGCCGTCAACGAGCTCGACGGGACGACGTTCGACATTCCCGAGCAGGTCAAGAAGGTCGACGTCAAGATCGCTCCTCCGGGAGGTGCTCTCGGTGCCTACTACATGCAACCCAGTGAGGACTTCTCGCGGCCGGGGAGCGTGTGGTGGTCCACGGGGAGCAAGCAGGTATTTCCACTTTGGGATGAGGTGAGCACTGCCTATCACGAAGGATTCCCGGGGCACCATCTCCAGAATGGGGTGGCCTTGACCCTCGGAGATCACCTGAGCCGGCTCCACCGTCTCCTCATCTGGTACCCCGGGTACGGCGAAGGGTGGGCGTTGTACACGGAACTCCTGATGAACGAACTCGGTTATCTCGAGAAGCCGGAGTACGTCCTCGGGATGCTCTCGGCCGAGATGCTTCGGGCGTGCCGTGTCGCGATCGACATCGGCTCCCACCTCGATCTCACCATCCCGGACGACGCTTCGTTCCACCCGGGGGAACGCTGGACGTTTGAACTCGCCGTCGAGCTCCTTACGAGCTACGCGTTCCTCGGAGAGGACTACGCGAAGTCCGAGGTCACCCGCTACCTCGGATGGCCGGGACAAGCGATCTCCTACAAAGTGGGTGAGCGAGCGATCCTCGAACTCCGGGAGGAGTTTCTCGGTCGGGGTGGAGGCCTCAAGGAGTTCCATTCTCGCGTGCTGGGATCGGGTGCCGTCGGCCTGGATCTGTTGCGGGACCTGGTCTTGGAGTAGGACTTCCTGCGGAAGTCCTACTCCGGTCATCGGTTCTCGGTCTTCGGTAGGAGTGGCTGCCCGTGGTCCTGGAATCCATGGTGGCCGGGTTCTTGCTGATGACTGAAGACTGACGACTGAAGACCGGTGACGGGCTTCGCCCCGTTTCCTCCCCCAGGAGCCCGAAGGGCGACGTTGGG
>CAZQMF010000065.1:0-6648 GCA_964594235.1 uncultured Acidimicrobiia bacterium
GCACGCCGAGGATGTCGGCCTGGAACTGCATGAGGAGATCATTGACGACCATGCCGCCGTCGACCTTGAGCAGACCCAGCTCGACGTGTGAGTCCGCCTGCATGGCCTCGAGCACTTCTCGGGTCTGGTAGGCGGTCGCTTCCAGGGCGGCTCGGGCGATGTGACCTGCGGTGGTGAAGCGGGTGAGGCCGACGATCACCCCTCGGGCGTCGGTCCGCCAGCGAGGAGCGAACAGCCCGCTGAACGCGGGCACGAGGTATACGTCGCCATTGTCGGGGACGCTCGCAGCGAGCGCTTCGACGTCCTGAGACCGCTCGATGATCCCGAGGTTGTCGCGAAGCCACTGAATGAGCGCACCCGCCACGGCGATGGACCCTTCGAGCGCGTAGACGGCGGGCTGATCTCCGATCTGGTACGCGACGGTCGTCAGCAGACCATTGTTCGACAGGACGGGTCGCGTTCCTGTGTTCTGAAGCATGAAACAGCCGGTGCCGTAGGTGTTCTTGGCGTCTCCGGGCGCGACACATCCCTGGCCGAAGAGGGCGGCCTGCTGATCGCCCAGGATGCCTGCCACCGGTACGCCTTCGAGGAGCCCGGTGGCCGTTCCGAACACGCCTACGGACGGCTTGATCTGGGGCAGCATCGCTGCAGGGATACCCATGGCGTCGAGCATGACCGGGTCCCAGTCGAGGGTTTCCAGGTTCATGAGCATGGTGCGGCTCGCGTTGGTGACGTCCGTGGCATGAACGCCGGTGAGATTCCAGAGCAGCCACGAGTCGATCGTGCCGAACAGGATCTCTCCTGCTTCGGCCCTGGCTTTCAATTCGGGGGAGTCCTCCAACAGCCAGGAGATCTTGGGTCCCGAGAAGTACGTGGAGAGCGGAAGACCGCAGCGGGCCCGGAATCGATCCGGTCCTTCGGTACCTCCTAGGCGTTCGATCAGCTCCGCGGTGCGCGTGTCCTGCCACACGATCGCCGGGTAGACGGACTTCCCGGTCGTCCTGTCCCACACGACGGTGGTCTCGCGCTGGTTTGTGATGCCAATCGCCGCGATGTCCCCTGCCAAGAGGTGAGCGCGTTCAAGCGCTCCAGCGACCACATCGATGGTCCGTTCCCAGATCTCGTGTGCGTCGTGCTCGACCCAGCCCGGCCGGGGAAAGTACTGCTCGTGCTCGAGCTGCGTGGACGCGATTACGGTTCCGTCGTGGTCGACGATGAGGCACCGGGTGCTGGTGGTTCCTTGGTCGATAGCAGCGACGAACATCCGCCTCCACCCTACTGATCCGGACGCCGCTCCCCGGCCATCTGAACTGCTCGTTCAGGGTCGGTCACGTACCGGTCGACAACGGCGGCGGCGTCCTCGACGAGCAGGTCGATTTCGCGCCGCTCGTCCGCATCAAAACGCTGGAGAACGAACGCTGCCGGGTCCATGCGTCCAGGGGGTCGCCCTACCCCGATCTTGAGTCTGGCGAAGTCTCGGCTACCAATCTGTTCGACGATCGACCGCACCCCGTTGTGTCCGCCGGTGCCGCGACCTGTGTGGAGGCGCAGCTTGCCGAACGGTAGATCGATGTCGTCGTGGATCACGAGCAGGTCGACGGGATCGACGTGGTAGTACCGCAGGGCAGCGGCGACCGGTGGCCCGGAGATGTTCATTGCGACTCTGGGAAGAGCGAGCAGCACATCAACGTCGTCAATGGTTGCGTGCGCTACCGACACGGCGACTCGCCGTGGACCTCGGCGAAAGGATCTGCCGTGGTGCTTCGCGACGGCCTCGACGACTTCGGCACCAATGTTGTGGCGGGTCCCGTCGAACCGCCGCTCGGGGTTTCGAAGGCCGACGATGACCTTCACAGCTACTCGTCGGCTGATGCGTCGGCCTCTTCGGAGTCCTCGGCCTCGGCGCCTTCCTCTTCTGCGCCCTCCTCGAGTTCCTCCTCGACGGCTTCGACCTCGGCTGCCGCAGGAGCCACGACGATGACGACAGGGTCATCCTCGTCGCCCAGGTACTCGACGCCGTCCATGGCCGGCAGATCGCCGATGCGCAGCGTGTCGCCGATGGCCAACTCGCTGATATCGACGACGATCGACTGCGGGATGCCGGTTGGCAGAGCTTCCACGTGGATGCTGTTGCGGATCGTCTCGACGATGCCACCTTCCTTGACACCGACCGACTCCCCGGTTATCTCGATGGCAACCTCGACCTGGGTCTTCTCGGTGAGGGAGATCTTCAGAAAGTCGACGTGCGTGATGTCTCCACGGACGGGGTGCCGCTGCACTTCTCGAGCCATGGTGAGCTGCGCGTCGGCCCCTTCGGTCTCGAGGTTGATCAGTGCGTTGACACCGGCATCGGTATGGAGGGCGAGATACAGGTCATGAGCATCGACGGCGACCGAGATGGGCTCGAGGTCTCTGCCGTAGATGACGGCGGGCACCATGCCCGTGCGCCGCAACCGTCGCGACGAGCGGCTCCCGGGCTCGCGCCCAGTCTCGGCGCGCAGTGTGACTTCCATGACATGGCTCCTTGGGAAAGAGAGGTGGAGCGGTGATTATGCCTCGTCACGGAGGATTCAACAAGGCGAGCGGAGAGTCAGCTTGGGCTGACAAGGTAGATCGCGACGTTGCCACCGGCCACGATCTTCTCAGTTGTCACGTCCAACCCGACCGAGGCCAGCACACCTGGAACCCCGCCCGTGTCCTTGAAGGTGCGGTACCGGGAGTAGTGGCCGGAGAGCCGTTCGATGATCCCCGACGCGAGGCGTAGACCGGGCCCCCGCCACCCTCGAAGCGAACCGAATCGGAAATCGATAAGCATGAGCGCACCTCCGGGCTTGGCGACGCGCGCCATCTCCGCGACAAACGCTCCTCGCTGGTCCCCCGGCACTTCGTGGACCACCATCGTTGTCGTAACCAGATCGAACTGGTCGTCGGCGAATGGCAGTGTCTGCCCGTCGGTGAGCCGCACATCGGCGCGATCGCCGAGACGTTCGGTCGCCTTCTTGAGCATTGCCTCCGACATATCCACCCCGGCGACGGCGCAGCCTGCGTCGAGGTACGGCTTCATCCCCGTTCCTGTGCCGCAGCCGACGTCCAGTACGTGCCACCCGGGTTGCGGCGGGAGCACGCCGATCGCCACACGCCGAACACCTGACTGCATCGGTTCGATCAAGCGGTCATAGATGGCGGCGATGTTCCGATACGGATCCTGCGCAGCCATGTGTCGAGGGTAGAGGATTCGCCGGACTCGATGCAGGCTAGGTCCTTCACACGGTCCGGAAGGTGGCGTCCGGGTGCGTGCAGGGCCGCGGTTTCGCCCGGTCTCAGCCCCCTGCGCGTCCCGAGTTGGGGTCGACCATCAGGGAGGAGACGTCGACGGCTTCGAACGCGGAACCGGGGATGTCGTCCCATTCGTGCAACCTGTCGTTGTTCCACCGAGCGTCTGGTGCGCCCGAGATGAACCAGGAAGCCCCATTGTCGGCGAGGATGAGCCCGTAGCGCTTCATGGCGGTGAGGATCACCTGGATCTCGGGCGAGTAGGCGGAGATGTCGAAGTCGGCCTTCAGCCGGAACCGCTGGCCCATCGGAGGGTACCGGCTGTCGGTGGTGCTCGATGCATCGTGGCGGGCCGGCCACACGTGGGCATTGCGTGTTCGTGATGCCGTGAACCTGACCGCGTGGGTGATCTCGCCAGATGCGACATCGTCGTAGGTGACGAGACCGGGGAAGATCGGGAGGCCCGCCGCGTCGGCGGAGGTCCATCCGTCGGGACGCAGCGCGTTCGACGTCAGGTCGTAGGCGGCACCTGACGCAGCGTCCCACGAGCCGTCGCCGTTGGGGGAAGCGTCGAACAGTTCGTACAGCATGCAATCGCCTCGATCGAGCACGATGACATGCCGGTCACCGGTCGAGTTCGGTCCGCCTTCGATCGGGGCACCGGAGGGGATCGGCCACGGCCCCGAGTCGCTCTCATCCCCGTAGGCCGTGTAGTGGATCGGCACGTCTGCCTGTGCCGGATCGATCTCGGCGAATGGGATGCCGATCGGGCTGTTCGATCCGGGCGGCCACACACCGGAACCGAAGTCGGCGTGCAGAGTGGCGCTTGCTCCGATCGTGGCGATGTAGGCATCCGAGTTCGCATCGACGGGCAGGTCATCAACACGCCGGTTCCAGATGTTGTCCGCAGGGAGGATCGAGCAACGAGCGGGGGGCACGTTCAGGTCGAGACCTGCGGCCCTGGCGAGGAAGCTCGCCATCTCGTCACGGCGAACCGGGCGGGAGGGGCAGAACCTCGTGTTGTCGGGCGGGTTGCAACCGAGGGTGACGCCGGCCGTTGCCAGCTTGTCGATGTCGCTCTCGAAGGGCGAGCCGTCGTCGTCGATGAACCGATCTCCCCCGCCGTCGTCCGTGTAGCCGTAGGCACGGACCAGGAATGCGGCCATCTGTTCTCGAGTGACGACGGCATCCGGGCAGTAGTGGTCACCGGTTGCGCTGCAGCCTTTGGTGATCCCGGCAGCAGCGACCTTGTTGATGTCGGCTTCGAAGATCGATCCCTCGTCGTCACTGAAGAAGTCCGTTGTCGTGATTCCAAGGCTGAGGGCGCGTGCCAGGAAGGCCGCCATCTGCCCTCGGGTGACGGAGTCGTCCGGGCAGTACCGGTCGTTCGCCGGCGGATTGCAGCCTCGGGTGATGCCGGCGGCGGCGATAGCTTCGATGGCTCCTTCGTGTATGTTGCCGTCGTCGTCGCGGAACGTGCCTCCCGGCGCGAGTGTGGAGGCGGACGCGGGAACGATCCCCGCCAGGAGGAGGGCGAGCACGAGCGGGACCAACCGGTATCTCATCCGGAGACGTTCTACCACATGCAGTGGTTGTCTCGCCACCACCGGCGTTCCTCTCTTCCGTTCTTGCGTGAGAAAACCGCTACATGGCCAATCAACTCACGCAAGAAGGGAAGGTAGGGTCAGTCCTGGTCGAGAACGCAGCGCTGGGCACGGTACTCACGGCGATAGAAAGCCTCGAACGCGCCGATGCCGACCGGCGGTCTGCTCGTCCCCTCGTGTGACATTGCCTGTACCACTACCAGTAACTCGCACGAGCTGCCAGGTTTGGGGGACGCGACCCCGTCGAGATGTTCGACTCACGGCGGCTGGCCGGCAGAGAGCAAGTACTACACCAAGGTCTCCGCCGAGCTCGGCCTGGGGACCGACTACGTGGATTGGGGTGGGACCAGCAAGAAGAGGATGAACGAGTGACGGCGGATGCGTTGTACGTGCTGTTCGCAAAGCTGTAGGTCATCGCGGCAGCGGGAACCCGTGCAGTGCGACGCACGTCGTGTCATGTGGAGAAACCGCGCGCCGCAGCGATTTCTCTCTATCCTGGCTGTGGAAGGGATACGCCACGCGCAGGCTCATCGCACTCGTCTCCCTGGCAGTCACTGCCGTGGGCTGCGGCAGCGTTTCCCAGTCGCCCACCTCGACCAGCACATCGACCACGACGACCACGGTCGCGACAACGACGACCACAGTGGCGACGACCCAGCCGGCAATCCCTCCTCCCCCTTGGGCAACCGCTCCCATCACGAACGTGCCCCAGGTGCTCGTGGACCAATGGCAGGCGGCCGACAACAACACCTGGTGCTCGGCGCTGTACCCCGAAGGGCTGATCGAACCCGTCGGTTCCGTCCGAAGGGCCAACTTCGCCGGCGGATGGGGTGTCGCCTGGGATCTGGGGAGCGGGCCGGGCAGGGAGGCGTGGGGCGACTACTGCACCGACTGCGGTCGCGGCGCCTACGGCGTCGCCGGGACGGGCATTCGCGCTCAAGGCGATGAACCATTGCTGTTCCCGAACCAGGTCACCTGGGACGACGGCAGCTACGCCGGCTACGGCACCGAGGGACTGGTGAGCCCGGATTCGGGTGCTCCGCTGCTGATGTATCTGCTCGTGAACGGAGAAGGGTGCCTCTACAACGTCTGGTCGTTCCTCGGCGAAGAACACCTGCTCCAGCTCGCGGACCAGCTCCGCAAGGTCGCGGGTCTCGAGGGCGAACCGACCCTGTGGCTGTCACAACAACCTCCGGTCGACACCAAACAGCTTGGGGCCCCGCCCTGGGACGAGCCGCCGCTGAAGAACTCCGATGTCCCCGATGTGGAGATCGCCGAATGGAAGGATGAGCTTGGGGCACCGAAGACCTGCCCGATGCTTGCATTCGCCGACCTCGGTACCGCGAGCGGCGCGGTGCCGCGACAAGCCACAAACGAAGGTGAGATGCTGGTCGCCTGGGATTTCTCGTCAGGACCGGGACACGACGCGTTCGGGTACCTGTGCGCAGACTGTGGGCGAGGTGTGATCGGCCTCGGGACGTTCCCGGCCGGGACGGGTGAGGACCTGCCGCTCGCGTTCGAGTGGGACGACGGCAGCGTCGCGAGGGTGCGGTCGGGCGCGACCAGCTACGGCACCGAGGCCCTCCTGAGTGTGAAAGACTTCGACTGTACGTACTGGGTGTGGTCCCACCTCGGTGAGGACCACCTCGAGTATCTGCTGTCGCAGCTCCGGCGCGTGAAGGGGATGCCGTAGGGCGCCTCAGTAACCCCCCTCCCCCTGTTCTTGCGTGAGTCAGCCGCGAAATAGCCGGCGTTCTCACGCCAGAACGGG
>CAZQMF010000066.1:0-6465 GCA_964594235.1 uncultured Acidimicrobiia bacterium
GGGCTTCCGCTCGCGATGGCCGTCCTGGACGCCGGTCTGGCATGCGTGGGATTCGACGACTCGGTGGAAGTGGTGGAGGGGCTCCGGTCCGGCCGATCTCACATCGATGACGTCTCGGATGAGAGCGTGACCGACGCCATCAACAACGGATTCGAGGTCACCACGTCCGTTGAAGCGCTTCGATCCGTCGACGCGATTTTCGTATGCGTGCCGAGTCCGCTTGGGAGGAACCGCGAGCCCGACATGTCGTTCATCGACAGGGCTGCGGCCGCCTTGAAGCTGGTGCTGCGCCCGGGCCAGCTCATCTCGCTCGAGTCGACGTCATATCCGGGAACGACAGAGGAGTTCTTCCTGCCGGCGATCACCGCTAACGGCCTCGAGCTCGACAAGGATGTGTACCTCTCGTTCTCTCCGGAACGAGTGGATCCTGGCAACGTCAGGAAGGTTCAAGAGATCCCCAAGGTGGTGGGGGGTGTCACTCCGGACTCCGGGAGGGTGGCTGTCGCAGCCTACTCGCGCTTCATGTCCACGGTCGTGCCGGTCTCGTCCGCTCGGGTCGCGGAGATGGTCAAGCTGCTCGAGAACACCTACCGAGCAGTGAACATAGGGTTGGTGAACGAGATGGCTCAGCTCGCTCACCAGCTCGACATCGATATCTGGGAGGTCATCGATGCCGCATCCACGAAACCGTTCGGATTCACGCCCTTCTATCCGGGGCCAGGGGTAGGCGGGCACTGCATCCCGCTCGATCCTCAGTTCCTGGCCTGGTCGGCGCGAGCAGCGGGGTTCCCGACCAGGTTCATCGACGTCGCCGAACAGGTCAACGTCGCCATGCCCTCGTACACGGCGACACGAGTTGCGGCAGTCCTCAACGAACATGGGCTCCCGCTGCGCGGCACGCGCATCTTGGGTGTCGGTCTCGCCTACAAGGCGAACATCGCCGACTCCAGGGAGTCCCCTGCCGTAGGAGTGCTGCGGCAGCTTGACGGCGCAGGGGCGGAGATCCAGGTACTCGATCCGTTGGTGGGGGAGCGGGGTATCAACGCCCAAGGATTCAGCTCGGTCGGTGAGGGGGAGCTGACAGGCTTCGCGCTCGCTGTCGTGCTCACAGATCACGATGCGATCGACTTCGAGGAGATCGCCGACGCGATTCCGCTCGTCTTCGATGCGCGGAATGCCTATCGCAAGCGCGGAATCGTGCGGGACAACGTCGTGGCTCTGTGACCGACGGGGTCAGTCCGTGAGCCGAGGGTCGCGGGTGTCTCGAGTCACGCGCCGGACCAGCCGATCCCACAGGATGCCTGCGCTGATGTCCTTTCCTATCTGACCGTTGCTGGCCTCGAAGATCTTTCGCCTTTTGGGAGGTGGAAGTGGTTCGAAGTCGGATGCCTTCCCGAAGTGGAAGAAGGCGCCCTCCCCGGGAAGGGAGAGGTTCTGGGCGAAGGGGAGGAGGATCATGGGGAAGCTCTCAATCGGTGCAATGCACGGTCTGCTGGAGAGCAGCAGTGGCGTGTCGATCCGATCCTTGCTGCCGAAGAAGTCGATGGTCACCTCGGGTCCCCCGAGGCCCGGCCACCAGCGCTCGATGGTGTCCGAGTGGGGTTCGAACCAGGCGTCGTATCGAAGCGAGTTGGGCCAGGGAGCGAACCGCCAGTCACGAGTTCCGAGGAAGACAGGGGTCGCCGTGTTTATGGCTTCCCGACTGAAGTGCGTACCCGGATCACCGCAGTTCGTCGTGAGGCCGACCCTTGGGAACGCGTAGTAGCGGTCCGTGTCGATGAGATACGCGAGGAACGCCTTCTTCCACGAGCGGCCGCTGTCCCAGCGGGCCGCCGGTTCCGGGAGATGGACCCCTTCGAGGTGTGGATGCCCGTCGAGCCACTCGCGGAATCCCCGCCATTGCCTGCTCGTCCACGCCTGTCCCGACGACGATGGCGTCTGCATGAAGAAGGTGTCGTATCCGTCGTCGAGCGGGTGGAACGCGAGTCCCAGGTATTCGTCGATTCGAAACGAGTAGAGCGAGATCCCGGCGACTGTCGGCTCATCCGCATAGTGGTCGACGGCGCCGGTGACGTATCGATAGGCCTCTGGAACTACGTACAAGTCGTCCTCGAGCACGATGACCGAGCCGAACCGCTCGGAGAGGTCCCCACACACAAGAACGTGTTCCCGCAGGCCGAGCCGGCGAGGGTGAGCTATGACCTCCTTGGGGCCGTGCGCCCAGGTGTAGGCCTCGGCGACCTGTACGCAGGATGGGGTCCCAGCATCGACACTGACGACGAGGGGAACCTCGACCTCGCTCGAAAGCTCCAGGCGCTGGAGGCTGCCCAACAGCCGCGCTAGCGACGCGGGCCGGTCGTAGGCGACGATCACGATTGCTGGATGAGATTGATGCAACAGGTACCTCTCACACGGTCATCGGTCTGAATCAACCGGCCATAAGCAGTCTCTCCACGTACTCGGAGAACGAGTGGTGTGATCGCGTGAACGCAGGTCCATCCTTGGCCGCGGCTGAAGAGAGCCGGTTCAGATTGTTGATCGCGGCCTCGAGTGCCTTTGCGAGGGCCCTCGGATGGTGTGTGGATGCGACGACCGCGCCCCCATAGCCCTCGGGTAGCTGATCGGCGAGCGACTGTGTAGTGAGGAGGCCAACCCCCTCCGCGAGTGCCTGGAGCAGGACCCCCGATGCCCCGCCGCGCGCCTGGAAGACGGGGAGATAGGGGGCGGCGACGAGGTCACATCGATGATGTGCGGCACGCAGTTCCTCATTGGTGACGAAGCGGTCCGTCCAGCGGATGTCCAAGGCAGGGTGCTGATAGGTCGCCCGGTCCCGCACCCCCTCAGGCTGAGGGCCCACGACTTCGAGGGTCGTGTGCACTGCGACGAGTTCCATGGCGTCGAGCAGTTCGAACAGACCCTTCTCCCTCCGGGCGCCACCCACGAAGAGCACACGAGGATCGTCGTGATCGTGTCGACCGGCAAGTGGCTCGGGGGTGTCGATCGGATACCCGACCTGCACGAGCCCTTCCACGGGGAGGAACTCCGAGAGGACGTCAAGCGCACGCCGCGTGTGCACGACCACCACGGCGCCCCGCCGAACCAGATTCGTGATCTTGTTCCGGAGTATCGCAGTCCGAGCCTTGGCGAGATTGTCGCGGTTCGCTGGCTGATACTGGTTGACGGCGTGGAGGACGTGGATTCCGACGGTTGCCGACTGCAAATCGCGTGGAAGCACCCACACGTTCTTGTCGAGGTACAGGTCCCAGAAGACATCAGGCGAGCCCCACGACTTCGAGAGTCGTTTCAGAGTCCTGTAGCCGCCGATTGGCTTTCGGAGAGTCCCTGGCGCGACCTGTTTCCATGCGACGTGTGGATCCTCCGCGAGGCGGCTGTCCAGGTGCGGGCACGCGACCGTGCAGTCGATGCCCCGTCTCACGACTTCTCGGACGATGCCGGAGAGGTACCACACGTGATGCCCGCCCGCTACGTCGTCGAAAATGCACAGATGAGCCACCGCTAGAACTCGCGCTGGTTCCGGTGGAGCCGGCGTTTCAGGAGCCCGAAGGGGCCTCTTGCGAGTTCGGTGACGAGTTCGCGCGCCATGCTTTTCCACCAGCGTGCGAGGTAGGGGGTCACGAGCGCTGGAAGAGCGCGGATTCGAGTGCCCATGGGGATCGGCAGCGTCGTCAGTGAGTGCAGGTCGGCGACAAGGATTCTCGTTCTCGGCAAGCTCCGTGAAGTGGAGGCAGACGGATCGAACCAGAGGATTCGCGCTCGCGGATCCGGGAATGCCTCGAGCGAACGCTGGGAGTGGAGCCTTCTGTGGAAGAGGGTCTCGGGTATCTCCCTGAACTGACCCAGCAAGCAGAGTTCCGCCAGAAGAACCTCATCCGATCCGACGAAGGATCCAAGGAGTCCAGTCCGGCGGAGCACATCGGTAGGAACAATGCCGAACACCGCGTTGCAGAGGTCCAGGTTGTTGATGAGGGTCTTGATGCGATCGCCAACGTGGGGATCCCGCAGGTCCAGACCGTCATGGTACGTGTCGGTGACGTTGCCGTTCTCGTCGATCAGCAACGTGCGGGGGTACACGAGCACGACCTGGGCCGACGAGAAGCGATACTCGTCCATGCACCGTTCGAAGTTGGTTGGGGCGCACAGATCGTCGTGGGCGGCCCAGCGGAAGAACCGGCCTCGTGCCAGTTCGACTGTGTGGTTGTAGTTTCGGGAGGCCCCGATGTTCTCTGGCAGCCTGACGTACCGGATCCGGGGATCCTCGGATGCGTATCGGCGACACACGTGCTCGGTACGGTCGGTCGATGCATTGTCGGAGATGATCAGCTCGAAGTCCTCGTACGTTTGGTCGAGGATCGACTCCAGGGCAGCCGCGAGATACCGCTCACCGTTGTACACAGGGAGTCCGACGCTGAGTGTCGGGGTCGTCATGCTCTCGCCTCGTCTTGCCTGGGAGGCTAGGAGACTACCGCACCACGGCTTGGGCTGTTCTCTCTGGTAGCCGCAGTCTCGACGGGGAGGGAATCGAAGTCCCTCCGAGCGGACAACTCACGTGGCGGGTGACCGCTCTCCGATGTATGATTCGCGCCGACTGTGAGGAGTCGTTGATGGCTGGGGGCAGCTGGTCACTCGTCCGGAAACCCGATATCGAGGGACGTCCTGTTAGGTGGCCGAGAGAGATCGGGGCGCTGTTCGACCGCCGCGAGTTGGTCGGGCAGTTCCGTCTATCGACATCACATGTTGAACTCCCGGGTGGGTGGCGGGAGGCGAAGTTGGGTTCGTGGATCCTCGCGTACGACCCCGCACTGCCGGTGCTGCGGATCGTCGCCTCGGGCACACCGATGGGCTGGCTTCTGGGACAGCCGATCACTCCGGAGGGTGTGCTTCTTTCGTCGGATCTCGAGGTTTCGGTCGATCAGGCCGATCCAGACGGGCTCGAACGCACCATCCATTGGTTCGCGGGTCGGTATCTGGCGATGTGGCTGGCCCCTGGGAGCGAACGGATCTACCTGGATGCGTCCGGCTCGATCGGGGTCGTCTACAGTCCGTCACAGCGAGTCGTCGCCTCGTCACTGTTTCTCATCCCCTATCAAGACTCCCGTGACGACCGTCTTGCTCTCGTGAACGAACGGGGCCGATACCCCATCGATCCGCATCTCTTCTTCGGTCTGACCGTTCGCGACTCCGTCGACTGGCTCCTCCCGAACCACTACCTGGACCTCGACACGTGGAAGCCGATCAGGTACTGGCCCACCGGTGAGATCGAGACGACGAGTGACGTGGAGGACACCCTCGAGACGATCGCAGGAAGACTCACCGCGAGCATCAGAGCGCTCGTCGAAGCAGGTCCGATTCAAATGGCGCTGACCGCGGGCAATGACAGCCGGGTCCTTCTGGCGTGCTCCAAGGAGTTCCTCGAAGACATCGAGTTCGTGACGATGGCATTCCCCGATCACGCCGGTCGTACCGACGTGAGTGTCGCCCGCGGGCTTGCCCGCGACCTGAAGCTGAGGCACAGGGTGGTTCCGTGGCGGCGTTCGTTACCGGCTGACATCGCCCGGCTCCTCTTCCGGACTGGGTGTGTCGCAGCGCTCGATGCACGCTGTCAGGAAGGGGTGGCCACGATGGCGTCGATGGACTCGCGGCGGCCATACGTATCGGCAGTCTTCGGGGAAGTTGCGAGGATGCCGGCGATTGCTTCATTCGGTCCCAACCCCGAACCGGTGACGATTGAGAAGATGCTGGCGTGGCGTCAGGCTCCCGTATGGCCCGAGCTTGTCGAACGGGGCACTCGGTGGCTCGAAGAGCTACCGATCAAGAACGCGCACGGAGTGTTCGACATGCGGGCGATCGAGTTCAGGTTCGGTGGATGGTGCGGACCGCTCACCTACGGCTACCCCGAAGGGCAGGCCCACACCGTCTACCCGTACTCCGACAGGGCGGTATTGGAGGCGATGTTGAGCCTCCCCCTCGAGTATCGCCTCTTGAATCAGTTCGTGCCAGACATACTGGAGCGACAGTGGCCGGAGCTGCTTAGGCACCCGGTCAATCAAGCCACGAATGGCTGGTACGGGGTCTACCGGAAGGCGAGGAGATTCGCCAAGCGAACGCTCCGGCGTTGACGTCGGAGGTCGAGCGGCGACCGAGCCGATTCCCGTGTACGCAGAAGCTGGGCCGTGATATGGTGCCGACCGGGTGTTGGTGAGGCTCTCTGCGTTGTTGCTGGCCATAGCCGTCGTGATCCCTGTCGCCGGAAACGCACAGGCGGCGGACACGACCGGTGTCGGCGCGCCCACCACGGCGGCGACGGCTGCCGACCCACTCACCACAACCACGACGATTGCCGATCTGCCCAGCTCGAACACCGTCGACAATCACTATCAGCAGCAGGTCGCTCCAGAGTCGGTTTCCGTTCCCCAGACCACACTGCCCGCATCTGATGTGTCGGGG
>CAZQMF010000067.1:0-6331 GCA_964594235.1 uncultured Acidimicrobiia bacterium
CCCCCAACGTCGCTTCGCTCCTGGGTGAGGAGACGGGAGGTGGGCTTTGCCCGCCGGTGCTCGGCCTCTCCTGGGAGGAGGAAACGCAAGAGGGGTGGTTTCGACGTCGGCGTAGTCTCGATGTCGAGGAAGGAGGGTCTAGTGAGAACGCACACCATCATGCTTGTTGGCGGGCTGGTGATCGCACTCGTGGCCGCGCTGCTGCTGTTCCTCGGTGTCATCGAGTCGGGCCCGGCCGCGCTCGTCGGGATCGTGGGCATCGGTCTGATCGCCGGGTCGGTGCCGCTTCGAAACGCTCGCTCCTGACGTTGCGACGGTTCGGAATCGACCTGGCGGCCTGATTGCGCGAGCCAAGAGCCGGCCTCGTTGCTGGGAACGGCCCCCTCCGTCCTCGACCTTCGGTCGAGTCCACCTCCCCCAACGTCGCTTCGCTCCTGGGGGAGGAGACAAGAAGCCCTCCGGCGTCGAGCATCGGCTCGACGCCACCTCCCCCGTTTCCGGGCTGCGCCCGGCCCCCCCTCCGGCTCCCCCCAACGCCTCAGGCTTCGCTGGGGGGAGAGAACCACTCGGCCTTCGGCCTAGGGAGGAAACGGGTGGCAGGCTTCGCCCGCCGGTTCTGAGTACTCGGTTCTGAGTAGGAGCTCGCCCTGACGCCTCTCGTTGTCCAGGCAGTGTGCTTACCGACAACTGATGACTCACAACCGACAACTGAAGGCTGTTCGCTGTTCGCTGTCAGCTGTTGGCTGAGAGCGCAGCTCGCTATTCCACCGTCCAGGTTCCCATCGACCGAACCAGCGCGTTGATGTCGCCGACGCCCTTCTTCTTCTGGGCGGTCTCGATCTGCTCCTCCAGGACGGCCTCGTACGTGGAACGCTCCACGTTGCGGAACACGCCCACGGGGGTCGGCCCGTGAGGACCGTGCGACAGCCTGCTCAGAGAGAAGGCAACACTCGCGTTCACAGCGAATTCGTCGTGCACCAGGATCTGCGACGGATCGACCGACGCCGTCGGCACCACCGTCGCGGCACCGTTCTCGAGGATCACCGCGTGCTCACCTTCAGGGCCGAACACGATCGGCTTTCCATGCTCCAGGTTGATGCGGTTCTGATCACGAGTCTCTTTGCCGGTCAGTTCCAGGAACGCATGGTTGTTGAACACGTTGCAGTTCTGGTAGATCTCGACGAACGCCGCGCCACGATGCTCGTAGGCCTCGCGCAGGACGCGCTCGGTCAGCTCACGGTCCATGTCGATCGACCTCGCAACGTAGGACGCCTCGGCGCCCAACGCGAGGCTCACCGGGTTGAACGGCCAGTCGACCGAACCCCACGGGCTCGACTTGGTGATCTTGCCTTGCTCGCTCGTCGGCGAGTACTGACCCTTCGTGAGGCCGTAGATCTGGTTGTTGAACACCACGATCTTGATGTTCACGTTGCGGCGCATCGCATGGATGATGTGGTTGCCGCCGATCGACAGGGCGTCGCCGTCACCTGTCATGACCCACACCGACAGGTCGGGTCGGGTGATCGCAATGCCTGTAGCGATCGCCGGGGCGCGCCCGTGGATGCCGTGCAATCCGTAGGTGTCCATGTAGTAGGGGAACCGGGATGAGCACCCGATACCCGACACGACCACGAACTTCTCCTTCGGGAGTCCCATGTCGGCGAACAGGTTCTGGACCGACGCGAGGATGGTGAAATCACCGCATCCCGGGCACCACTTCACCTCTTGGTCGGATTGGAAGTCCTTGCGCGTGTAGGTGAGTGTGGTCATGCCAGCACCTCCCGGATCTTTCGTTCAACGACCGAGACCTTGAACGGGAACCCGGTGACCTGGTTGAGACCGATCGCCGGCACCAGGTACTCGGATCTGAGCAGGTGCCGCAGCTGACCCGAGTTGACCTCAGGAACCAGGATCGACTTGTACTTCATGAGGACCTCGCCGAAGTTCGCCGGAAACGGGTTGAGATAGCGCATGTGCACCTGCGCGACCTTGAGTCCGTCCTTACGGACCCGCTTCACGGCGCCCCGGATCGGACCATACGTGGAGCCCCATCCGAGAACCAGCAGGTCGGCGTCCTCGTCGCCGAAGACCTCCACCGGTGGGACGTCGTTGGCGATGTTGCGGACCTTCCACGCCCTGACATCGGTCATCAGCTGGTGGTTGGCCGGGTCGTAGGACACGTTGCCGACCACCGACGACTTCTCGAGTCCACCGATGCGGTGCTCGAGACCCGGCGTGCCGGGAGGCGCCCAAGGGCGTGACAGCGTCTCGTCGTTGCGCAGGTACGGCAGGTAGTGCCCGTCGGCGTTCGGTTCGGTCGCGAACGGCACACTGATGTCCGGCGACTCTTGCATATCCGACAGTCGCCACGGTTCGGAGCCGTTGGCGATGTAGTTGTCCGACAGCAGGATCACGGGCGTCATGTACTTGAGGGCGATCCGGGCCGCCTCGATGGCTACCGCATAGGCGTCGGCAGGGGACCGTGCCGCGAGCACCGGGAGCGGCGCTTCACCGTGCCGGCCGTACATAGCGAACAACAGGTCGGTCTGCTCGACCTTCGTCGGCAGACCCGTCGACGGCCCTGCACGCTGCACATCGACGATGATCATCGGCAGCTCGGTGCTGACCGCCAGTGAGATCGTCTCGCTCTTCAACGCCAGTCCAGGACCGCTCGTGCCGGTTACCGCCAGGTTGCCGGCGAACGCGGCGCCTAGGGTCGCCCCGGCGGCGGCAATCTCGTCCTCGGCCTGGAATGTCATCACACCGAACTCACGGCGTTTCGCCAGTTCGTGCAGGATGTCCGACGCGGGCGTGATCGGGTAGGACCCGTAGAACAGCCTCAGATCGGCGGCCTTGGCGGCTGCGATCAGCCCCCACGACAGTGCCGTGTTTCCGGTGACGTTCGTGTACTCGCCCGGTTCGAGGGCCGCCTTGTGCACGACGATCGTGTGCTTGAACGCTGCGGTGTTCTCGCCGTAGTAGTACCCGCCCTTGAGCGCCGCGATGTTGGCGGCCATCACGTCCGGCTTCGATGCGAACTGCTTTTCGAGCCACTCGATCGTGGGGTCGATGGATCTCGTGAACACCCATGCGAGGAGACCCAGCGCGAACAGGTTCTTGGACCGCAGGACGTCCCTTCCGCTGACCCCGGTTCCCTCGACAGCGTCCTTGGTGAGGCGTTCCATCGGGACGGCGAACACACGAAACCCGTCGAGCGAACCGTCCTCGAGGGGGTTCGTCTCGTAGCCCGCCTTCTTCAAGTTGCGGGATTCGAATGCGTCGACGTTGGCGACGATCATGCCGCCCGGTTTCACGTCCTTGCCGTGCGCCTTGAGCGCTGCAGGGTTCATCGCAACCAGGACGTCGGCTTCGTCGCCGGGTGTCAGGATGTCGAAGTCTGCGATCTGGACCTGGAACGACGAGACGCCCGCGATCGAGCCGGCAGGGGCACGAATCTCGGCCGGGTAGTTCGGGAAGGTCGCGAGGTCGTTGCCGAACAAGGCGGCGTCGCTGGTGAACCGGGTTCCGGCGAGCTGCATGCCGTCACCGGAGTCTCCCGCGAACCGGACGATGACCTTGTCCATTTCTTCGACCTCGTGGTCGATGGGTTCGAGTGTTTCAGTGTCGTTGGACACAATGATCCTTTCGCGTGTCGAGCGCCTGGGCGCCCAGGGACAAGTCTACCGACGTTGTGAGACTGGCCAAGCAAGGACCGGCTCAACCCCTCGGCGGGTTCGGAGTCTCGAAGAGGTCGATTCCTTCGAGCGTTTCGCCGAGTGCGAGCAGCCGCCCTTCCGACCACCAGGGGCCGATGAGTTGCAGCGATGGGGGAGGTGCCCCGGATGCCCGCAGCGGCGCGGTCAGCGCGGGTACGCCGAGGTGGTTGACGAGCGACGAGAACCACGACAGCACCGTGGCATAGCGGACCCCGCCGATCGTCGATTCACCGATGCGTTTGCGGGTCGCCGGAACCGTCGGTGTGACGATGATGTCGATGTCGTGGAACAGGACAGCTGCCTGGTTGCGGAGGCGCGCAATCCATCGCTGTGCGTCGAGGTACTGGTCGAGAGTCACAGCGAAGGCGGTGGCCATACGTTGCTCCACCTCCGGCCCGTACCGCTCGTGGCCGAACCACGGGCGATGCACATGTGCCACCTGGGCGCTCACCGCATCCGAGATCTGCGGGGTCGGGACCAACCAGGGGACGTCCAGGTCGGTCACCTGGGCGCCCGCGTCCGTGAGGACGGCGAGGGCGTCAGTGAAAGCCGTCTCGACGTCCGGTTCCATGAGGGCATCGTCGATCCACGGGTGGGGGACACCGACACGCAGGCCGGTCAGGGATCCGTCCGACGGGACCTCGGCATCGCGTGGCACCGACCAGGGGTCGGCCGGGTCGTAGCCGGCGATCTGACCGTAGACGAGTGCGGCGTCGCCGACCGTTCTGGCCAGCGGACCCACCGTGTCGTTGGACGCTGCCAGAGGGAACACTCCGGTGAGCGGAACGCGGCCGTGGGTCACCTTGAGCCCGACGATCGCGCACATGGCCGCAGGAACCCTGACGGATCCTCCTGTGTCGGTGCCGATTCCGACCGGAGCGAGTCGTGCGGCGACCGCAACGGCGGAACCTCCCGACGACCCTCCCGGAGACGTGTCCAGGTCCCAAGGGTTGCGAACCGGCCCGAACCAGTGGTTCTCACTGGAGTATCCGTAGGCGAATTCGTGAAGGCCGGTTCGTCCGACGATCACTGCGCCTGCCGCTTCGAGGCGGTCCACGACGGTCGCCGAACGGGCCGGGATCTCGCGATAGAAACCGGAACCGCAGGTGGTGGGTAACCCCTCCTGATCGATCAGATCCTTGAGCGCGACGGGCACACCGGCAAGGGGACCCGGGTCGACCCCTCGGGCGACCAGGGCGTCGATCACCGCTGCTCGTTCGAGGGCCCCGTCACGATCGATGAGCGTGTAGGCGTTGTGCGGTGAGGCTTCGCTCCGATCGAGCGCGTCCGAGACGGCATCCACCGCGCTGCGCTCACCGTTTCGAACGTGTTGTGCGATCGTTCTCGCCGTCACCATTCGATGTTGAGGGTATCCGGGAAGAGCGAGATCCACGGGATCCCTGGAGGCACGGTGAGGACGGAACCGTCCGGCCGTGCCAACTGGAACGTTTGGTCGATCGAATCACGCGACCAGGTCCCTTCCTCGTACTCGCCGCCGTGAAACACCACGACCTTGCCCGATCCGACCGTGTCCATGGCCGGGACGGCCGTTCCGGTCGATGGCGGGTGGGCGGTGTAGCGGTGCGCGAAGATCACGACGAGCGTGTCTGCGGAGATCTGGCCGGTGGTGCCGTCCTTGGCGATCCACTCGTGCGGCTTCCCGTCGGAGGTGCGGGTGTAGCGCTCACCGTCCCACGTCCACACCGTCCGGGGTGACCAGTAGAGGGTGATCTTGTCGGACGTGCCGTCCGGTTGCAGCGGTCCCCACTCGAACAGGTTCGGTGGCGGGTCGTCGGAGTACCCGCGGTCGTCGGCAACCTGGCGCAGAGCGGTCGTGTCCCCGTACAGGTTGTGGGGGGCTTTGCGGGACGAGATGCGGAACATGCCGGGGCGAGAGTCGACGATCATCGGGACGTCGTCCTTGCGGATGATGTCGAGCACCCACGATTGGGCGCCGCTGATCGCGAACGTCCCCCCGAGTGGCTTGACGAGCGTCGGGTCGGTCGGGCGGCCCGATCGGACGGGCCCGAGGTACGTCGAGTCGTTGACGTTGAACAGGGCCATGAACCGGGTGATCCCCTCGACAGGAAGTTCGATGACGGCGTCGGCGTCCTGGATGCCCGACTCGGGTCGAGCCGCCGGGTGGTTGTCGATCTTCACAGCGAGCACCCGCCGGTCGATGGTTGTCGGGTCGGTGACGGGCAAGCCGTTGAGGGGGGCGACGACCACCGGTTCAGTCGTCGTCGTGGTTGGCCGGGTGGTGGTCGTTGTGGTGCTCGTGGTCGTTGTGGTCGTGGTCGTTGTGGTCGTGGTTGGTTCCGCCTTGCCTGAGCAGGCGGCCAGGAGGGCGCACACGGCACTGACGATGAGGAGTTGGCGCATGAGGGCGCAAGTGTAGTGAGCAGTCTTCAGTCTTCAGTCTCCAGTCGCCAGTCTCCTGTTGCCAGTCGCCAGTGAGAACGCGACCTTGCGGGTCCTTCGATCGCAGGGCGGCGCTCTACCGATAGCCGGGAACCGGCGGATGGACCAAGCCCTCCTACCGAAAACCGAAGACCGAAAGCCGGCGGATGGACCAAGCCCTCTTACCGCGAACCGAAGACCGAAAGCCGGCGGGA